>DATLFI010000222.1:0-23460 GCA_035524895.1 Thermoanaerobaculia bacterium | reverse complement strand
GACGGCGGCACGGCGCGAATGGCTTCGCGCGCGGCGATGATGATCACCGGCAGGATCAGCAGTGCCATGGTCATGGACCCCGCGAGCACGCTGCGCCCGAGCTGCAGGAAGCGCACGAACATCGCCAGCCCGAGGATGCCGTAGACGATCGACGGCACGCCGGCGAGGTTGGCGATGTTGATCTGGATGAAGGTCTTGATCCGGCTCGGCCGCGCATACTCCTCGAGGTACACCGCCGCCGCCACTCCTACCGGGATCGCCATCGCGGCGGTGAGGGCGATCATCCAGAGCGTGCCGAAGAGCGCTGATTTGATACCGGCATCCGCGGGGCGACGCGACGGGAAGCTGGTGAGAAACTGCCAGTCCAGCCAGCCCCAGGCATCGCGCACCACCTGGAACAAGAGCAGCAGCAAGAACGCGACGCCCGTCAGCGTCATCGCCACCGTCAGCGCATGGAACGCGGCTGCCCACCGACGCCTGCGGCGGAGATGCGCTCCGGCCCGAAGCTGAGGAGCGCCCGCCGACGCCTGTGGACGGCTCACTCGTACTCCTCCCGAAAGCGACGCATCACGCGGTCGCCGAGGATGTTGAGCGCGAGAGTCATGACGAACAGCAGCAAGGCCACGGCGAACAGCGTCTTGTACTCGACGGTCCCGGCCGGGGTGTCACCCAGACTCACCTGCACGATGTAGGCGGTCATGGTCGCGATGCTGTCGAGGAAGTTGATCGTGAGCTTGGGCGTCATGCCGGCAGCCAGCGCGACCGCCATGGTCTCGCCGATCGCGCGCGAGACTGCGAGCACGAAGGACGCGAGGACGCCGCTGAGCGCGGAGGGCACCACGATCCGCAGCGCCACCTCCATGCGGGTCGCGCCCAGAGCGTGGGCCGCCTGGCGCAGGTCGTCGGGCACGGCGAGCAGCGAGTCGTCACACAGCGAGGCGACCATCGGCAAGATCATGATGCCGACCACGATCGAAGCGCTCGCGGCGTTGAAGATGCGTGTCTGCGGCAGGATGGCCTGGAGTATCGGTGTGACGAAGGTGAGCGCGAAGTAGCCGTAGACCACGGTCGGGATGCCTGCGAGCACCTCCAGCACCGGCTTGAGCAGCGCGCGGGAGCGCGGACCGGCGTACTCGCTCAGGTAGATGCCGCTCGCGAGCCCGAGCGGAATCGCCACGACGCTCGAGCCGAGCACGATCATCATCGTCCCGCACACCAGCGGCAGCACTCCAAAGGAGCGCGGTTCCAGCAACGGCGCCCACCGAGTGCCGAACAGGAACTCGCCGAGGGAGACCTCGCGAAAGAAGGTCGCTGCCTCGGTGACCAGCACGATGACGATCAGGAACGTCGTGACCACCGAGATCAGCGCGCAGATCATGAGAGCGCCGCCGATGCCGCCCTCCGCCAGGTCGCGCTTCCAACGGCGCCGTCGACTCAGGCTCGGCGCGGCAACAGCGGGCGGAGCGGGCCCGTCCGCCCCTTCCGCCCGCGGCCATCCCGAGCTCCCCGAACCCTGTTCACCCATGGTGCGCGCTCAGCTCGCCTACCGCCTCGGCTCACTCGACCGAGGGCGCCGTCGATGCCTGGCCCAACAGCTCGACGATGGACGTCCCCGTCGTGTGCCCACCGGAGTACACCGAGCCGGTGACGCGACGGCGCCAGTGCTGCTCCACCGCGGCATAAGCCTCCTCCGGCAGCGCCACGTAGCCGACCTCCTCGGCCAGCGTCGCGACCTGGTCGAGGTAGAAGTCGACGAAGGCTGCCACCTCGGGGCGATCGGCGGAAGGGCGCGCCACGTAGATGAGGACCGGACGCGATAGCGGGCGGTAGCTGCCGTCGTTGATGGTTGCCTGGCTGGGTGCCACCGGGCCGGTCCCCGGGTCGATGGGCACGATCTTGAGGCGCTCCGCGTTCTCGACGTAGTACGCGAAACCGAAGAATCCCAGCGCGCTCGGGTCCCCGCCAACACCTTGCACCAGGACGTTGTCGTCCTCGCTCGCGGTGTAGTCGCTCCGCGAAGCGCCGCTCCTGCCCATGATCGCCTCGGTGAAGTAGTCGAACGTGCCGGAGTCCGTGCCCGGGCCGTAGAGCGCAATCTCCCTATCGGGCCACTGGGGCCGCACGTCGCGCCAGGTCCGCACGGTGCTCTCTGGCTGCCAGATTCGCTGGAGCTCCTCGACCGTGAGGTGGTCGACCCAATCGTTGCTCGGGTGCACGACCACCGAGAGGCCGTCGTAGGCGATCGGCAGCTCGATGAACTCGATGCCGTTCGCCTGCGCCGCGGCGACCTCGGTCGGGTCGATCGGGCGCGAGGCGTCGGCGATGTCGATCTCGGCGTTCGCGAACTTCTTGAAGCCGCCGCCGGTACCCGAGATGCCGACCGTCACGCGCACCGCGGGCGCCTCCGCGCGGAAGTCCTCCGCCACGGCCTCGGTGATCGGGAACACCGTGCTCGAGCCGTCGACGCCGACCGTGCCCCGGAGCTGTCCTTCCTCCACGTCGCCGCCGCCGCAAGCGCCGAGCAGAGCCAACAGCGCCCACGACGGGGCGCGAAACCGATTCTGGATCATGGCCGTGAATCTCCTGAGGGTCGCTCCTGGCCGAAGCGCGAGCGTCGCGGACGACCGTGAAGATCGAGTTAAGGTGAGCGTAAAGAATAGGCGAAGGCGCCCCGCAGAGGCACTCATGCGACCCTCTCGCCGGCTGCGAGGGGTAGTTTCATGCGGAACAGGCTGCCCCTTCCGGGCTGGCTCTCGACCGCCACCTCGCCGCCGAACGCCTGGGCTACGTTCTTGACGATCGCCAGGCCGAGCCCGGTACCACCCAGATCCCGGGACCGCGCCCGGTCGACCCGGTAGAAGCGCTCGAAGATGCGCTGGTGGTGCTGCGGCTCGATGCCAGCGCCGCGGTCTTCGACCTCGAATACCGCGTCGGGACCTTCCTGGCGCAGGCGCACGAAGACCGGCGCGCCCACCTCCGAGTACTTGATGGCGTTGTCGATCAGGTTCGATAACGCCTGCCGCAGCGATTCCTCCTCGCCGCTCACCACCACCGGCAGTGGCGGCAAGTCGAGGGCGAGCTCGAGCCCGCGGGCCTCGATCGCCGGACGCAGCGCGCGCACGCTCTCCATCAGCGGCGCGCGCAAGTCGACACGCCGGCGCTCGGCGCCGCCATCGGTCGACTCGATCCGCGACAGCGAGAGCAGGTCCGCGACCAGGCTCGACAATCGATTCGTCTGCAAGCGGATGCGCTCGAGAAAACGCCGCCGAGTAGCGGCATCGATCTCGTCGGCGTCGAGCAGGGTCTCGACGAACCCGCGGATCGCCGTCAGCGGCGTCTTGAGCTCGTGAGAGACGTTGCTCACGAACTGCCGCCGGATGCCCTCCAGCTTGTGGAGCTGGGTGACGTCGTGGAGCACCACGACCGCGCCTATGGTCTCCAAACCAGCACCACGAAGCGGTGCGGCGTTGACCTCGAGCACCCTGGCCGGCGAGCGTTCCTCGAGACGCATCGTTCGCAGCACGCGTTCACCGCGCAGCGCCTCCTCCAGCGCCTCGGCGATCTCGGGCACTCGCGTGGCCTCGTAGAACGGGCGTCCGAACAGCCGCTCCGGGTCACCTAGATCGAAGAGCTCCGCGACCACCGCGTTGACGTGCAGGATGCGCTCGCGCCGGTCGATCGCGATCACGCCCTCGACCATGCTCTCGAGCACCGCGGTGAGCTTGTTGCGATCGCCGGTGATGGTCTCGAGCTGCTCCGCCAGGCGCGCGCAGGTGGTGTTGAACGCGGCTGCCAGCCTACCGACCTCGTCCTCCCTTGGCACCTCGATGCGCTTGCGGTAGTCGCCAGCGGCGATGGCGTCGGCGGCTTCGGCGACGTCGAGCACCGGGGCCGCGGCGCGCCGCGCCAACACGCCAGCGGCCACGATGCCGAGGGTGAGCGCGGCAGCCGCGCCCCACAGGGTGGAGCGCATCAGCGATCGCGAGCGGTCGTCCAGACGCGCGAGCGGCAGCGCGGTGCGCACGTACACCTGCGGCGTCGCGGCGGTGGAGGGGTGATAGAGGGGGAGCGCCACGAACATCACGTCCTGTCCGAGCTCGTCGCGGCGACGCACGGCTACGCCCTGGCCTCGCGCCTTGGCATCGAGGATCTCGGGGCGCGCGACCGGGTCCGGGGGCCCGATGGCTCCGAGGTCGGAGTCGGCCAGGATGCTTCCGTCACTCGCGAAAAGGGTCAGTCGGATGCCGCTGCCCCGAGCCAGGTCACGGACCGCCTGCTCCCAGTCGGCGTCCCGCGGCAATCCCGCCCGGACCGCGGACCGCACGAGGCGCGCCTGATCCAGGAGCCGCTCGCGTACTGCAGCGCGCGCGTCGACCCGCAGCCTCGGCAGGATCACCACGAGCTGCACCGCGACGACCAAGAGCACCACCCCGGCGACCCCCCAGAACAGCCGGCGGAAGTAGCGCGAGCGCAACACCGCGCGCAGCTCGCTCACTCCGTCACGACACCTCGTCGGGCGCCCGGAAGGAGTAGCCCACGCCGCGGATGGTCTCGATCATGTCGCGCTGCTCCCCGAGCTTGCGGCGGACCGCGCGAATGTGCACGTCGATGTTGCGGTCGATCACCACCGCATTCTCGCCGATGGCGCGGTTGATGAGCTGGTCGCGGGTGAAGACCCGCCCGGGATGCGTGGCGAGAAAGTGCAGCAGCCGGAACTCGGTCGGAGTGAAGGGCCGCCGCTCGCCGTCGACGGTCACCCGGTGGCGCTCGGGCTCGATGACCAACGACCCCCGCACCAGGCGGGACTGCGAGGGTGCGCTGTCACTCCCATTGGTGCGGCGCAGCACCGCCCGCACCCTGGCGACCAGCTCGCGCGGGCTGAACGGCTTCTGGACGTAGTCGTCGGCACCCAAGCCGAGACCCAGCACCACGTCGCTCTCCTCCCCCTTGGCGGTCACCATGATGATCGGCACGTCGCGAGTCTCGGCGTCGGCGCGGAGCTGGCGGCAGACGTCGAGCCCATCGACGCCCGGCAACAGGAGATCGAGCAGCACCAGGTCCGGGCTTTCCCGCCGAACGGTGGCCAGACCTTCGGTCCCGGTGCTCGCGGAAGCCACCTCGTAGCCTTCGCGGCTGAGGTTGAACTGAAGGAGCTCGAGGATGTCGGGCTCGTCTTCGATGACGACGATCTTCTCGCCGGCCAATTGTGGGCTCCAGTGCGCCAGGATCGGTCTCAGCCTCCGGCTGGACAAAGACTAGCGACGATCGTGAAGCCCGTGTGAAGGATCCGAGAAAAGGTCGGGGAGATCGATCATCGAGTCGACTCAGAGTGTTCCATATTGTGGAATCCATACCCAGCACCAACGATCTTCGAGCCGCCTCGGAGCCGTTTCCTCTTCACGCGATCTTCCCATTAGGATCCCGCGCGCCATTCCCACACTGCGAAGCTCGCGGCCTGACTCGCCGCCCTGACCTTCGAGGAGCTCCCGATGCCCGCGCTCTCTCTTCTGGCTGCAGCCGCGGCTGCCGCACTGTCGACCATCACGCCCGCGAGCGCGAAGGCCGCGGACGGAGACGCCGCGGATCGGTGGCGCATCCACTGGCGCCACGGCACCCACCTCGAGAGCCCAGACGGCGATGTCGTCCTGACCCTCGGCGGACGCCTTCAGATCGACGCGGCACCCTATGCCGACGGAGATGGAGCGCTGTCGGGGGTAGAGACCGGCAGCGAGTTGAGGCGAGCCCGACTCCATGCGCAGGGCAAGCACTTCGACCGCTTCCTGTGGAAGGTAGAGCTCGACTTCTCCAACCCTGACGCGCCGATCCGCGACGTCTACGTCGGGCTGCAGGGCCTCGGCCCAGGCACCCTGGTGATCGGCCATTTCAAAGAGCCCTTCGCGCTCGACGATCAGACCAGCAACCGCTACCTGACCTTCCCGGAGAGGCCGACGCCCGTGCTCGCGCTCGGTTTCGAGAGGAACCTCGGCGCGATGCTGTTCGGGCGCGCGGCCGAGGATCGCGTGACCTGGAAGGTCGGCGCCTTCCAGGACATGCAGGAGGACGGCGAGATCCTCGACGGCAGCCAGGTCCACTTCACCGGGCGAGTCACCGGGGTCCCGCTGCGACGGCAAGAGGGCACGCGCCTGCTGCACCTGGGTGCGGCGCTGAGCCTTCGCGACCCGCCGGACGGTCAGCTCCGCTTCCGCGCAAGGCCGGAGAACCACCTGCTCGAGGACGTGCTCGCGACGCCGAGCTTCCCAGCGCAGGATGCGCGCGTCCTCGGCTTGGAAGCGGCCCTCGTCCACGGTCCGTTCCACTTCCAATCCGAGGCTTTCGAGGTCGAGGTTTCCTCGCGCGAACGAGGCGACCCGTCGTTCGGCGGCCTGTATATGCAGGCGGGATACTTCCTGACTGGCGAGCACCGCCCCTACACCACGTCGGGCCTCTCGGGCGGAGCGTTCGATCGCGTGCGGCCGAAGCGGCCGATCGAGCGCGACTGGGCGAGCGGCGCCTGGGAGATCGCGCTCCGCTATTCGAAGGTGGACCTCGAGTCGGCGCTCGTCGGAGGCGGGATTGCCGAGACCTGGAGCGCGACCGTCAACTGGTACCTGAATTCGTGGGCACGCACCCTGCTCACGTTCGTGGATGCCGAGGGCGATGACGCGACCGGCGCCGAGGTCTCGGAGCGTGGTGTGGTCCTGCGCTTCCAGGTCGATTTCTGAAGACGATTTCTGAAGACGGTTTCTGAAGATGTAGCGCGATGTTGGACAATGGCCAGCAGCCCGTGGTGGAACCCCCGTGGGCTGCGTTGGGAGCGCCGTGGGCCCATATGCTAGGCGCGCGAGCGGTGGCGATGCGGTGCCATCGTTGAGCGAGCGCAACAACGCAGACGGGCCCACGCCGCCCCAACCCAAAGGGCGCGGGGGTTTGCGGCCGCTGGGCTGCGTTGGGCCTCCTGCACGATGTCCCGCATCGCGTTCGTCGGCCCGCCTTGCCAGCGGCCGCAGATCCCCGCGCGCAGCCTCACGCGGGCTCCACCACGGGCTGCTAGCGCGCCGCCTCTTCCCGGCGCGAGGAGGTCCAACATGAGCAACACCCGCCCCGTTCACGGGCTGCACCACGTCACCGCCATCTCCGGTCCGCCCCAGGAGAACCTCGACTTCTACGCCGGCGTCCTCGGCATGCGTCTGGTCAAGAGGAGCGTCAACCAGGACGATCCCGGCACCTATCACCTCTTCTACGCGGACGCCGAGGGCAGCCCCGGCACCGACCTCACCTTCTTTCCCTGGGCGCACCTCGCTCCGCCGCGCCCCGGCCACGGCACTGCGTCCGAGGTCTCGCTCGCGGTGCCGCCCGGCTCGCTCGATTTCTGGAGCGGCCGGCTCGATCGCTACGGCGTGACCGTGGGACAGCGCGCAAACCGCTTCGGCGAGGCGAGCCTGCCGGTGCGGGACCCGCACGGCATGGCGATCGCGCTGGTCGAAACCGAGAGCGGCGCGGGACGGTCGTTCGTTCCCTGGGACGAGAGCCCGATTCCGGTCGAGCGCCAGATCCGCGGTCTGCACGGAGCGCGCATGCGTGAGCGCGATGTCTCCGCCACCACGGTGTTCCTGGCGTCGGCGCTCGGCTTCCGCCGCATGGCGAGCGACGGGCCCTGGGAGCGCTGGGCGGTCGGCGATGGCGGTTCCGGTACCTTCGTCGACATCGAGCAGGTGCCCGGGGATCGCCGAGGCGCCTGGGGGGTCGGCGCGATCCACCATCTCGCCTGGCGGGTCGACGACGAGGAGCACCAGCTCGCAGTGCGGGGCCAGGCGGAGGACACCGTCGACCCGACCCCGGTCATCGACCGCTTCTGGTTCAAGTCGGTCTACTTTCGCGAGCCGGGCGGCGTCCTGTTCGAGCTGGCGACCGACGGACCGGGATTCGCAGTCGACGAGGATCCCGAGCACCTCGGCGAGTCGCTCGTGCTGCCTCCCTGGCTGGAGACCAGCCGCGGCGAGATCGAGGCAGCGCTGCCCAAGCTCTCCGCCCCGACCCCCGTCGAGGTGCCTTCGTGACCGCGCTCGAGTTTTCTCGCGGGCCTGCGCAGTAGTCAACAGCGAGGTGGTGACCGTTTCTCCCCTCCCCGCGCACGTAAGCGATAACCTCCGAGGCACATGGCGGTGCACGACCTCGATCTCTACGACATCCTCGACCGCAACGCCCGAGCGTTCGGCGGGCACGCGGCGCTCGTCACCGAGAACGGCGAGGAGCGGACTTTCGCCGAGCTCGTCCAGCGCGTCGACCGCCTCGCCGCTGGTCTTGGCGCCGCGGGACTCGGCCCCGGCGATCGTGTCGCGATCCTGGCGCAGAACTCCGCGGCCTATGTCGAGCTGCTGTTCGCTTTGGCGCGCCAGGGCTGCGTCGCGTACCCGCTCAATTGGCGGCTCAAGCCCGACGAGGTGATGCGCATCCTCGAGCGCGGCCGCCCACGCGCGCTGGTCGCCGACACGCCGTCGGCAGCGGCCTTGCCCACTTCCGGTGACACCTGCGGCATCGAGAGCTGGTTCGCGCTCGATAAAGAGCTGGCGGCCGCGGCACCGGGTCGAGACTGGCAGCACTTCTCGGAGCTCTACGTCGACGCTGATGCCGACGGATCGTGGCCGCCTCCCCGACCCCCGGTGGCGGCCGACGACCCGTTCGCCGTGATCGCGACCGCAGCGGTCGACGTGGTGCCGCGCGGCGCACTGCTCAGCCACCGCAACTTGGTGTGCTCCAACGTGCAGGAGATCGCGACGCTGCGGCTGGGTCCAGAGGACCGTACCCTGGCCGCGCTACCGCTCTTTCATATCGCCGGCCTGGGACACACGCTCGCGTTCCTGCACGCCGGCGGCGCCTGCGTGATCCTGCCCCGCTTCGACGCCGCCGCGGCCGTCGCGATGATCGATCGCCATCGGGTCACCCACCTGAGCGACTTCCCGCCGGTTCTCGGCCAGCTCCTCGACGCGGCGCAGGCCGCTGGCAGCAGGCTGCCGACGCTGCGCCACGTCACCGGGCTCGACTCGCCCGAGGTCATGGAGCGGCTCCACCGCGAAACCGCCGCGACCTTCTGGACCGGATTCGGGCAGTGCGAGACGACAGGTTTCGTGACGCTGCAGAACGCGCGAGCGAAGCTCGGTTGCGCCGGCAAGCCCGGCGAGCTGGCGCTGGTGCGCCTCCACGACGAAGCCGGCCGCGAGGTCCGGGCCGGCGAGCCAGGCGAGATCGTCGTGCGCGGCCCGCTGGTCTTCCTCGGCTACGACGCGCTTCCCGACGCTACCGCCTACACCTTCCGCGGCGGCTGGCACCACACCGGGGACATCGGACGCTTCGACGAGGAGGGCAACCTCTTTTACGTGAAGCGCAAGCCCGAGAAGGAGCTGATCAAGCCCGGGGGCGAGAACGTCTACCCCGCCGAGGTCGAGGCGGCGATCGGAGAGCTGCCAGGTGTCGCCGCCTGCTGTGTCTTCGGCGTGCCCGACGCCACCTGGGGCGAAGCGGTGGCGACAGCGGTGGAGCTCCGACCGGGCGCTTCGCTCGGAACGCAGGAAGTCATCGACTGGGTCGCGTCTCGCATCGCGCGCTACAAGAAGCCGAAGCACGTGGTCTTCCTCGCCATCCTGCCACGGAGCAGCGACGGCACGATCGATCGCGAGGCGGTCAAGAGGCAGGCCGCGGCCGGCATTCGGCACTAGCAGCCCGACACCCCGGCGGCTCCTTATAATCTTCGACGGCCCGCGGACGGCGGACGGCTGATGCCGCTCGACGCGAAATTCTCCACGTCACCCTCCACCGAGACATGTCTCCCTTCACCGTCCCCTCCACCTCTCCCTTCACCCTGCTCTCCGACGAGCTGCGCGCGCGCGACCTCGACGTCATCGGCATCGAGAACGCGTTGCTGGACCTGCTGGTGCGGGTCGAGGACGGCGACCCGGAGCGCATCGGCCTGGTCAAAGGGACGATGAAGCTGGTGGGCCACGAGCAGCAGCTCGCGATCCTGGCCCGGGTGCGCGGGCACGACCCGGAGGTCGAGGCAGGCGGCTCGTGCGCCAACGTGCTGCGCCTGGTCTCACGGCTCGGCGGGCGTACCTGCTACAGCTCGGCGGTCGCGCGCGACGAGGCGGGCGACGAGTTCGTCGAGTCGCTGCGCCGTCATGGCGTGCTCGATCGATGCGTGCGGCTCGACCACGGCTCCACCGGCAGCTCGGTGATCCTCGTCAGCCCGGACGGCGAGCGCACCATGAACACCCACCTCGGTGCGTGCCGCGAGTACTCCCCGGAGCACGTGCCGCACGAGGACATCCGGCACAGCAAGCTGTTCTTCACCACTGCCTACATCTGGGACACGCCCAACCAGATCGCCGCCATCGAGAGCGCGCTCGAGACGGCGCGGCGCTCCCGATGCAGGCTGGCGCTCGACCTCGCCGATCCCTTCGCGGTCGACCGTTCGAGGTCGCGCCTGCTCGAGCTGTTCGAGCGCGGCCTCGACGTGGTCTTCGCCAACGCCGAAGAGGCGCGCATCATGACCGGGCTCGACGTGCGCGAGGCCGCGCGCAAGCTCGCGCAGACCATCACCGTCGCGGTGGTGACTGACGGCGCGAAGGGCGCATTCCTGGTATCGGGCGACCAGGAGGTCCACGTGCCGGCGCACCGCGTGAAGGTCGTGGACACCACCGGCGCCGGAGACTGCTTCGCCGCCGGCTTCCTCCACGGTCTCATCCAGGAGCTGCCGCTCGAGCTGTGCGGAGAGATCGCCACCACACTCGCAGCCGACACCATCACCCACATGGGCGTGCGCGTCTCCGCGGACATCGAGCAACGGCTCGCGGCGTTGGGCGTGACGCCTTCGCAACGGTAGAGCCCCGGTCACCAGACCCGCCAGGAGACCTCACGTGAAACCAGCACGAGCCATACCCACCGTCGTTGGACTCTGCCTGCTGGGCGCCACGGCGCTCGCGGCGCAGACCCAGACCCCCGCCGGCACCCTCCAGCCGTGGCAGGTCGCCACCTACCAACACGTCACCGACGCCCAGCCCTCCCCGGATGGTCGTCGCGTCGCCTTCCTGCGCAGCAAGCCGCGACGGCCCCTGGCGGAAGACAGCGGTCCGGCGTGGATCGAGATCCACCTGCTGCAGGAGAACGGCGAAGTTACACCGTTCGTCACCGGCGAAGTCAACGCCAGCGGGCTCGCCTGGATCGACGCTGACCGCCTCGCGTTCCTCGCGAAGCGCGCCGGCGACGAGCACAAGTCCCTCTACGTGATCTCGGCCAACGGCGGCGAGGCACGCCGCGTGCTCACCCACGACACCGACATCGATTCCTACTCCTTCCAGCTTGGTGGCCGGCGTGTCGCCTTCCTGGCCGCCGAGCCGGAGCCGGAGGCCGACGAGAAGCTCGAGAAGAAGGGCTTCGACCAGGTGATCTACGAGGAGGACAACCGGTCGACTCGGCTCTACATCGCGGAGGTTGCGCTGGACGCGGCCGCGCCGCTCGAGCCCCTCGAGCCGGTCGAGCCGCGACAGGTCGAGCTCGAGGGCTCGGTTCGCTGGATCGAGCTCTCGCCGGCCGGGGACCGCCTGGCGGTGAAGGTGACGCCGACGCCCCTCATCGACGACTCCTTCGTCGCCCAGCGCCTCGTCGTGCTGGACCTCGACGGCCGGGTCGTCACGCAGATCACGACTGCCGGCAAGCTGGGCGAGGTCGCGTGGAGCCCCGACGGGCGTCTCCTCGCGATGATCGGTGCCGCCGACGTCAACGATCCTGCCGATGGACGCCTCCAGGTCGCCTCGGCCACCGCCGGCGGCGCGCCCGTCGACGTGCTGCCCGGGCTCGAAGGCCACGTCGCGGCCATCGACTGGCTCGATCCCTCGACCATCGCATTCGTAGCGGACCTCGGCACGGCCACCGAGGTCGGCAGCGTCGCAGCCGACGGCACCGCGCGCCGCACCTTGCTCGCATCAGGCTCGATCGTCGTCACCAAGCTGGCCGCCACCGGCGCCCCGGGCAACCTCCGGCTCGCGCTCTTGGCCGAGACGCCGTCCCACCCGCCCGAGCTCTATACGCTTTCGCTCGGCGCCCGAGACGCGGGCGCCGCGCCGCAGCGCCGCACCGACAGCAACCCGTGGCTCGCCGAGCTGCGGCTGGCTCGCCAAGAGGTCGTGCGCTGGCGCGCGCGCGACGGCCTCGAGCTCGAGGGGCTGCTGATCCACCCGCTCGATCGACGCGAGGGTCAGCGCTCTCCGTTGGTGATGATCGTCCACGGCGGGCCGGAGGCTCACTACCGCAACGGCTGGCTCACCAACTACTCGCAGATGGGTCAGGTCGCCGCGGCTCGGGGCTTCGCGGTCTTCTACCCCAACTACCGAGGCAGCACGGGACGCGGTGTGGCGTTCTCTAAGCTCGGTCACGCCGACGCCGCCGGCCCCGAGTTCGACGACCTGATCGACGGCGTCGACCACCTGATCGAGACCGGCCTGGTGGACCGCGACCGTGTCGGCATCACGGGGGGCTCCTACGGCGGCTACGCCTCGGCGTGGGGCGCCACGTACTACTCGGAACGCTTCGCCGCGGCGATCCCGTTCGTCGGCATCAGCAACAACGTGTCGAAGGTCGGCACCACCGACATCCCGCAGGAAATGTACGACGTCCACCACCGCAAGTGGCTGTGGGAGGACTGGGCGTACTTCCTGGACCGCAGCCCGATCCGCTGGGTCGAGCGTAACCGCACGCCCACGCTCATCCTCCACGGCAAGGACGACCCGCGCGTGCACCCCAGCCAGTCCCTCGAGCTCTTCCGACACCTCAAGGTGCTGGGCCAAGCACCGGTACGCCTCGTGCTCTACCCCGGCGAAGGCCATGGCAATCGCAAGTCGGCGGGCCGCTTCGACTACATGCTACGCACGTTGCAGTGGATGGAGCACTACCTGCAGGGATCAGGCGGCGCGGCACCGCCGCGCGAGATCGACTACGAGCCGTTCTTGCCGTGGGCCAAGGAAGCGGCGGAGTCGAGCGACGACTCGGCCAGCGCCGACGCGACCTCGCTCCGGTAGCGGACGGTTTCCGCGCTGGCCGTCGCATCGCCAGGCCTGCCAGCTGCTGCCGAAGTCCTCTACAGCCAGCCAAAAGCCTGCCGCACGATCTCCTTGCCGCCGCTCTCGAGAACGGCGCCGTGCGCGAGGATCACGCGGTCGAAGTCCCACGCGAGCACCGTCTCGAGGCAGCGGCGGGCGGCTACCCGGTCGCGATAGGCGAGCTTGACCACGCGCGGCACCGCCGGGCGCTTGCGGAAGCCGCCCAAGCTGCCGTAGAGGCGGGTCGCCGGAGGCGCTTCGTCGGAGACGTGCGCCAGCAGGTCGCTCGAGATCAGCGTGCGCGACCGGCGGTGCAGGAACACCACCTCGTGCAACAGGAATCCCTCGATCCACACCTGATCGAGATCGTCCACCCATTCCGGCGGCGGCTGAGCTCCCAACTGGTGGTCGAAACGCAGGTCGCGTCGCTTGGCGGCGAGACCCGGCGCGCCCCACAGCCGGGCCTCGCGGTAGGCGTCGCAGAAGGGGCCGGCGAACAGGTGGTGGTAGGTGTTCGGCGCCACCACGTGGCGTACCACACCGAGCGCGTCGAGCTCGCCGCGCACCGTGCTCGGAGCGATCGGCGAGTGCACCCAGAGCTCGCCCGAGGAAAGGCGCACCACTGTCATGCGAGTGCCGACCTCGAACACCCCGAACAGGCGCAGAGGCGCGTGGGCGGTCCACAGACCCTCGGCATGCTGTACCAGCGAGGACACGCAGGGGGAGCGTAACAGCGTCGGTGCGGAGATCGTTAGGATGGGGCAAGGTTTCTATGAGTAGAAGGCATCGAAGGCTTCTTCGCACCTGTGCGCTGGTCGCGCTCAGTCTCGCGATCTCGGGCTGCCGCGCGGAGCCAGAAGGATCCCGCGCCGCCGCGGACCTCGTGCTCCACGACGCACGCATCTGGACCGGAGTCGCCGGTGCCCCCGCGGCCAGTGCGCTGGCGGTCCGTGGCGACAAGATCGTCGCGGTCGGCAGCGACTCCGAGGTTCTCGCGCTGCGAGGCCCCGACACGCGGGTGCTCGACCTCGACGGCGCTTTCGTCGTTCCCGGCTTCAGCGACAACCACACCCACTTCTCGTCGGCGGCGCGCTTCCTCGACTTCAACATCATGCGCGTGCAAACGCAGGAGGAGCTCGCGCAGCGCCTAAGCCTCGCCGTGGACCGACTCGACCCCGGCGAGTGGATCACCGGCGGTCTCTGGGGCGCCTACGACCGCTGGACGGAGGGTTCGGCAGGCGGCGAGTCGCGGTCGCCGTTCACACCCGATCTGACCGCGTCGCAGATCGAAGAGCTGACCCGCGAGCACCCGGTTTTTCTGACCCGCTTCGACGGCCGGGAGCACGCGGTGAATCGGCGCGCGCTCGAGCTCGCAGGGCTCGAACCGGCGCGCGATCTCCCGAGCATCGAGCTGCAGCGCGATCCGCAAGGGCGGTTCACCGGCATCTTGCGTGGCGACCGCGTCGCCGCGCATTTCGCGGCGGTGGTCCCGGCTCCTTCGCACGCGCGGCGCGTAGCGATGTCGAAGGCCGCGCTCGCCGAAGTGCGCCGCCGCGGCGTCACCAGCTTCTCGGACATGTCGGACGACCAGCAGCTCGCGATCTTCCGCGAGCTGCTCGCTTCCGGAGAGCTCACCGCCCGCGTCGACTTCCGCTACCCGCTCGAGCGATGGCGCGAGGCGGCCGAGGCCTTGGCAGCCCAGCCGGACGACGAAGCCCCCTGGATCCGTCTCGGCGGCCTCAAGGGCCACGTCGACGGCATCATGGGAAACTCCACCGCCCGCTTCCTCGAGCCCTACGATCACGATCCAGGGAACCGCGGCTCCTGGCGCAAGCTGATGGTCGACGAGGACGGCACGTTCGCAGGCGAGCGGTTCCTGGAGCTGATGGTGGAGGCCGACGCCGCCGGCCTACAGCTCTCGATCCACGCCATCGGCGACGAGGCCAACCACCTGCTGCTCGACTACCTCGAGCAGCTCCGCGTCCGCAACGGTGAGCGCGATCGCCGCTTTCGACTAGTCCACGCGCAGGTGGTCGGCCCCGACGATTTCGCCCGCTTCGGCGGGCTCGGCGTGGTCGCCGAGGTGCAGCCGTATCACCTCAGCGACGACATGCGCTGGATGGAGGAGCGCATCGGCTCCGAGCGGTCGCGCGGCGCTTACGCGTTCCGCAGCCTGCTCGACGGCGGAGCGGTGCTGTCGTTCGGCAGCGACTGGCCCGGCACTGCGGCCTCCGAGTACCCGATCGATCCTCTGCTCGGCCTCTACGCGGCCACAACGCGAAAAACGCTGACGGGTCAGCCTGCCGAAGGGTGGTTTCCGGAGCAGAGGCTGTCCCTCGAAGAGGCGCTGCGCGCCTACACCCACGGTTCGAGCTATGCGAACCTCGTGGACGACCGGCTCGGCACGCTCGAGGTCGGCAAGTTGGCCGACCTCGCTGTGCTCGATCGCGACTTGCTCGAAGCATCGCCGGCCGACCTGCTCGCAGCCCGCGTTCGCTACACCATCGTCGGGGGACGCATCGTCTTCGAGGGTGACCGCTGAGGCGCATCGCACAGAGCGCAGACGCCATGGAACCAACGAGCATAGGCCGGTACCGCCTGCTCGCCCCGATCGGCTACGGGGGCATGGGCGCCGTCTATCGGGCGCACGACGAGCTGCTCGGCAGGGTCGTTGCGCTCAAGACCTTGCGCGCGCGCGACGACGACCGCGCGGCGAGCGAGACCCGCAGGCAGCGCTTCGAGCGCGAGGCGCGCGCGGCCGCCGCCTTGAACCATCCGCACATCGCCACGCTCTACGACTTCGGCGAGGCCGAAGTCGACGGCGTGCCAACGCTCTTCCTGGCAATGGAGCACGTCGAGGGCGACGACCTGAGCGCCCGCCTGCGCGACGACCCACCCGATCCCGAGCGGGCGCTCGAGTGGGCGGAGCAGATCTGCTCGGCGCTCCAGGCGTCACATGCCGCCGGCATCGTGCACCGCGACCTCAAGCCGTCCAACGTGCGCATCACGCTCGACGGACGCGTCAAGGTGCTGGACTTCGGCATCGCGAAGGTCCTCGAGGACTCTCCGACCGCGCGCCTCCCGGCAGGACGCGACCCCGAGACATTGACCGGCGTGATACTCGGCACCCTCGGTTACCTCGCTCCCGAGCAGGTCCGTGGCCAGCGGATCGACGGCCGCGCGGACCTGTTCTCGCTCGGCGCCATCCTCCACGAGATGCTCGCTGGAGAACGTGCCTTTCCGAACGGCAGCGTCGCGGAGTACCTGCTCGCGGTCGAGCGCGGCGATCCGCCCGAGCTGCCCGAGCAGATCCGCAACCAGGTGCCCGGCGCCCAGGCTCTGCTCTCGCACCTCATGGCGCGATCTCCTGACGACCGGCCGCCGGACGCGACAGGGGTGCGGCGAGCGCTCCACTCGCTCCGCGAGGCGCTGCAAGCTCGACCGGCGCCGTTCCGGCGCTCGGGGCTCCACCGGGCGGCGCCATGGATCGCCGGAGCCGTGCTCTTGGTGGGAGCCGCCGGCACCTGGTGGCTGGCCCCGTGGCGGTCGAGAAGCGCGGCCGACGCGCCGCCGCTGCGTCTCGCCGTGATGCCCTTCCTCAACGACACCGGTGATCCCGACCAGGAGGCGCTGGCGCTCGGCCTCGGCTTCTTCCTCAGCTCGCGTCTCCGCGGGCTGCCGCGGGTAGAGGTCCTCGGCAGCTCGCGGATCGTCGGCTACCCACAGACGCCGGACGGTGAACGAAGGCTCCTCGACGAGCAGGACGTCGATCGAGCAGTACACGGCAGACTGACGGTCGAAGCCGCCCGTCTCGCCCTGACGATCCAGGTCCTCGACCCGAGGACCGCCAGGCTGCTTCACGAAGCGACCTTCGAGGCCGACCGCGAGGACCCATTGCACCTGCAGGAGCGGGCCTTCGGCTTCGTCGCAGAGGTGCTCGGGCGAGCTCCGGGGGCGCGACTACGCACCACCGACTCCAACCAGGCCTACCGGCGCTACGTGGTCGCCCAGCAGTTCCTCGAAAGCGATGCCGGGCTCGAGGACCTCGACACGGCTATCCATCACCTCGAGCAGGCGCTCGTGGTCGACGAGCGCTTTGCGTTCGCACACCAGGCGTTGGCCGACGCGTTGCTGCGCCGCCACTACCTCGACCACGACGCCCGAACCCTCACGCGCGCGGTCGCGGCCGCTGAAAGCGCGGTGGCGTTCGATCCAGAGCTGCCCCAGGCCATGCGCACCCTGGCGCGAGCCCTGCGCGCCGCGGGTAGGATCGCGGAGGCCGAGGACTGGCTGCGACAGGCCCAGCGGCTCGATGGACGGTCAGACCCGCCGGCGCCAGGGCTCGAGGGCGCGGGCATCACGCTGGCCGACGACGCGCAGGTGGAACGCGCACGCACCCTCCTCGAGCTGGGGCGAACGCATGCCGCCGCCGGACGCGCCGAGGAGGCACGGGCTCAGATCGGTGAGGCCATCTCGATGGCGCCCGACTGGTGGCTCGGTTGGCACGCGCTCGGCGTGCTCGAGATGCGCCAGGGACGCTACCCCGAGGCGCGGGAGGCGCTGGAGCAAGCGCAGCGTCTGGCACCCGAGCGCACCGAGCCGGTCGAGAACCTCACCCTGCTCCACCTCATGCTCGGTGATCACGCCGCCGCCATCGCCGTGTACGAGGAGTTCGGCGGCCCGGTCGCTGACGCGGTCCTGGCCAGCAACATCGGCGCCGCTTACTTCGAAGCCGGCGACATTTCACGTGCCGAGGAGTACTTCGTCCTCGCGACGCGGCTGCAGCCCGGCAACGAGAAGCTGCGGGTCAACCTCGGTGACGCCCTGAGGCGGCAGGGCAAGGACCCGGCGGCGACCCACCAGTATCAGGTAGCCGAGAGCCTGATCGACGAACGCCTCGAGGCCTTCCCCGTCGATGCCGACCTACTCTCCCTGCGCGCGCTCGTCGCGGCAAAGCTCGGCCGCTGCGACGAGACCGTGGCTTCTGCCGCGCAGCTCGAGCAGCTGCTCCCAGCAGGCGGGGAGCGCCTCGGCCAACTCGCGATGGGCTACGCGCTATGCGATCGGCCCGACGACGCCATCCGGGTGCTGGGGCACGCCGTACGAGCCGGCGTCTCCGCCGCCATTCTCGCTGGCGCCGACGAGCTGTCTTCGCTGCGAGGCGATCCGCGCTTCCAGGCGCTGTTCGGCAGCGGCTCCCTGCCTTCTGAGAACGCGCAGGGTCTCAGCTTGGCGGATCCTTGATGATCAGGATCGGATCAGAGCACGCGTAGACCTCCCCCGTCGCGACGCGATAGAGCCGCACGTCGTAGTACCAGTCGGTCTCTCCCCCTTGCGGCAAGTCGAGACGCTCGGGGAAACGGCTCTGCATGCGGTTGTGCTCGGGTGTCAGCACCGCCGAGAACGGGTGGCCAGGGGCGCCGTAGGCCTCGGGGCTGCGCCCCCGACCCTTTGCCTCGATCTCGAGCCGCAGCGGCCCCAGCTCTCGCCACGCATCGAACGGCTCGAGGGTCCACGCAACCGTGGAGCTGCCGTTACGACAGCCGCTGCCGTCGGCCGATCGAATGTGGCACGACGCCACCACCGGCTCGCCGCCCTGCACGATCAAGCCCAGCTTGACGCCTTCGCATGGCGCGCAGCCTTCGGCGCCCTGCTGGCAGAGAGTGACCGCGGCGCCGACCGGTTCGTCGATCGCACGGTCGAACTCCCGTCCGGTCGGCTCCTTGCCTCCCTGCTCTCCGCCCTGCTCCGCCGGTCGCTGGGCGCATGCGATGGCGACCAGCAACGGCAGGCAGACCCCGAACACCAACACCTTGTTCCTCTTGATCCACATGCCTCATCTCCTCTAGGCGAGCGATCCGAACGCCGAAGGACCTCCCCAGACACGAGAGTCTCCGGCCCTGCGGCGCGCCCTCTTGGGGTGTGCTCGTTCGGCTTGTGCTCGTTCCGCTCCCTGTTCCACGCGATTCGCGAGCCAACCCGGTCATCCGCGCCTTGGGGCTAGGACCGGGTGGTACTCTGCGCGAGGATCTACTTGCCGAGGTTCGTACGATGCTGATGCTACCGCGAGTCCTCCCGACGCTGCCATGTCCCGCCCTGCCGGTCCCGGCATCGCTCCTCGTCGCGGCGCTCCTCGTCGTGCTCGCGCCGGCGGGAGCGCAGGTCACGATGCCGGAGCCGGAGTACACGGGAAGCGACCGCATCGAGGAGTGGCGCGGCAAGCGCATCCTGGTCGTGACCCCGCACCCCGACGACGAGACGTTCACGTCGGGAGGAACGCTCGCCCTCCTCGCGCGCAACGGCAACGAGATCCACGTGGTGGTCTACACCACCGACAACGCCGGCTCGAGGGATCCCACCATGACCCATGAGCGGCTCGCCGCGATCCGCAAGGCCGAGGAGGAGAACGCCTGCCGCATCCTCGGCATCCCGGTCGAGAACATCGTCTGGCTCGGCCACGACGACGGCATGCTCGAGTACGTCGATCGCCGCGAGCTGACCAAGCAGGTCGCGCGGGAGATTCGCCGCGTGAAGCCGCACGCCCTCTTCTCGGTCGACCCCGGAGCGCCATACGACCAGTTCCACAAGAGCGACCATCGGTCTGGCGCGATGATCACTGCCGACGCCATGCGCGCCGCCGAGTGGCGGCTCTACTTCCCGGACCTGGAGGCCGAAGGCTTCGCGGCGTGGGACGTGCCCGTGGTGTTCTTCTACTACTCCGCGCAGCCCAACTACACCGTCGACATCACCGAGGTCGCCGAGCTCAAGTCGCGCGCCGCAGCGGCGCACACCAGCCAGTTCGACCCGCTCGTCGATCGCTACGACGAGGCGGTGGCCAAGGACGAGACACACCTCGCGAGCCTGGCAAAGCAGCTCCTCGCGCGCGCCGTCAAGGTGGACGGGCGCTATGTCGAGCGTTTTCGACGGTCCGAAAGCTACTGAGAGCCGGGCCGCACAGTCTCCACTCGACAGGTACGGTTCCGTGCTCGCCATCGACCCTCTCGTCTGACCGGCAATGGCGACTCTCTCACCCAGGCCTCACCACACGACCGCCGGTCGCCACGCTGCCCTGGTCTTCGCCGCGACGCTGCTGCTCGCGCTGCAGCCGCACGCGGGCGATCCTTCAGGCATCGAGATCGACCCCGCGCTGCGCGTGGAGCTGGTCGCGGCCGAGCCGCTGGTGTTCGACCCGGTCGACCTCGAGTTCGACGAGCTGGGTCGCGCGTTCGTGCTCGAGATGCCGGGCTACCCGATCGTCGAGCCCGACCAGGCGCCGCCCGGCCGGATCGTAGTCCTGCACGACGACGACGGCGACGGGCGCTTTGACAGGCGCACGGTGTTCGCCGACGGCTTTCGGTATGCGAGCTCCCTCCTGCCATACCGCGGCGGGCTGCTGGTCTCGGACGCTCCGGACCTGCTGTACGTGAAAGACACCGACGGCGACGGCCGCGCCGATGTGCGGCAGGTGGTGCTGTCGGGGTTTGGCACCGGGCCCTCGGAGAGCAACTTCAACGGTCTGCGCTGGGGGATCGACAACTGGGTGTACGGCGCGATCGGCTCGAACGGCGGCAGCGTCTACTTTCCGGAGCGTCCCGACGAAAAGCGCGCGCTGCGGGGTCGTGACTTCAAGCTCCGCTTCGGAGTGGATCCCGACGACCCCAACCGGCTGGGCGCGGGCGAGCTGCGCGAGGCCGGAGCGACGGGCGACGGCTTCGGGCTCGACTTCGACGTGTGGGGTCGCCGCTTCGTGGTCGACGAACAGAAGCACATCCAGGCCGAGATCTTCCCCGACCGCTACCTGCCGGCTGGCCATACCTGGCCGCCGACCGTCGTCGAGATCTCCGATCACGGACGCGACGACACCGCCCGCGTCTACCCGATCTCGGAAACGGAGGAGCGTCCCAACCATCCCGAGCAGGCGGGCTACTTCACCGCCGGCTGCGGCATCACGTACTACGGCGGCGGAATGTTCCCCGCCGGATTCGAGAACAGCTTCGTGGTCGCCGAGGCGGTGCACAACGTGGTCCATCGCGACATCGTCGAGGCCGAAGGTGCGGGCTTCGTCGCGCGCCGCGACCGGCCGCGTGCCGAGATGCTGGCCGCGCGGGAGAGCTCGTTCCGGCCCGTCAACTTCGCGGTCGGCCCCGACGGCGCGCTCTACCTGCTCGACATGCACCGCGCGGTGATCGAGCATCCCGAGTGGATCCCGGCGGAGATGCAGCAGGGGATCGACCTGCGCGAGGGCGAGGATCGCGGACGCGTTTATCGCATCACCCCCCGAGCCGGCATCCCTGCCCTGAGCGTGCGTCCAGGGGACCTGGCGCTCGCCAATCCCGCGCGCCTCGTCGCCTGGTTCGAGCATCCCAACCGGTGGTGGCGCGACACCGCGCAGCGCCTCCTGGTGGAACGCGGCGGGACCGCGGCCGCGGCGATTCCCGAGCTGGTGCTGATGGCGCGCCAGCACCGCGACCCGCTCGCGAGACTCCACGCCTTGTGGGCGCTCGAGGGTCTCGGCGAGCTGCGCGCGGGCGAGGTGCTCGCCGCGCTCCAG
Source organism: Thermoanaerobaculia bacterium (assembly GCA_035524895.1). Lineage (GTDB taxonomy): Bacteria > Acidobacteriota > Thermoanaerobaculia > Multivoradales > Multivoraceae > DATLFI01. The sequence continues at coordinate 1,821 of DATLFI010000222.1, read as the reverse complement.
GATGACTCGTGGGGCCTGCGCGAGAATGCGCTGCGGCTCGCCGAAGCCCTGATCGCGGCGAACCCGGGCGCGGGTCGCGTCGGTCCGGCGTTGGTCGCGCAGCTGCTGGCGGCTGCCACGGACCCCGCGCCGCGTGTGCGCATGCAGGCATTCCTCGGTGCCGGAGCGGTCTGGGATCGACTCCGCGGCGACGCCAGAGCTGCGATCCTCGAGGATGCAGCCACGGCGCTTCGACGCGACGCAGGCGATCCCTGGATCCGACTGGCAGCACTGGCACTCGCGGCGCGCTCGCCGGTAGCGGTGCTGGAGTCCTACAGCTCGCGCCTGCCCGCCGAGAACCCCGTCGAGAACCTCGGCGAGAACATCGGCGACAACGCTGACGAGGGAACGAGCTCGGCGCTCTTTGGTCTGGGCCGGCTCGCAGGCGAGCGCGCTGCTGCCGACGACCTCGCAGCCACCCTGAAGGTCGCTGCCGGACTGGCCGAGCGCGCGGCCAGAGGCGCCGCGCAGTTGCTCGAGGGCGTCGCGGAGGGGCTGGGCAACGCGCGCGGCTTCGGGCGCAGCCTGCCTCCCTCGGCCGAGCTGGATCCTGCCCTGGCGCCGTTGCGCGCCGCCGAAGCCGAACGGATCGCCCTGCCAGCGTGGCGAGCGTCGCGGCTGCTCGGCTGGTCGCCCGACGAGAGGGTGCTGGCGCGCGCGCGCGATGCAGCCCAGCGGGCCGGCGATGACACCCAAAGTGTCGCAGCCCGAGTGCTCGCGCTCGACTGGATCGACGAGATCGGCCCCACCGGCGTGGAGGAGCCCGACCGCGCGACACTGCTGCTCGACTTGCTCGACGCTCGCCAGCCGCCCGAGCTGCAGCGCGCGGCGCTCGAGCGGCTCGTACGCTCGCGGGATGAAGGGGTCGGCCGGGAGCTGCTCGCGCGCTGGCGAACGCTAGGCCCACTCACCCGCCAACGCGCCGCCGACTTCCTCGTCTATCGGCCGTTCAACCACACCGCGCTGCTCGACGCGCTCGAGAGCGGCGCGCTTCCTATCGGCCAGCTCAACCTCCATCTCGAGCGTCGCCGCGCCCTGCTGCGCGCAGGGAATCCAGATACCCGCCGGCGCGCCGAGGCTTTTCTCAGCGATCTGGAGATCGCGACCCGCGCGGAGGCGATCGAGTCGATGCGGCCAGCAACAGCGCTCGCCGGCGACGCCGACCGCGGGCGCGAGCTCTTCCGCGAGCTGTGCGCGCGTTGCCACCGCATCCGCGAGAAGGAGTCGGGCCCCGACGCAGTGATCGGCATGGAGCTGGGACCGAGCCTCACCGACATCTTCCGGCGCAGCAAGGAGTCCTTGATCGTCGACATCGTCGACCCCAACGCCGCGGTCGACCCGAGCTACCTGGTGTTCGACGTGAAGACCCGCGACGGCGAGACCATCAGCGGGCTATTGCTCGCCCAGGACGAGCAGGGCGTCACCGTGCGCACCGCCGACGGCGAGGACCGCCGCCTGGCGCGCGACCAGGTCGTCGAGATCTTCGCGAGCGGCCTCTCGCTGATGCCGGAAGAGCTCGAAACCGGTCTCGATCACCGGGGCATGGCCGATCTCCTGGCGTTCCTGTCGCAACCGCGCTGACACGCCCCAGGAGGTAAGCTCGCGCCGTGGAGGAGCCCCTCGCGATCTTCGTGCGCGAGTCGTTGCTGCGCGGGCAGACCCGCGACGCGATCGCGGGCGCGTTGCGCGCGGCGGGCTGGCCCGACGACGAGGTGCGCAAGGCGGTGGACGCCTTCGCCGAGGTGGACTTCCCGGTTCCAGTGCCGCGCCGCCGCCCGTACC
>DATLFI010000221.1:0-10695 GCA_035524895.1 Thermoanaerobaculia bacterium | reverse complement strand
GCGTCTCGAGCCCGGCCGCGACAGCGACGCGGAGCGCGCGGCTCTGGCCGAGCGACTCGTCGAGCGGCTCGGCACGATTCCGGGCATCGTGTCGACTAGCGTTGCGGACCTCGTGCCGCTCGGCGGCGACTCTCTGGTGGCGAGCTTCCATCCCGCGGGGCGCACCGACGTCCCAGGTACCCGACCCGCCACCTACAGCGTCGGCCCGCGCTACTTCGAGACGCTCGGCATTCCCGTGCTCGCGGGCCGCGAGCTCGACCGGAACGACCGCGACGGCGGCCGGCGCGTGGCCGTTGTCAACGAGACCTTCGCCCGCACGCATTTTCCGGACCGAGCGGTGGTCGGTCTCGCGGTCCAGACCGCCGACGAGCCCGAGGCCGTGATCGTGGGGCTGGTGCGCGACAACCGACTCGACACCATCGGCGAGACGCCGCGTTCCGCCATCTACTATTCCTTCGCGCAGCGACCCAGCCGCTTGATCGTGCACGCCCGTGTCGAGGACGAGCCGGCCACGCTCGTGTCGACGGTATCCGCCGCCATCCGCGAGCTCGACCCCAGCCTCTCCGCCCGCGTCGAGACCCTCGCCGACGCGACCCGCATGGAGCTCGACATGCGCCGCACCGCGACCACCATGCTCGGCGCGATCGGTGCCGTGGGCGTGCTGCTGATGCTGGTCGGCCTCTACGGCGTGATGGCGTATGTCGTCGCGGCGCGCACCGCGGAGATGGGCATCCGCCGCGTGCTGGGCGCCAGCTCGCGACGCTTGCTCCTGGCGGTGCTGGGTCAGGCCTGTGTCCTGGTCGCTGCCGGCATCGTGGTCGGCAGCGTGATCTCCGCGCTATTCGCTCCCGCCCTGGCGACCTTCCTCGCCGGGCTGAGCCCGCTCGACCCGATCGCGTATCTCGCTACCGCGCTGCTACTCCTCGTCGCCGGGATGGCCGCTGCCCTCGGCCCCGCGCGTCGCGCGACGAGGGTCGATCCGATCGAGGCGCTGCGACAGTCGTAGGTCGCCAACGGTCGACTCCCGAGTAGTCTCCCCCGATGCGCCGTCTACGGCGGCGACCCGCTCACCCGCGACCACCGGCTCAGGACCGCGCCCGCGTTCAGCGGCACGCCCTCGAGCCGCGCTCTGCCCCAGTTGGTATGTCCCGGTACGTACCTCGAAGTCCGACCCCGGCTGGCTCGCCGGCAGCTCGGGCACCGTGAAGAGCAACCCTTTGTGGTACGCGAGGATCGCGGTGCGGCCCTGGTTCGGCTCGTTGAGCACAGCAGCGCAACGCAAGCCGGCGATCCACGGCAAAGGCGCGCGTCGGCGCGCAGGCAAAGATATAGATTTGCGTCTATAGCCCATGGGTCGCGCTCGGACTTGGACCCTTTGTCCAGTAGGCGCTGAGGGTCCGGAAGATCGATCTGCCCCATCGCTCGGGTAAGGTGCTTCGCGGCACCGTGCGGCGCATCGCCGACGGCGAGACCCACCAGATGCCGGCGACCATCGACGACGCCCCGATCCTCGACGAGATCGCGGCTACCTTGCGGCGGCTCGGCTACGCCACGCCACGTTGATTCTTCAGAGGAGAACGCGAATGCGCAGACTCGCAATCCGCACGCTTCCCACCGCCGCGCTGGTCACCACACTGCTCGCGACCGGCGCACCTGATGTCGCCCAGCCGCAAGCCTTCACGCCGCCCGACGACGTGGTGATGAAGGAGATCGTGATCTGGAGCGACGGGTATCGGCTCGACGGCGACATCTTCTATCCCAAGAGCATGGCGCCCGATGCCAAGCTGCCCGCGATCGTGCTGAGCCACGGTTGGGGCGGCACCAAGACCAGCTCGCGGCGCACCGCCGCGCGCTTCGCGCAGGATGGCTACATCGCGCTCGGCCTCTCGTTCCGTACCTGGGGTAAGAGCGAAGGCCCGATGATCCTGCTCGACGGGATGCCGGAGAAGCTCGACGAGAGCAACGAGGCGACCGTGCGCGTGCGCTTCGTGCGCGAGGTGGTCGACCCGCTGGCCTGGGCCGCGGACTACCGCGCCGCCTTCGACTACGTCGAGGGCGAGCCCAACGTCGACACCGCGCGCATCGGCGCGTGGGGCACCAGCTACGGCGGCGGCATGGCGATCTGGGCCGCCGCCCACGACCCGCGCGTGCGCGCAGTGGTCAGCCAGGTCGGCGGCATGGGCGTGCCGTGGCCGCAGATGCAGGCGGTCGCCAAGCAGCGTGCCACCGACATCGCCCGCGGCGACGCCGAGCCGATCCCGCAGGACCTGGACAAGACCGGCCAGCTCCGCGGCACGCCACACTTCGCCAAGATGATCCAGTACGACGCCGTCGCGGTCGCGCACAAGGTCAAGGCGCCGACGCTCCTGATCGACGCCGAGAACGAGGAGCTGTTCGACCGCCGCAACCACTCGCTGCGCGTCTTCGAGACGATGCGCGCCCACGGCACTACTCCCGTGCGCTACGAGGTGGTGCCCGAGATCACCCACTACGGCATCTACCGAGAGGCCTTCGAGCGCTCGGTCGAGCTCGCGCTCGAATGGTTCGAGGTGCACCTGAAGAATGCGCCGTGAGCGGGAGCCCTGCCGCGGCGCTCAGCGGCGGTCACCTGTCGGTGCGCCCCCCGGCCAGAGGGCGACTTCATGGCGGCACCACGCTCCGGCCTGGCGTCCACGGCGCGCCGGCGTCCTCCAGCGCCTCCTCCAGCGCGCGCAACTCCTCTTCGATCACGCGTCGGAGCCGCTCGGCGACACCGGCGTACTCCTGCTCGGCGATCTCGACCGCGCGGCGGTGCGTCGCCGTAGGACCGTAGCGGCTGTTCCAGTCGGCACCGCTGACGATGCCCAGGCGGTCGAGCACGGAGAGCTCGGCCGGCTCCTGGTAGCGGCCGCGGATCGGGTCGCCGGCGAGGGCATTGCGCACGTCGGCTAGCGCGCGACGGACTCTGTTCACTTCGGCGAGAGCAGCGGGGTCGGCTCCGGGCGTCGCGAGCACCGCGCGTTCCAGGTAGTCGAGCCGCTCGGTGGCGCGGCGCAGCTCGGCCATCGCGCCTGATGCCCTGCGGTAGAGGTCGGCGGTGCTACGAGCGAACTCGGTGCGGGCTGTGGCGTCGGCGCCTTCGAGGCTCGGCTCGAGCACCTCGACCACCTCGAAGCTCTCCCGAGCGCCGATCGCCACGACCTCGCCGCCGCTCGCACGCGCGAGCCCGACGGTGTAGCGCCCCGGCGGTGCGAGCGGGCCCTGCGGCGGCTCGACCCACGGCGGCAGGTTCGCCGGCGGGCGGAGCAAGATCGGGTCGACCGGCGCGTACCGCAGGTCCCACGAGACGCGGTGGAAGCCCTTCGTGGTCGGACCCTCGAGCCGCCTCACCACCTCACCCGAGGCATCGCGCACGGTGAGGAGCATGCGCGGCGCCGGCGCGAGATCCTCCTCGCGCAGCGCGTCGAACCCGGCGAACGGCACGTCCTTGCCCGCCTCCTGGAGCGGCTTCTCGCGCTGCTCGCGCACCTTCTTCGGTGTCAGCAGCTCGTCGCGCAGCCAGTACGTGAAGACCGCGCCGTGCGGCGGGTTCGGCGCGGCGAACGCGTCGGTGCCCGAGGAGCCCTTGTCACGGCTCTGCAACAGCATCTCCGGCACGTACCAGAACGCGCGCCGCACCGGAAACAGCTTCGCCTCGGCGGCGAGCACCTCGGGAGTCACCGCGCGCAGCGGCGAGTAGTCGTCGAGGACCCAGAACCCGCGTCCGAACGAGCCGCCGACCAGGTCGCTCTCGCGGCGCTGGATCTCGAGGTCGCGGAACGCGATGGTCGGCGCGTCGCCGGTGAGGCGAATCCACTTGCGGCCGCCGTCGAGCGTGAAGAAGATCCCGAGCTCGGTGCCGACGAACAGGAGATCGCCGCGCTCGTGGTCCTGCTGCAGCGACCACACCAGGTGCCGGTCGGGCAGGTCGCCGCGGATCGACTGCCAGGTGCGACCGCGGTCGGTGCTGCGCAGGAGGTACGGTGCGTAGTCGCCTTCCTTGTGGTTGTCGATCGACGCGAACACGGTGTCGGCGTCGACCGGCGAGGCGGTGAGCTCGTTGACGAAGGCGCGCTCAGGCACACCGCGCAGCTCGGCGCGACGCCACGACGCGCCGCCGTCTTCGCTGACCTGGATCACGCCGTCGTCGGTGCCGACGTAGAGCAGCCCCTCGTGAAGCGGCGACTCGGCGATCGCGGTGGTGGTCGCGTACCACGACATCGCAGAGTTGCCCCACAGCGCATCTGATCCGCGCAGGCGCCCGCCCACCGGCAAGTCGTAGCGCAGCACGCCGCGAGTGAGATCGGCGGAGACCGCGCGCCATGAATCACCGCGGTCGTCGCTGCGCCACAGCCGCTGCGACCCGTAGTAGATCCGCTTCGGGTCGTGCGGCGAGACCAGGATCGGCGCGTCCCAGTTGAAGCGCTCGGGCGGATCGCCGGGCTCCGGCTGCGGCTGGATCTCGACCAGCTCGCCGGTGCGCCGGTCGTAGCGCAGCGGGTGACCGGTCTGCCACGACACGTAGAGCAGGTTCGGCTCCTGCGGGTCGGCGGCGGTGGCGTAGCCGTCGGCGCCGAAGGCGAAGAACCAGTCCTCGTTGCGGATGCCGTGGCGGTTGAGCGTGCGCGTCGGCCCGACGATGGTGCCGTTGTCCTGGGTGCCGCCGATCACGTCGTAGACCGGGAAGCCCTCGGTCAACGCCACCTTGTAGACCTGTGTCACGGGCAGGTTGGTGACGAACTTCCAGGTCTTGCCTGCATCGAACGACTCGTAGAGCCCGCCGTCGCTGCCGACCATCAGGTAGTCGGGGTCGGCGGCGACGAACGCCATGGCGTGGTTGTCGGTGTGCTTGTCGGCGTCGCCCACCTGGTAGAAGGTCTTCCCGCCGTCGTCCGTGGCGTTGAGGAAAACGTCCATCTGGTAGACGCGGTCGAGGCGGTGCGGCGAGGCGTAGATCTCCTGGTAGTAGTGCGGCCCAGTGCCGCCGCTGACATAGTCGCTGCCCTTTTCCCAGCTCTCGCCGCGGTCGGCGGAGCGGTAGAAGCCCTGCTCGTCGGGATGCGCCTCGATGGTGGCGTAGACCACGTCGGGGTCGATCGGCGAGACCGCGAGCCCGATCTTGCCCATGTCCTTCTTCGGCAAGCCGTTCGTGAGCTTCCGCCAGGTCGCGGCGCCGTCGGTGCTCTTGTGGATTCCCGAGCCCGGGCCGCCGGCGAGATACGACCACACCGTGCGGCGCCGCTGGAAGGCGGCGGCGTAGAGCACGTCGGGGTCGCGCGGGTCGAGCTCCAGGCTGGCGACGCCGGTGTCGGCGTCGATCGAGAGCACCTGCTTCCAGGTCGCGCCGCCGTCGGTCGACTTGTAGACGCCGCGGTCGCCGCCCGTGCTCCACAGCGGGCCCTCGGCCGCGACGTACACCACGTTCGAGTCGCGCGGGTCGACCAGAATGCGGGAGACGTGCTCGCTCGCGCGCAGGCCCATGTGCTGCCAGGTCTTGCCGCCGTCGAGGCTCCGATACACGCCGTCGCCGAAACCGACGTGGCGGCCGCTCACGTTCTCGCCTGATCCCACCCACACCACGTTCGGGTCGTTGGGGTCGAGCGTCACACAGCCAATGGAATACGAGCCCTGACCGTCGAAGATCGACTCGAAGGTGGTGCCGGCGTTGGTCGTCTTCCACACCCCGCCCGAGCCCACCGCGACGTACCAGGTGTGGCGGTCCTTGGGATGGATCGCCAGGTCGGAAATGCGCCCGGAGGTCAGCGCCGGGCCGATGCCGCGCAGCACGAAACCGGAGAAGGTCTCGGCGCTGAGCCGATCCTCGACGCCGGCGCGTGCCGCCTGGGCTTCGAGCGTCGTCGCTCCTAGGCCTAGGAAGAGGACGAAGAGGAGGAGATGAGCAACGCATCTCCAAGGTGTAGGGGAGGAAACTTCCACACGCTCGGTGCTCGGCATGACGTCTCCGGCTCGAGGGAGTTGGCCCAGGGCGAGCTTCATCCTAGCGAGGCGGCGGCCTCGGACGCCCGCTCAGAGCTCCAGGACCAGGCGAAGCCCGTCGTCCACTCGCTCCATCGCAACCCTGCCGAGCGACGCCAGGCGCTCCGCGAAGTCGTCTACCAGGACCTTCTGCAAGTCGTAGAGGTTGGCCACCGAGTCCTTCGGGAGACCGGTGAGGCGGCGGTCGAGTCGGACGTTGCCCGGCAAACCCTCGAGGTGGAGTCGGCTGGTGAGCGGAGCGACGAGGAACGAGCGCACGCGCGGCTCGCGGACCCGATCGGTCTGGACCACCACCGCCGGGCGGCGCTTGTCGAGGAGGACCCACCAGACCTCGCCTCGTCGAGGCAGCCGCTCACCACTGGTCGTCGGCATACTCCTCCGCCGCGCGACGGCGCTGGTATCCACGCCAGGAAGACTCGTCCTCCGCCACGTCCCAGCCGTGCTCGTCGAGGTAGCGGCGTACCTGCTCCCGGATGCGTTCGGCTTCGAGCAGCTCGGCGATCAGGCCGGAACGCGTCGTCGAACGCCTCTTCGCCTCCTGATCCGCGAACTCGAGCAACTCGTCCGGCAGCGAGATCCCGACTTTCACGCCACCGATCATACCCTGGTATTCCTCCCGGTGGGAGTCGGTACCGCCCGCTATCGGGCACCGCTACGCCACGCCCAGGGGCTGCGACGCGGTAGTGTCTCGCGCGTGCCGGCCATCCTGCCCCGCGCCGTGACCTTGTGGGTGATCCTCGCCCCTTCGCTCCACGCCGAAGACTGGCCGCAGTTCCGCGGCATCCATCGCGACGACCGCAGCTCCGAGCGCATCGCTCACGAATGGCCCACGGAGGAACCGCCGGGGCTGTGGCGTATCCAGCTCGGCGACGGCTACTCCGGCGTCGCTGTCGTCGCGGGTCGCGCCTACACGCAGTGGGGCGACGGCGACCACGAGTGGGCCGGCGCGTTCGACGGCCGCACGGGCCACCGCATCTGGGAGGCCCCGCTCGGGACCTACCGTGCCGACTCGCAAGGCGGCGGACCGCGCTCCACGCCGGCGGTCAACGGAGGTCGCGTGTTCGTGCTCGGCGCGCTGGGTCGCCTCGACGCGCTGGACGCTGCGACCGGCCGAGTGCTGTGGACGCTGATCGCCGCGGACCGCCACCTGTTGGTGCTGGGGGACCGCTGCGTGATCGGGCTGGTCGAGGCGACCGCCACGGAGCTCCGCGAGAAAGCGAAGGCCCCGGTGATGACCGGCCGCTGCTGGACGGCGCCGTCGCTCGCCGATGGAGTGCTCTACCTGCGAAACCAGAAGGAGATGGTCGGAGTGAGCGTTGGGGTGCATGGTGAAGGCTGAAAGGGCGATCCTCGTCCCCCTCTGGCTCAAGCTCGCCTACACCGCGTGGATCGTCGCCTGGGCGCCGACCTACTGGGTCCAGTACGGGCCGGCGAACTACCTGTGGCTGTGCGACCTCGCGAACTTCCTCGTGCTCGCTGCGCTGTGGCTCGAGAGCCCGCTGCTCGCGTCGTCGCAGGCGGTGTCGGTGCTGATCATCCAGGTCGCCTGGTGCATCGACTATTTCGGGCGCCTGCTCCTCGGCGTCCACGTCTTCGGCGCGACGGGTTACATGTTCACGGACGAGTACCCGGCTGCGGTGCGCGCGCTCTCGCTGTTCCACTTGTTCATGCCACCGCTGCTGCTGTGGCTGGTGTGGCGGCTGGGCTACGACCGTCGCGGTCTTCTGCTTCAAACGGCTCTCGCCTGGATCGTGCTGCCGCTCTGCTACTTCTTCACCGACCCGGCGCTCAACCTCAACTGGCTGTGGCGACCGTTCGAGCGCGAGCAGCCGTGGCTGCCGCCGTTCGCGTGGATGCTCGTGATGATTCTCGCCTATCCACTGGTGCTCTACCTGCCGACGCACCTCGCGCTCCAGGCATGGACGCGGCATCGGCGACCAGACCGATCGATCGATCCCATCGTCCACGCCTGAGGCGACCGGCTCGCTGCCCCCCGCGCCCGTCTCACTCCACCCGCAACGCCGAGAGCGGCGGCAGCATCGCCGCGCGCCGCGCCGGCAGCAGGCTCGCAAGCATCGTCACCACGACGAGACCAAGCGCGATCGCCGGGAGCAGGCTCGGCGGCGGCGCGCCGAGCGGACCGAGCATCGCGGCGAGGAGGCGGCTTACGCCCCAGGCCATCGGCACCCCGAACAGCAGCCCCGCTCCCGCGAGCATCAGGCCCTGGCGCAGCACCATGCCCATGACGCTGCGCCGGCTCGCGCCCATCGCCATCCGCAGACCGATCTCGCGGGTGCGCTGGCTCACGCTGTAGGCCAGCAGACCATAGACGCCGAGCCCGGCGAGCAGCATCGCGAAGCTCGCGAACCCGCCGATGATGCTGGTGAGCACGTCGATGCCGGCGAGCTGCACCGAGATGAACTGGTCGAGCGACATCATCGAGTCGAGCGGTAGCTCGGGATCGATCGCCCACACCGCCGCCCGCACGCCCTCGGTCAGGCTCTCCTCGTCGCCCGAGCGCGCGCGCACCACCCACTGCATCGCCGCGGACGGCGCCTGCGCGGCCGGCAGGTAGACAGTCGGGTCCGCGTTCTCGAGCACGCTGATCCGACGCTGCTTGACGTTCGACACCAGCCCGACGATCTGGCGGGTGCGCCCGAGCATCTCGAAGCGCTCGCCCAGGGCTTCGTCACCCTCGAAGAAGCGGTCGGCGAAGGCGGCGTCGACCACGGCGACGTCGGTCGTGCCGCTGCGATCCGAAGGCTCGATCGCGCGTCCTCGGAGCAGCGGCAACCCCAGCGTCTCGAAGTAGTCGGGCGAGACCGAGAGCCACGCCGCCTCCCGCGCGCGCTCGTCGCCGAGCTCGACGTCCGCGACGGTCACACCCGCCACCGGCACGGCGCGGCTGCGGGGCAGCGCGGTGCTCGAGGCGGCCGACGAGACACCGGGCACCGCGGCGAGCTGCGGCAGAAGCTGCTCGCGGAACGCGTTCCGCTTCTCGTCGTCCGGGTAGCGATCCTCGGGCAAGGAGAGGCCGAAGGTGAGGAGGCCCGAGGTCCGGAAGCCGTGGTCACCGTACTGGATCTCGAAGAAGGTGCGGAAGAGGGCGCCGGCGCCGACCAGGAGCGCCGTCGCGCAGGCGATCTCGGCGATCACGAAGCCGCGCGCGGCCACGCGGCGGCCACCCATCGATCCGCGCGAGCCTCCCTCCTTGAGCTCCTCCGACACGCTGGAGCGCGCCGCCTGGAGCCCGGGGACCACGCCGAACACGACACCGGCCAGCGCCGAGATGACGAGCGAGAAGAGCAGCACCCAGCCATCGAGCTCCGGCAGGATGAAGCGCGGCAGCGTCGCCTCCACGAGCGCCCCTCGCATCAGGCGCACTCCTACCGCCCCCAGGCCAACCCCTGCGATGCCGCCGAGGAGCGCGAGCACCACGCTCTCGGTCAGGAGCTGGCGCAGCACCCGGGTACGCGCCGCGCCCAGCGCGGTCCGCAGCGCCACCTCGCGGCGGCGGACCTGCCCGCGCGCCAGCAGCAAGTTCGCGATGTTCGCGCACGCGATCAGCAGCACCAGCAGTCCCGCCACCTGGACGATGGAAAAGAGGCGTGTGTCGGTGGGTCCGGGGGCCCATTCGGGCAGCGTGCGGGCGAGCGCCGTGTACCCACGATGCGTCTCTGGATGGCGCGTCTCGAGCTCGGCTGCGACCCGCTCGACGTCGGCGCGCGCCTGATCGGGCGTCACGCCCGGCCGCAGGCGCCCGAGCAGATGGCCGAGGGTGCGTTGCGAACGGTCCGTGGCGGCGGGATCGAGCGTGAGCGGTAGCCACACGTCGGCGCCCCACCACACGTACTCGAAGCCCTCGGGCAGCACGCCGATCACCTCGTGCGGCTCGCGATCGAGCAGCACCGTTCGTCCCACCACCCCCGGGTCGGCTTCGAAACGTCGCTGCCAGAACGCGTGGTCGAGCAGCACGACCTTCGCGGCGCCGGGCGTCGAGTCGTCCTCGGTCATCGCTCGCCCCACGATCGGCCGCGCGCCGAGGATGTCGAGCGCGTCGGCGGTCAGCAGCGGCGCCGTGAGCTGCTCCGGTGGCCCGTCGCCGGTCAGGTTCACGGTACGCACCGAGACCGCACCGAGCGTCTCGAACACGGTCGTCTCGGCGGCGAAGTCGCGGAAGTCGGCCTGAGACAGCGCGCTCTCGTCGTCCGACAGGGCTCGCTGCTGCGCCACCACCAACGCCAACCGATCTACCTCGGGATACGGCAGCGGCTTCAGGATGTAGCTGCGAAAGACCGAGAACACCGCCGTGTTCACTCCCACCACCAGAGCCAGGCAGAGCACCACCATCGCCGTGACAAAGCGCTGGCGCGCGAGGGTGCGTAGTGCGAAACGGATGTCCTGGAGCATGGTGCGTCAACCTCTGGTGGTGGCCGAGCGGCGGTCGCCGGTCGATGGACTCTCCCTAGCAGCCCGTGGTGGAACCCCCGTGGGCTGCGTTGGGAGCGCCGTGGGGCCGGATGCACGGCGCGCGAGCGATGGCGATGCTGGGTCCATCGCTGAGCGAGCGCAACACCGCAGACGGCCCCACGCCGCCCCAACCGCTTTGGGCGCGGGGGTTTGCGGCCGCTGGCTGCGTTGGGCCTCCTGCACGATGGCACCGCATCGCGTTCGTCGGCC
>DATLFI010000220.1:0-14818 GCA_035524895.1 Thermoanaerobaculia bacterium | reverse complement strand
TTTGGGCGCGGGGGTTTGCGGCCGCTGGCTGCGTTGGGCCTCCTGCACGATGGCACCGCATCGCGTTCGTCGGCCACGCCTTGCCAGCGACCGCAGATCCCCGCGCGCAGCCTCACGCGGGTTTCACCACGGGCTGCTAGGGCGCGGCCCCCAGGCCGCGGCCCTCAGGCGCGGCCCTCAGGCGCGGCCCTCAGGCGCGACTGTCCCAGAGGACGTCGGTGCATCCAGCCTCGACGTTCTCGAAGCGGGCCATCACGAACAGGGCATCGGACAGCCGGTTGAGATATCGCAGGTTCGGTCCCGCGACCGCCTCTTCACGCGCGAGACGGACCAGCTCGCGCTCGGCACGGCGGCAAACAGTGCGGGCCACGTGGAGCTGCGCAGCCGGCGGCGAGCCGCCCGGAAGCACGAAATTCTCGAGGGGTGAGAGCCCCTCGCCCAGCGCGTCCATCAGCTGCTCGAGCGCGGCCGCGTGTCGATCCTCGATCACCGGTCCGCGCGGCGCCGCGTCGCCAGGGGCCTGCGGCGTCGCCAACTCGGCGCCGAGGTGGAAGAGATCGTTCTGGATCCGTCGAAGCTCGGGTGCGAGTCGCCCGCTGATGCGCTGAGCGAGCGCGACGCCGACGTGGGAGCTCAGCTCGTCGATCGTGCCGCAGACCTGCACCCGCAGCGAGTCCTTCGGCACCCTCTCGCCGGTCGCTAGCGCGGTGGTGCCGTCGTCGCCGGTGCGGGTGTAGACACGCGTGATTCGAGGCATGCGACGCGCGCGCTCACTGCGATACCGTTTCCCGCATCACCTCTTCGACCGAAGTGACGCCGCCGCGGATCTTGTCGAGCCCCGAGTGGCGCAGCGACAACATCCCCTGCTGGAGCGCCTTCTGTCGTAGCTCGTAGGCGCTCGCTCCCGCCAAGATCAGCTCTCGGACCTCCTCGCCGATCGCCATGACCTCGTACAAACCCGTGCGACCCTTGTAGCCAGTGTTGCTGCAGCGGTCGCAGCCGCGGCCGCGGAAGAGCTGGAGGGTCGACGCCTCGGCCTCGCTGAATCCGATGTTCATCAGCGCCGCAGGACTGCTCTGGACCGGCTCCTTGCAGCTCCGGCAGATCCTGCGCACCAGTCGCTGTGCCACCACGCAGTGCACCGAGGTGGCCACCAAGAAGGGCTCCACACCCATGTTCATCAGGCGGTTGACCGTGGACGGAGCGTCGTTGGTGTGTAGCGTCGAGAGCACGAGGTGTCCGGTCATCGCGGCCTTGATCGCGACCTCCCCCGTCTCGAAGTCGCGGATCTCGCCGACCAGGATGATGTCGGGATCCTGCCGCAGGAACGAGCGTAGAGCGGCCGCGAAGTTGAGGCCGATCTGCTCCTTCATCTGCACCTGGTTGACGCCGTGGAGGTTGAACTCGACCGGATCCTCGGCGGTCAGGATGTTGACGTCTGGGTTGTTGAGCCGCGACAGAGCGGAATAGAGCGTATTGGTCTTGCCGGATCCCGTCGGCCCCGTCACCAGCACCATGCCGTAAGGCTGCAAGATCGCGTTCTCGAACACCCGAAGCGATTCCGACTCGAAACCGAGCTTCGTCAAGTCGAGGTTCAAGTTGTCCTTGTCGAGGAGGCGCAGCACGATCTTCTCGCCATACAGCGTCGGCAGGACAGAGACGCGGAAGTCCAGGTCCTTGACGCGCCCGAACACGCGGGTCTTGATCTTGATGCGACCGTCCTGTGGCAATCGCCTTTCGGCGATGTCCAGCTTGGCCATGATCTTGGTGCGCGAGATGATCGCCTCTTTGAGCTTGAGCGGCGGGGTCATCATCTCGTAGAGCACGCCGTCGATGCGGTAGCGGACCCGCAGGTCCTTCTCGTACGGCTCGATGTGGATGTCGGAGGCGCCGCGCTTGATCGCGTCGGTCATGATGATGTTGACCAGGCGCACCACGGGCGCGTCTTCGGCATCCTCCTCGAGCGCTTCGAGATCGACCTCCTCCTCTTCCTCGAGAACCTCGAGATCCTGCTCGGCCTGGCCCTCGAGCGAGTCCATCACTCGCTTGAGCTCGACCGCGTGCGTCGAGCCGTAGTAGCGGTCGATCGCCGCGCGGAGCGCCGGCTCGGACGCGACCACCGGCTCGACGTCGTAGCCGGTCATGAACTTGATGTCGTCCATCGCGAAGACGTTGGTCGGGTCGATCATCGCGATCGTGACCCGAGCCCCGGTCTTCGAAACCGGCAGCACCGTGTACTTGCGGGCAACATCCGCCGGGATGATGTTGAGCACCGCGTCGTCGATCTCGATGCTCCGCATGTCGACCGACGGCACGCCGAAGTGGCGCGACAGGAAGTCGACTAGCTGGTTCTCCTCGAGATGTCCGAGGTTCACCAGGTGGCTGCCCACCCGCCCGCCCTTGTTGCGTTGGGCGGCGGTCGCTTCGGCTAGCTGCTCGCTGGTGACGAGGCCCGCCTTGACGAGGAGCTCTCCGAGCCGATTGTCCATGCGCTATCGCTTCCAGACGGTCCCTGGCTCGCGGTCCGACGTTCCTGCGAGTCGAGATGGATAAATACTCTGAAACTGTAACACACGCGGCGGGGTATGCCCTGGGCCCTTCCGCGAGCCGGGGCAGTCGAGTCAATGGGAGCGGGAGCCTCCGGCGTCGAGAACCTGCAAGTCACGGACCCGCCGGATCAGGTCGCGGGTGGCGTGGTCTTTCGGGTCGCCGACCAGAGCGGTACGGCCGCCATAGGAGAGAACGACGTCGTGCTCGGGCACCGCCTCGGGCCGCCCATAGTCGGTACCTTTACAGTGGACTTCGGGCTGGAGCTCCAAGAGCAGCTCCGACGGGGAGTCCCCGGAGAAGATGACCACGTAGTCGACGGGGTCGAGCGCCGCTAGCAGCTCCGCGCGCTCGGCAGCCGGCACCAGGGGCCTCCCCGGCCCCTTGAGTCGCCCCACCGACTCGTCGTCGTTGACCCCGACCGCCAACCGGTCCGCGAGCGCCTTGGCGCCGCGTAAGTACCGCAGGTGGCCGACGTGGAGGAGATCGAAGTGACCGTTCGCGAACGCCAGCGTCAAGCCCTGGTCGGCCAGACGCCGCCGCTCGCGGGCGAGCTCGTCGGTAGTCAGCACTCGACCCATCGCAGCTCCCCGAGCGAGTTGGCGCCCGCCGACACGGCGGACTGCAGCTCGGCTGGCGACACCGTCGCAGTCCCGAGCTTCATGACCACCACTCCGCCGGCGTAGTTGGCCAGGATCGCCGCTTCCGCCGGCGTCGCGCCGGCCGCGAGCGCCAGGGCGAGCATGCCGATGACGGTGTCCCCGGCGCCCGTGACGTCGGCCACCTGGTCGCCGCCATGCACGGGCACGAAGAGGGCGAAGCGGTTCCGGAGGAACAGCGCCATGCCGCGGCTGCCTCGTGTCACCAGTAGGAACTCGCCCCCGAGCCTTTCGAGTATGCGGGGGCCGGCGCGCAGCATGTCCGCATCGTCGTCGAGAGAATGCCCGCACAGGGCCTCCGCCTCCTCCTGGTTCGGGGTCGCCGCGCTCAGGTCGCGGTAGTCGCCGAGACGGTAGCGGCTGTCGACGAGCACGATCGATTCCGGGCCCACGAGCGCTCGAACGCGCGCGAGAAGATCCGGGTCGACGGTACCGTATCCATAGTCACTGAGGACGACCACCGGGGGCGAGGCGCCTTTCCCAGCGAGGTCACGTCGCAGGGCTTCGAGGAGGGCGCCGCGCTCCGCCTCGTCCGCTGGCTGGGGCTGGCCGGTGTCCAATCTGACGACTTGCTGCTTGATACCGGTAACGCCACCCCCGAGGATTCGGGTCTTGGTCGGGGTGATGTAGCCAGGGCGCCGGTGGATGCGGGATATGTCGACGTCGCGCCGCGCGAGCTCCTCGCACAGCGCGGCGCCGTTGGGATCGTCGCCGACGACCCCGAACACCAGCGGCACCCCACCCAGGGCACGGATGTTGGCGACTGCGTTGGCGCCGCCTCCCGGCAGCAAGCGATCGTCCTCGAGCTCGAGGATGAGGACAGGGGCCTCCCGACTGATCCTCCGAGGACGGCCGGTCAGGAAGCGGTCGGCCACCAGGTCTGCGAACACCAGCACCCTCGCGCCTGCGCAGGCTTCCACGAGGTCGCGGAGGCGCGCTCCGAGCGGTAGGGAGGGTTCGGGGGAGGCCAAGTCGGGCGCGCTAGATCGCGAAGGAAGGACAGGTCACTGTAGCATGGAGCGTTCGACACCCGAATGCCCGATGGGCGGGCGT
This sequence comes from Thermoanaerobaculia bacterium, assembly GCA_035524895.1. Taxonomy (GTDB): domain Bacteria; phylum Acidobacteriota; class Thermoanaerobaculia; order Multivoradales; family Multivoraceae; genus DATLFI01. Next base: position 10,559 of record DATLFI010000220.1, on the reverse strand, counting down.
TGCGCCTCGGACATGGGCACCGCCGGTGACGTCGGAGAATCGACAGAGACAGCGAGAGCGCCGGCGGGAGGCGGCCCGCCTGGCAGACCTGTCCACCGTCGGCCTGGTGTTCCCGGTGGCGGTGGTCATCGGCTACTTCGCGGGCAAGACCGTCGGGCGCTGGCTGGGTGCCGAGGAGGCTGGAGCGCTGGCCGGCGTGCTCCTGGGGGTGGTTTCCGGCTTCTACAACCTCTGGAAGGTTGGTCTGCGGCTTCGGCACGAAGACCCAGGCGAGGCAACCGGCGAGGCAACCGCCTCCCAGGAGCCGAGCGGTAGTCGTCCGGAGCCGGAACCATGACGCCGGAGCCCGGCGAGGTGGCGGAGGGCAGGGATCCGGCCCGGCGAGACGGTCTCGACCAGACCGCGGCGCGGCTCTGCTGGTTCGTCCTGTTGTACGGGGTTCTGGCCGCGGCGCTGCTCGCCGCTGTCGGTTCTGTGCAAGACGTCCTCGTCTTGACAGCGGGTGTGGCCGCCAGTATCTTCGTACTGCGTAGTCTGCGTGCCCAGGTCTTCCATCTCGACGTACGCGAGCCGCATGCGGGCGGGCTGGTGGTCCTTCGGATGCTGGGCCGTTTCGGGGCGCTTGCACTTCTCCTCCTAGCACTCTTCGAGTTTGGAACAGGCCGTGCGCTGGCCGTGGCGCTTGCTGCGGCCGGCCTGCCGTGCGCCCTGCTGGTCGAGACCGTCCTGCAGGTGCTCAACGGTCGCGCGCGGGCCTAGCGAGACACCGACGCCGCCAACGGAACCGTAGACTGCGACGCCCGTCTCTCCCCAGTCTCGCGCGATGGCCGAACAAGCACACGCTGCCGAAGGGCACGCTCAGTCGATCTTCTACGGCCCGGTCAACCGGGTGTGGGACGCGCTCGCGAGCCGGATCGGGATCGAGGAGCGGTTCGGCCCGACCGACGTGCCGGAGCACGTGGTGATGTCGCTGGTGGTGCTCGCGGCTGTGTGCGTGATGGTGGTGCCGCTGCGAGCAAGCCTGCGCCCCAAGGATCCGGGCTGGTTCCAGCAGTTCGCCGAGGTGGTCGTTCAGTCGCTCTCGAACTTACTGGACGACGTGATCGGAGAAGGTGCCTCGCGGCGGTACCTGCCCATGATCGGCACGTTCGCCGTCTTCATCTTCCTCAGCAATCTCGCCGGGCAGTTCTTCTTTCTCCAGCCGCCCACCCAGAACACGAACACCACCTTCGCGCTGTCGATCACGGCCTGTCTCTTCTACCACTGGAACGGGGTTCGAAGCCATGGCTTCGGCTACCTCAAGCAGTTCCTCGGCCCCGTGCCCTGGCTGATTCCGTTGATGCTGCCGCTCGAGATCGTGACGCACATCGCGCGCGTCTTCTCCCTCGGGATTCGGCTGTTCGGCAACATCTTCGGGGAGCACACGGCGGCGTCGATCTTTTTCGGACTGGTACCGTTCCTCTTGCCGCTGCCGCTCATGGCGCTCGGCCTGTTCGCGTCGTTCATTCAGATGTTCATCTTCGTGATGCTCACCACGATCTACATCGCGGGCGCGGAGGCCGAGGCCCACTGATGCCAAGCCCCAGCCGGCGGCCCAGCTCGGGGCCGGCGCGACTCCGAGACCTGCGCTTTCTCGCTCAAGGAGCCTGACGACAATGAAGAAGACGAAGCTGGTGTTCCTGTTCGCCCTCGTGGGCATCCTCCTTGCCATGCCCACCTTCGCGCAGCAAGCAGGGCCCGATGGGGGCGCCGCCGCAGTCAACTGGGGTGTGGCGCTCGGAGCCTTGGGCCTGGGAATCGCGGCCGCTGGAGGTGCACTCGGTCAGGGCCGTGCTGCAGGCGAGGCGCTCGCCGGTATGGCGCGCAATCCTGGCGCGACCGGACGCATCCAGACCGCGCTGCTGCTCTCCCTGGCTTTCATGGAGTCCTTGGTGATCTTCACCTGGGTCATGGTCTTCCTGCTCAGGCAGGGGTAACCGCAGCCCGACCCGCCCGGAGGACGGCTTCCGGGCCCTTGGGGCCTCTCGCGTGTCTTCGCGCCGAGAGGCCCTTTGTCTTTCGCGGCGCTTCGACAGCAAGCCAGTGCTCGCCCGGTGTCCCAGCCTGGGGACACCGCGTCCTGAAAGCGAGGCGGACCGTCCGCCATCGGCGGGGTGCGGGTCCGCGGTTGCCCCCGTCGTCGGCGCGTAGGGGACGTCCGGACACGCCGGGACAGGCACTGGCATCGAATGTGCTAACTGGGAATTTGTCGAGGGATCCTCGAAGCGAGGGCCGACGCGGACCCCAGGAGCCGACCTCAGGCAGGTCAGAAATCGATGAGCGCCCAGGAACAGCACCGGCAGGGTTGGGACTTCGAAGCGGTAGCTATGCCCTTCGTGGACTCCCTCTACAACACGGCCTACCGAATGGCGCGCAACGCAGAGGACGCCGAGGATCTGGTCCAGGAGACCTATCTCAAGGCCTTCAAGTACTACGACAAGTTCGAAGAGGGGACCAACTTCAAGGCCTGGCTCTTCAAGATCCTAAAGAACACGTTCATCAATCGCTACCGCAAGAAGCAGCAGGAGCCGATCCAGAGCGCCTTCGACGACATCGAGGACGCCTTCGAGGCGCAAGTGCGGAGCGAGCCGGGGACAGGGATCGCGAGCCCCGAGGAGCAGGCGCTGGCCGGTGTGCTCGACGAGCACGTGCAGGAAGCGCTCGACACCTTGCCGTCGGACTACCGGATGGTGGTGATCCTCGCGGACCTCGAGGACTTCTCCTACAAGGAGATCGCCGACATCCTCGAGATCCCTGTCGGGACGGTGATGAGTCGGCTCTACCGGGGGCGGCGGATCCTCGAGCAGGGGCTGCTGCGCTATGCCCGCGAGCGTAACTACCTCGCACCGGACCAAGAGCCGTCGAAGATGCGCAGCTCCCAGCGCACTGGCACCACCGATCGCTGAGCGGTCGGGCGGCGCCTCTAGGCCCTTGGATTGGGGACTGGGTTCTGGGCGCGCGGAATAACCCGAGCGCCGTCAGGCGTTGTCGGCGTGTGCGCGAGAGTCGCGCACGGCGCGTCGAGCCGCCACCCGCGACCGCCCATAGCCCCCATTCGAGGCGCCATGTGTCGAAAGAGCCTGTTCGAGCTGTTGACCCTCGCTGACCGCGGCAGCCTCGAGAACGAGGACCTGCTGCACTTGAAGCAGTACGTCGAGGGCTGCGCTCACTGCATCGCAGTCCGCGTGGTCGTCCGTCAGCGCTGCCGGCGCGTCGCCGCTCCGCCGAAGCTCCGCTTGCGGATCCTTCAGACGTTCCAGCACCGCGGGACTCACTGAGGGCTAGGGTCGCTCGAGGGCTTCGCGGCTCCCGGCACCGGGAAGCCAGCCGTGCGCACCCGCGTCTATGTGGGTAACCCAGCAACCTCGCTGGCTGGCCACGCGCGGGATGCTCGATCAGCCGCCCGAGAACTCCGCTGGGCCTCCGGCGCGGATCTGCCCGAGGGTGTGCTAGCGTCGCGCCGCTCTTCGAAATTCGGGCAGGCGGCGTTGAGCCCTGGCGGTTCACCAGCCGCGCCTTCTGGGAACCGTCTACCGCAGAGAAGGTTTGTTCCGAGCCTCCGGCATCCGACCCCTTCGCCCACGAGCTCGGTGGGCGATGCGCCTCCTGGCCGCCAGCCTGCTGGCGCTAGTGGGGCTCGGTGCTTCACGCACCGCGTCGCGGCTCGAGGCCGAAGCCGGGTCCCCGTTCCCGGTGGAGCGCACGCCACGGTATCGGTCGCACTGGCTGGACCTCGACGAGATGCGGCTGGGTGTCTTGGGCGCGCATCCGGTGCCTGTAGCCCTCGAGGTCCGGCGGGGTCAAACACTGTCCGAGCTCTTCGGTGACCTCGGGCTCGACCGGCGCGAGGCCACGGCCGCGGTCGACGCGGTGACCGCACACCTCGATCCGCGCAGGCTGCAAGCGGGAAACCGCTATCTCGCCTTCCTCTCGCCCGAGGACACGGTCGAGCAGGTGGTGTTCCCGCTGACGGCGCGCGGTCGGGTGTGGATCGAGCGCGCCGGGGACCGCTGGGAGAGCCGCTTCGATCCGTATCGCATCGAGACGCGCGAGATGCGAGTGGAGGGCGCCCTGGACGGCGCGCTGGAGGCTTCGCTGCGGGTTGCCGGCGCGCCGCCGGCGCTCGCGTACCGGCTGGCCGACGTTTTTCAGTGGGACCTGGACTTCAACCGCGATCTCCGAGTCGGGGATCGCTTCCAGGTGCTGTTCTCGACCGAGTGGGTCGAGGGCGCTCTGCACCGCGTCGGTCCGATACGGGCAGCGGTGTACGAGAACCAAGGGCAGCGCTACGAGGCGTACCAATTCGGGGAAGAAGGCGGCTACTACGACGCCGAGGGCCGGCCGCTGCGCAAGCAGTTCTTGCGCTCCCCACTGCCCTTCACGCGCGTCACCTCACGCTTCACCAGCCGTCGCTTTCATCCGGTGCTCAAGGTCTACCGGGCACACCATGGCGTCGACTTCGGAGCTCCCACGGGCACTCCGGTCCGGGTGACCGCGAGCGGAACGGTGGCGCTGGCGGCATGGACCTCGGGCGGCGGTGGCAAGACGGTGAAAGTACGGCACCCCGGGGACTACGAGACGGGGTACCTGCACCTCTCGCGCTACGCCGAGGGCGTGTCCCCGGGTCGTCGTGTCCGGCAAGGCGATGTCATCGGCTACGTCGGCGCGACCGGTCTGGCGACGGCACCGCATCTCGACTATCGCGTCAAGCACCGTGGGCGCTATCTCGATCCGATGCGCCTTGGCGGTGTGCCCGCGCCGCCGTTGTCGGCTGGCGAGCTGGCCCGATTCGAGAGCGCGCGCGACGAGCTGCGCTCGCAGCTCGTCGAGGGTCCGCCTTCGGGCTGGGCGGCCCGCGGGATAGCGGCGGCCGGTGGTCCCCACGCCGGGCCGTGAGGCGGAACTGCCGTGAGGCGGAACTAACGTTCCGCGATTCGGCGGCGCAGGAGGGCGATCGCCTCCTCGACGTCGAGCTGGTCGTCGGTGCGCAGCAGCACGGGCTCGCTCCACGATGACTCGTCTCGGCTCTCGACGAACGCCACGCCCAGCGGGGCACGCCAGGCGACGAGGCTGCGTCGCCCGTCGGGTGAGGCGAACACGTGGGTTTCCCCCGCACCGCTCGGCGGTGCGGGTCGATCCGCGGTCTGCAGCACGCGGATCTTGTGGACCGTGCCCTGGGGCACGCTTCGTCCCACCTCGACGATGTGCGCGCGCGCCGACGAGGCCTTCTTCAGCAGGCCGTTGCGCAGAGCGTCCATCGCGCTCTCGATGACCAACCCCTCGGCGCTCGCCGCATGCTCCTCGAGCGACGGGCACGCTTGGCCGAGCTCGATCGAAGCCAACGCTTCGGCGGCGCCCGCCGCCACGTGCCGGATGACGCTCGAGTGGAAGTCGTTGCGGCCGACCTCCACGATGTGCGCACGGGCGCTGTCGCCGATTTTCATCGTGGTGTCCCCGGCGCAGGCGCGGGCTCCGACCTCGACGACGTGCGCGCGGGCACTGTCGGCGAGCCTCGCCAGCTCGAGCGGCACAGGCTCCAATTCCACCACGGTCAGGCGTCCGCTGCGCGGGAGCGCGAACGAGGCGATCAGCCGGTTCGGCCCGTCGCCTTCGTCTAGGGCGGGCGCCAGCGCCAGCTCGCGGGTCACCGCTGCGCTCGGCTCCGCAGGATAGCCTTCATCCAAGGAACCATCCAAGGAATGCAGAGCCAGGAGTGGCTTGTCGCCGACGAACTCGCCGTCGACCAGAACGAGCGGCGAGTACAGGATCCGTTCTCCTAGCCCGCCTTCCTCCCACCACAGCGCGTGGAGGATCGTCCGGTCCAAGGTGACCGGACCGCCACCGCTTTCGTGGCTCACCATGGTGTCCCGAGTGACCGCGATGCGTGGGGAGCTCTTCAGGCTGAAGGGATCGCCGACGATCTCGATCGGCTCGCCCCAGATACCGTCGTGGAATCCGACCACCGAGATACGCGAGTTCACCAGGTTGTAGTTGGTGGTCCAGACCACGTAGAGGGTCTGGGAGCGGCTCTCGAACACCACCGCGGCAGACGTCTCGACTTCGGCGCCCTCGGTACCGGGCACGACCCAGCGATCCACCTTCTCTGGACCGATCACGTCGAGCGCCAGGACCCGAGTGCCGGCCGGAGCCAGCGCTCCGCCAGGAAACAGGGTCTCATAGCTGCCCGTCAGCGCCCGGTACACCTCGCCCTGCCCTCCCAGCGCCGAGGTCGGCAGCGGTCGCGACGCCGAGGCAGGTGCCACGACGGCGAGGGCGAGCAGCGAAGCGGTGAACCAGCGCATGGGTCGTAGTCTTCGAAGAGCGGTACGGACGGTTCGGGTCATCGCGAGCTCAGGCCCGCAGGTTCAGGAGAGGCACGACATCGATCGAGAGCAGCTGACGCACCAGGCCGGGATTCTCGCGGTAGAACTCGCGCTGCAGGGTCGAGAAGGTCTCGCGCGCCAGCTCGGGCAGATCGAGCCGCTGCTCGGCTTCGCCGAGGAGGAAGAGGGAGTTCTTGAGCGCTTCGGTGTCGCGGTACGTCGTCGCCAGCGCGCGTGCCAGCACGGCGTGCCTGCGAGCGTCCGCCGGGCGCGACAGCTCGAGATGTCCGAACGCGAGGTCGAGATGCGGAGAAATGCTGAATCGCTCCAAGCGCAGCCGGCGCAGTAGCCTGAGGCCGCCGTAGATGAGCTCCATTCCCTCCCGTCGTCGCTGCTGCAGCAGGAAGCAGTACCCGACGTTGGCGCGGATGCGAGCTCGACGGACGTCGTCGCCGGGCTCGAGAGCGGCGAGCGCGTTGCGGTACGCGTCTACGGCCTCCTCGACGTGGCTCTCGGCCAGCATCACGTTGCCGAGCAAGTTGCAGGACGACGAGAGCCACCGCGCGGTCTTGGTCCAACCGGCTCGATCGTGCGCCATGCGCGCGTAGAACAGCGACTTCTTGAAGTCGCGACGGCGCTCGTACAAACGCGCGATCTGGTAGGCGGCGAGCCACCCGTTCTCCAGGCTCGTGCTTCGCCCGAGGACTTCGCGCAGGATTGCCAGCTCGTCTGCGAGTGCCGGACGGTCGTCTTCGGCGAGCTCGATGCGGACGGCGGCCCGGTTGACCAGGAACAGGTCCAGGGTATCGCTGTCCCCGGATTCACGCGCCAGCTCGAGAGCGTGCTCGTAGAGGAGCAACGCCTCCTCGTAGCGGCCCTCGTTGACCGCTTCGTAGCCGCGGCGACGGAGAGCCTCGAGCTCGAGCCGATCGAGCCGTTGTGGTGCGGAAGCGACCATGAGGGTCAAAGGTCGTCGAGCAACCGGACGTTACCTGAGGAACCTGAGGATCTCACCAAGTCTATCCGCCCTGGCTTCCGCGCTCAAGAGCCGTCCCTTCGCGGCTGTCGCCCTTGGCCCGCTTCGACTAGAGTCGCAGCCGAGGGTGGTGTCGGCCGAAGCTGCATGTTACCCTAGCATAGGTGGCTGCTCCGGTTGGCTCCGGTTCTGTGGCGTCGGCGGCAGCCACCGAGCCCCCAGTATTCTTTGGCACGACCCTGACGACGCCGAGCGGTTCCGGCCTCTGCCGAGTCAAGTCCGTCGAGTTTCCCCACCGAATTCCCCACGAATTGCCTAGGCGACACGAGCCAGGGGACTCCGCAATCACTTCACCGTGTGGGTCCGAAAACCTGGCCTCGTCTGCAGGAGTCATCGAGCCATCATGAACTGCCTCAACAACTGCCTCAACAACTGCCTCAACAACGAGCTCTTCGAGCGCGAGCCCCTGCTCCGAGTCCCTCTGCTTGGGGTCCCCCTGCTCCGGGTCGCAGAAGGCCGCCGACGCATCTCGAGCGCTCTGGTTGCCTCGATCGCTCTGGTTGCACTGCTCGCAGCGGCGCCCATGGTGCTCGCGCAGCCGGGCGGAACCTCCGGCCAAGCGGCTGCGAGCTACGACTGGGTACCCGTGATGGATCCTTCCTCCGCCAGCGTCCCAGAGCCGGAAGATGGCGTTTGGCTCGAGGACGAGAACGGTCTCGAGTACACGCTGTTTCGCTGGCGCAAGCACGAGGGGTACTTCCACTTCGAGGCCGATCGCCCGGGCTACGTGAAGCTCAACCACGTGGTGCGCGTCCAGGTAGAACATCAGGACGACGAGTACCTCTACCTGCGCTGGTACCGTACGGCTCCGATCGCCGAAACCCTGGCGGAGGATGCCCGCGAGGCCGAAGCCGAGGCCGAGGCCATCCGAGCGTCCTATCGAACCGAGATCGAAGAGAACGACGTGCTTCGGCTCGTGCCCTTCGACGAGGGCCTGCCCAGGTCGCACCAGTGGCGCAACGGCTTCGTGCTCGCCGACATGAACGGGGACGGACACCTGGACCTGGTGCACGGACCCCCTCGCAAGGGGCCGGTCTCCCATCCAGTGATCTTCCTGGGGGACGGCGCAGGGAACTGGCGCCACTGGGAGGCTGCGACGTTTCCGCCTCTGCCGTTCGACTATGGCGACATCGCGGTCGGCGATCTCGACGGCGACGGGAACCTGGACATCGTGCTCGCCTCGCACTTGACCGGGTTGTTCGCACTGCGCGGCGACGGCAAGGGCGGGTTCACGAACTGGTCGGAGGGCTTGCCGCTGCGGCGCAGCGCGGTGAAGCGGCAGCAGGGAATGGAGCGCGAGCTCGCACGGCGCTTCACCGTGGGTGCGCCGGCACCAAGGGAGCCGCAACGCCCGCGCCGTCGCGGGGCTGGCCGTACGAAGGCGGCCGAGGCCCAGAAAGCAGCGGTCGAACAGCCGAGCGAGCAGCCGGCCGAGCCCGAACCGCCAGTGGGCGATCCGGCGTTCACGTCGCGCGCTATCGCCCTGGCCGATTGGAACGGCAACGGCAGGCTCGACATCTTGGCGCTCTCGGAGGGCCCGACCGCGATCCAGGACATCACCGACGGCGTGGCGCCACCGCTCGGCAAGGTGATCTTCCTCAACCAGGGGAATGGCACCTGGAAGACGCTCAATGGACCAGGCCAGATGATGGGCGACGTCATACTGCCGGTAGACCTCGACGGCGATGGGCAGCTCGACTTCGTGACTTCGAGCCGCCACATAGGGGCGCCCTGGCTCCTCAACTACGGCGGCGCCGCCGACGGATCCTGGACCGTGGCGGAGATCCCCGACATGCGCGGTCGGCTCATCACGAACGGTGTCGCGGTCGACGATTTCGATGGTGACGGGCGCCTCGATCTCGCGCTCACTTTCCAGAGCCAGGAAGCGGGCGGGGTGCGCATGGGGCTCGACATCTACTACGGGCAGGAGGGCGAGCCGGCCTGGCGCCGTGCTTCGGTGTTCGCGACTACGGTGCACGAGACCGAGGGCATGACGGCGCTGACCGCCGGCGACGTCGACGGTGATGGGCGCCCCGACCTGGTGGCGCTCACCGTAGAGGGACGGGTTTGGATCTTCCTCAACGACGGCAAGGGAGGCTTCGTGCGCGAGTTGTCTCCTGAAGCGGAGCCGGACAAGGAGCATCTCTACTGCACCGGCTATCGTGTCGTTCTCTCCGACATCGATCGCGACGGCAGGAACGAGCTGGTGGCTTCGTTCGCGGGCGAGTCCGGCAGCGAGGCCATGTTCTTGGGCTCACTGCCGACGCGTTGCAGAGCGCTGGGAGCACTGCGGGCCTGGAAGATCGCGCCGCAGAGCGCGGTGACCCAGCAAGATCGGGGGCCCGAGGCGTCGCAGTCACCGAGCGGGGGACCCAGGGAGTAAGGGCTTTCGTTGACGAGACCCTCTTCCCAAGACTTCGTTAGCCCGCTATACTCCGCCCAGCCTGTTGGCAATTACGGCTTCAAAAGTCTTTTTCCGGGAGGTGATGCAGCACCGCGGTAACGACGGAGATACCGCAGAGTGCACCGGGTGAAGAGCCCGTTGCGCTGGCCTCGGAGGGATCCTCCGATGGCCCGTACCGTAACGGTACAGTGATCGTTCAGTTGTTCTCGTCAGTTAGGATCCGCGAGGATCTACATTGGCGCACCGGAAGCTGGGTTCCAGCTCTCGGATCTGGCATCGGTCGAGGGTCGCAGTGACCCGCGGCTCGTGGTGTTGGGCGCCTCTCCAAGGAGAAAGTTCTTAGTCATGAAGAAAACCATCGCGCTCGTCGCGCTGGCAGGGCTGCTCGCCATGGGCGGGACCGCTCTGGCAGAGATCGGGACGGTCGACAACGTCCCGGCGGCGACCCTGCTCCTGCCTCGCTTCGAGGTAGAGATCGGGTCGGCGTTCTCCCCCGGAAACAGCTTGACCACGCTGTTCTCCGTCAACAACGCGTCGGATGAGTCCGTGATCGCGCACGTCACCCTGTGGTCCGAGTGGTGGGTGCCGGTCCTCGACTTCAGCATCTACCTCACCGGGTACGATGTCCAGACGATCAACCTCTCCGACATCATCAACCTCGGCGACCTGCCGAACACCGGTCCGAGCAACGCGCTGTCGAACCGGGGCGAGTTCTCCGGACCGCACAACACCTTCGGTGGCACTTGCGCCACCGCAG
>DATLFI010000219.1:0-13629 GCA_035524895.1 Thermoanaerobaculia bacterium | reverse complement strand
GGTACGGGTTTGCCAGCTCCGGCTCCGGTGACTCGAGCCTGAGCCGCGAGAACCTCTGCCCAAGCTCCCAGAGGCGGCTCTTCCACAAAGCCCTCTGGTCGGCGTCGATGGGAATTGAACGAAGGCGATAGTACTCGCCCTCGCCGGAGAGCCCCGCACGCTCCTCGAAGGAGGGAAGACCGTCGTCGAGGTTGAGGGCGCTGATGCGGCTGATCCCTCCCTCGTTGTGACTCGCGAGTACGGTGAACAACGTTCGGAGATTGTGGGCATTGCCGACGAGGAGGAGGTGCTGGTCACGGCTCCCGGCCTCAGCGAGTCGAGGAGGCCAACTGCGCTCGAGGTCCTTCCGGGATTCCGGGAGCACCCGTTCGTGGCGTAGTGGATTTGTTGGCAGCATTCTTCTGAGGAGTCCATGCACCCATCGGCGGGGATCCATGGCCGGGAGCGGTCGTATCCACTCGATGAAAGCCTCGCCCTTGGCGGCGCGATAGCGAATCACCGCTTCCGTGACCGGGTGGCGACAGAAAAGAGCCATCGTGCCGATGCATGCCACCCCTGGCGGCTCGAAGAGGTGGAAGACAGCCCTACCGTGCTCTGAGAGAAGCCGATCGAGAGCTCGGTCGGCCGCGGTCGCATGCGCGAACAGCTCGAACAGATCCATTTCGAGGCAGCCGAAGAGCTCTCTCTCCTCGGTCGTGAGGTCGCCGTCGAGAACCTCGAACCAGCCCGCTGCCGCACCGGCGGCATCGTCGTATATGGCGGCCAGGTCGACGCTCCGGAGGTAGTCGAAGAGTGTGACAGGTTCATGCCCACCTTGACGCAGGAGAAGGACCGCCAGGGGGGAAACCGCGAGAGCGGTGGCGTCATCGAGCAACCGCGGCCGGAGCCGTCGGACTCGATCGAGATCGGTCTCATTCTTGATGACGAGAAATCGCTTCATGAGGGGACTAGGTCATGACGGTGGCCAGGCACGGAGAATACTCTGGCGACATAGCCCCGGAAGGCCAGGTCGATCCGCTCGCAGTCACGATCTGCGACTAGCTCCTCACACCCGAGCCCCCGGAAGACCTGGCCATAGTCGCGCCGAAAATGGCGACGTCCTTGGGTTTCCTCGTCCTCGATCGTCAACACGTACTTCGACGACACTCGGACCATCTCGCGAAAGACGAACTCCGACTGGGTGGAAAGATGCTCGAGGACAGCCATGGTGAAAACCAGATCAAACTCTCCCTTGGCGAGGCGGCGGATGTGGTGTTCGATTGGGCCTTCGAGGATCCGGGCTGACGTCCCGAGCTCGGGATACTCTCTCCTCAAGATCTCGAGCGCCTGAGGGTTGATCTCGATGCCCGTCAGGGGGGAACATCCGTTTGCCCGCAGGTGCTCGAGGTTGCGCCCTACGTTGCACCCAAGCTCGAGGATGGCGGCGGATGGTGGGAGAGGGGGGATGAGCGACACTAGGTACGCGCTGCGGGCTACGGCGCCAAGGTACGATCCCGGGGCGTTCTCGCTACGCTCATTCCGAGTCCGCCAATAGGACCAGGCGAGGCGCCGAGAGTACTGGCTCGGCAGGTCGATCCCGATGGCCCTGAGGTCGTCGACCTCGATTCCCGGAAGCGCGCAGATCAGGTCCGGGGGGAGGATCCCCAGCCGGCCGATCGATGCCACGAGCCTCCGTAGCAGGGATCGGGAGCGCTGCCTCGCGGCCACCTTCGCCTGGTCGACCATTCGTTTCATCGGGCGGCACCCCTGGCGAGCTTGGCCGGCGAAAAGGACCATTCGGTCTCCACTCGAAGGGGACAGCCTTGTCGGATGAGGTTGAGGGCCATCGGACCCCCGAGCGCGGCATAGGTGGGCTCGGGGCCTGCGATCCGGAAGGCACCAATGTTTCGTAGGGGGATGACTGGCGTGACCCCATCCGGCCCACGGACGAAGAGGGCTAGCTCATACGTCCTCGGCGCCAGCGGGAGCGGAGGGAAGTGGCACTCCACCGCTCCCGGTCCTTCGTCAAATAGCGCGATCGGGCTACCGTCGACGAGCATGCTGGCGTCGATAATTCCGAAGCCGCGGTCGAGGACGCGTAGGTTGAAATAGGGTCGTTCGATGGCTTCGCGAGCCCGCAGGAGCAGGCGCACGGTAAACGACTCGTTTGGCGCGAAAGTGCTTCGCGGCGATCCGTCGTCGGCTAAGACCTCGATCCCTTCGAGGATTAGCGGCGCGGGCTCACCCGCTGCCGGAGCGGCTCCTCTTGCCGTCTCTTCCTCGACGCGCCGATCCTGGTCGTCGAGGAAGGCCCCGACGACCTCGAGGGCGGGGCCGATCATCTTGCATCCGGTCTCCTCCAGCCAGAGGGCTCGGTCGCAGAGTGCCTCGACCCGGTAGAGACTGTGGGTGACCATCAGCACCGCGTGTCGCTCGGAACGAAGCAGTTGCATCGCCCGCATGCATTTCTCCTGGAATGACCTGTCGCCCACCGCGAGCACTTCGTCGACGAGGAGGATATCGGGTTCGAAGTGAATCGCGACCGAGAAGCCGAGCCTCGCGTGCATCCCGGAGCTGTAGAACTTGACCGGCGTGTCGATGAAGTCAGGGATACCGGCGAACTCGATGATCGCAGCGATCCTCTCGTTGATCTCACTTCGCGCGAATCCCATCATCGATCCCTGGAGGTAGATATTCTCCCTGCCGCTGAGCATGGGGTGGAACCCCGCGCCGAGCTCGATGAGAGAGCAAACCCTCCCATGGAGCTCGATCGATCCGGTGTCCGGGCGCAGGATCCCGCTAAGCAACTTGAGGAGCGTGCTCTTGCCGGCGCCATTGGGCCCGACGACGCCGAGCCACTCTCCACGGAGGAGGTCGAAAGAGAGGTCGCGGATGGCCCAGAACTCACCTCTTCGCAGGTGATCCCTCGGGTGTTGTGCGCCGAGCGCCGTGTGCGCGAGATCGATGGCACCGTTGCGCATGGTGGCCCGCAGGGTCTTCGAGAACTTCTTCGACAGCCCGCGGACTGCGATGGCGGCGTCGGACATCGCTCAGATCCTCTCCGCGATGATCGGTTGAGCTAGACGGAAGAAGCGCCATCCAGCGAGGAAGAGCAGGATCGCGAAGCCCGTCCAGGCCGCATAGAGGCCAGGCATCGAAAGGGTTCCTCGAGCGACGATGTCCTGGGCGGCGACGACGAAGGAGCTCACCGGATTGAGGATCGTGATGAGGGCGAACGGCCACGTCTCGGGTGGGGGGTAGAGGACTGGAGTGAGGAAGAGACCGAACTGGAGAACGAGCCGCAGAGCATTCGCCACGTCTCGGATCACCACGTTGACGATTGACAGGACGAATCCGATTCCCACTGTGAGCAAGACGAGGGGAACAAGGACGACTGGAAGGAGGAGCGCAGCGGGATGGATTCTCACTCCGAGCCAGACGAAGACGATCACCGTGGGCACCGCTCGAAGCAGGGTGTCCAGGGCTCCCTGGCCGAATGCGGCGCAAACCAGGGCTTCCCTCGGGAAGCTCATCTTCCGCACCAGGTTTGCTCCTTGGCCGAGGGACGAAGTGATTGCCGTTAGCCCGATCGAGAAGAGGCCCCAGATCGTCATCCCGAGAAGCGCGTAGGCCGGGTAGGGCAGGCTGGTCTCCGGGATGTTGACGATCCGTTGGCTCGAAAGGTAGGCAAAGAGCCCGACGGTGACGACCGGTGGCACGAGTGCCCACAGGTAGCCGAGCAACGACTGTCTGTACTTGGCAGAAAAGTCGCGAAGAAATAGCCTCCAGGCCAGGGGGCCCGCTCCGACCAGATCCCTTGCCATGTCGTGCCAGTCGGCCAAGCGTTGCGAGGCCGAGGCCGTGTACACGGCATGGGTCGCTGTGCCCCGTGTGGTCATCCGACGTCCTCCCATCGTAGTGGAGTGCCGCGTTCCAGGCGACGGACCGCTTCACGGCCCAGCACATCCGGAAGATGCTTCGGCGGCAGTCCGTCCGCCGGGCGAATCGAGCGGATGTTCTGGTTCGTGAATTCCTCGCCGGCCTCGATGTCTTTCACGACGAAGAGCGAACGCCGGAAGCCGTTGCTCGCCTGCTCCTGAGCGCCGACCTCGTAGCTGGGTGATCCGATGGCGGCTTCCACGGTTCTGACCGCTTCCACCATCTCGCGAAACTCCTTTGGCTCGAGCGAGAAGGCCGCATCTGGCCCACCGTCGTCTCGCGACAGGGTGAGGTGCTTTTCGACGATCGCCGCCCCGAGGGCGACGGCGGCGATCGGCACGGTCGTGCCGAGCGTATGGTCGGAGAGACCGACCGGTGCTCCGAACGTCTCTCGAAGATGCGCGATCCCCGCCAGGTTCATCTCCTCGGCAAGAGCCGGATAGGCGCTCGTGCACTTGAGGAGGGCCAGAGAGTCGTTCCCTTCCTCGAGAACCGTCCGGACCGCCTCGTCGATCTCCTCGAGCGTGGCCATCCCAGTCGAGAGGATGATCGGCTTTCCCGTTGCCGCGGCCGTGCGGATCAGAGGGAGATCAACGAGCTCGAATGAAGCGATCTTGTACGCGGGGACATCGAGAGTCTCGAGGAATTCGACGGCCGAGGAGTCGAAGGGAGTGGAGAAGAGGATCAGGCCTAGCTCGTTGGCAAGGGCCTTGAGGCGTGGCTGCCATTCCCAGGGTGTGTAGGCCTCCGCGTAGAGGTCATAGAGCGTCCGGCCCTCCCAGATCGTGCCCTCGCCGATCCGAAAGCAGTCACGGTCGCAGTTGATCGTCAGAGTCTCAGGCGTGTAGGTCTGGAGCTTGATGGCGTCGGCTCCGGACTCCTTGGCCGCTTCGACGATGGCGCATGCCGTCCGGAAGTCCTGACGGTGGTTCGCCGAGACTTCGGCGACCACGAAGACGGGGCGACCAGCGCCGACGAGTGCTTCGCCAATCTGGATCGAGGAGCGAGGCGTCTTCTGTCGATCGGAGGGCATGTCTTGCTCTTCGGTCACTTTCTCGACCTGGCGTAGTGGGCGGCATCACGGTCCTTGATCCGCACCGTCGCTTCGGGCGAGAAGCCAGCTCGGGTGAAGGCACGGAGCGAACCTTCGTTCTCTGGCTTGATGAATGCGTCGATCCGATTGACGGGAACCTCGGCGAGATATTGGCTCACGGCCTCCGCGATGAGCCGCGATCCGAGCCCCCGTCGGCGGTGCAGGGGGGCGATCACGACATGGATCTCGGCTCTCAGCGGATCGGTCCTCTCGAAGCGCACCTGGCCGATCGGTTCTCCGTCGGCCGCCCGTTCTCCGACGAAGAAGCGGCACGCGGGATCGTTGAGTTTCGATTCGAACCATTCGACGTGGATCGACCACGGGATGAGCTCGGTCCTGAAGGCTGAGGAGCGAGTCTCCGGATCGTTGCGCCACTCCCAGAACGACCGGGTGTCGTGCAGCGTTGCAGGGCGGAGCGCCAGCTCCTCGTTCTCCGCGATTCGACTGGAGGTGCCGATCATCGAGTGGACGATCCGCCACGCTCCGCGACGATCGACGAGAGAGCGTCCTCGCCGACTCATTCCGCGGCGGGACTCTTCGTCGTCAATCAGAGAGGAAACGAGGTTTGCCATCCCGTCTGGCGCGCTGTCGGTGGCGCCGACGACCCGAGCCAGGCCGAGCTCCTGCGCTGCTTCGGCGACCGGTTCCTGATTCGGTGCGACGGGGAGCAGAACTGCCGGGAGGCCCATGAACGCGAGCTCGAAGGCGGTGCCGCCGGCGGCGGCCACGGCGAGGTCGGCCCAGGCCATCTGCCGGGGGACGTGGTCGATCGGTTGCTCGCCCGCAGCGCTCGTCAGCCCTCGAAGACTACGGATCTCGAGATTACGATCCATCTTTGAAAGGCGATCGAGCGTAGGCTGAGTGAGACCTGCCGTGTCGGCGCCGCCGAAGCTCACCAGGATCCGTCGTGCCGACGGTGCGAGGTCTTTCTCCCAGTTATTCCACGAATGGAACTCCCTTCGGAGCAGGGCATGAGCGGCGCCGATGAGGGTGACGGGCCTGTCGCTCTGAGCGGTGGGCTGCGGTCCGGGGTCGAGGCTCGGATGCACGACGAGATCGGCGGTGCAAGGGTCGAGTGTGCCGAAATCGTCGATAACGAGCAGCTTCTCGACGCTCTCCCTCACCTCGCGAAGGAAGTTGGAGCCGAAGACGTACCCATCGATGGCGACCCAGGTAGCCTCGACGTATGCTGCGATCTCGGCCGTCGAGCTCGCATCGCTCGGGCTTCCCGCATCTGCTGAAACGACCCGAATAGAGATGCCTTCCGCTTCGAGCCTGTGGCGAAGGGGAGGCGACGAATGGCGCATGGCGAAGACGGCGTGCCCGCCCTCGTCGTGCCAGGCTTGGGCGAGGGCGAGACAGCGCATCACGTGTCCCGCTCCGAGCGAGGCGTCGCCATCACAGCGGACGAGCAAAGTGCCAGGGTTCATCCGCCTCGCACGGGCCCTGGCTCGGTCGCGAACGAGAGCGCGCGGCGCCAGTCGAAAGTCAGGGTGCCGAGGTCCGCAAAGAGCGCTCGAACGCGTTCGAGATCCTCGGGATGATCGACCGTCCAACGAATCTGCGAGTCATCCCGCTCCGCAGGGGCCACAGCGACGCTGAAGCGGTCGGCTCGACGGCGAACGAACTGCGTCACATGCTCGCGCGACGCCGGGTCCGCATCTTCGCGCCACGCCGCTTCCAGGGCATCGAACGAGAGGATCTCGCAAGACATACCGACAGGAAAGCCAGGACCGGGTGCGAGGTAGTGGCACGGCGGATCGGCGGCGAAGAACGCTTGGACCAGGGTGTCGACGAAGCCTCCGTCCACCACCGGATTGTCAGCCGTGAGCCTGGCGACCACAGTCGCCTCGAAGCTCTTGGCAGCCCGGTAGTAGCGATCGAGACAGTCGTCCCGCGAGCCGCGGAAGGAGGCGACCCCCATCTGCTCGGCGAGGGCGACGACCGGATCGTCCTCCGCTTCCGTGGTCGTCGCGACGACGAGCTCGTCGACCAGGGTCGCCGGGCGGAGCCGTTCGATGATTACGGCGAGCATCGGTTCTCCGCAGAGCCCTGCCAGGACCTTGCGGGGGAACCGGGTTGAGCCCGTCCTCGCCTGGAGGATCGCGACGACTCGCGATGGCGCGGCCATGCTAAAGGTACTGACCGGCATCGACCTTGAGCACTTGCCCGGTCAGATGGTGGGCGTCGTCGCTACAGAGGAAGGCCACGACCGGGGCGACGTCTTCGGGCCGGCCGAGCCGCTTGATCGCGCACTCCTTGAGCACCAGGTCCCGAACGATCTCCGGAGTTTCGGACTGCGACGGCGTTTCGATGAAACCGGGGGCCACCAGATTGACGTTGATCGAGTGCTGTCCGAGCTCCGCGGCTGCTGTCTTGACGAGGCCGACGAGACCCGCCTTCGCCGCGTTGTAGCTCGCCGTTCCGATCCTGCCGCGAAGGCCGTTGATCGAGCCGATGCAGACGACGCGACCGAATGTCTGCGAGACTAGGTGTGGCGCCGCCGCTCGGATGTAGTTGAATGCGCCCTTGAGGCACACGTCGACGACCGAGTCCCAGTCGTCCTCGGTCATCTTGGCAAGTGGGCGGCTACGTGCGAATCCGGCGTTGCAGACGAGGAAGTGGAGGGACTCGAAGTCGCGGAGGACCTGGTCGACGACGCACTCGGCAGTGGCGAACGAGGCGACGTCCGCGGCGATCGCAGCACAGCGTCGGCCCGTCGACTCGATCTCGTCCCTCAGCGCGGCGGCGGCGTCTTGGCTTCGCTGGTAGGTGAAGGCGACGTCGGCTCCGTGGCGAGCCAGGTGACGGACGACCTCGGCCCCGAGGCCCCGAGAGCCGCCGGTGACGAGCGCGGTTCGGTCGGCGAGGCCCTTCACCCCAGGTGGACCACCCGCCCGCTCCCTGCGGACTCCTTCGCTGCGATCACGATCTCCAGCACCGACTTCGCGTCGTCGAGAGATGGACTCTGCGGGGCGTCGGCTGCGATACTGGCGAGGAAGTGCTCGAGCTCCAGCCGGTACATCTCGGCAGGATCTGAAGAGGACTCGTACACTCGAGGCTCGGAGTCGCTCCTGGTCAAGGTGACAGTGGCGGCGGAGTAGTCCCAGGCCAGGGTTCCCTCCGTGCCGACGATCTTGCAGGAACGCGAATATGATCGCTGAAGCATGTCGAGGTGGATGTCGGCGCGCACCCCCTCCGGGAAACGGAGGAGGAGCGTGGCGGAGTCCTCGACGTCGATGTCGAGCCCACCGATCCGGTCGGCGAAGCACACGAGCTCGCGAGGGGGCCCCAAGAGCCAGGTCACGTAATCGATCTCGTGCGAGGCGTCGAGGAGGATGCCGCCTCCCTCCTTCCGGGTCGCAGTGTAGCTCTGTCGATAGTCCTCGGCGGGCCGCCAATCGGGGAGGTACTGACCGAACTCGGCATACGCCCAGAGCGCTCCGCCGATCTCTCCGGCGCCGAGGAGGCTCCGAAGCTTTCGAATTCCAGGATGGAAGCGGAGGTTGTAGCCCACCTGAACCACGCGTCGCCGTCGTTTCGCGAGCTCGATGATCTCCTCGACCCCCTCGAGGTCGTGAGAGATGGGCTTTTCGACGAAGACATGGCAGTCGGCCTCGAGTGCTTTGCGCACGACTGGGAGATGCGTCGTTGGTGGCGTACAGACCAAGACCAATTCCGGCTCGAGCTCGGCGAGGGCCCTTTGAAAGTCGTCGAAGGCTGCGCTCGCCATCTCCCGACACGCGGCTAGCCGGTTGGGTTCAACGTCGCAGATGGCGATCGGCCCAGCGGCGAGGGAATGGAGATTCGCGAGGTGCCTGGTCCCGATCGAGCCACAGCCGACGACGAGGCAACGATGTTCTCCGGCGGCGCTTCTCACCACGAGTGAGCGAGGACTTTCTCGAGGGCGACCACCACGTCCTGGGCGTCTGCCTCGGTCATCCCGTGATGGATCGGGAGGCTGAGGATCCCCTCGTAGACCTCTTCGGCGATCGGGCAGAGCCCCGGTTCGAAGCCGAGTCGGCGGTAGTGGGAGTGCAGGTAAACCGGGCGGTAATGGACGTTCACCCCGATCCCTTCGGCCCGCAGCGCAGCGAAGATCTCGCCCCGGTGCTGCCGCGCGGCAGGATCGATGAGCTCGACGACGTAGAGGTGGTATGCGTGCTCGACTGCCGGCGACCTCGAAAGGGGGCGGACCTTGGGCAGGTTGTCGAGGGCCTCGTCGTAGAGCTTGGCCATCGCACGTCGGTGTTCGATCCAGGCCTCGAGCTTTCGCAGCTGACTCGTCCCCAAGGCACATTGGAGATCAGAGATCCGATAGTTGAAGCCCAACTCGACCATGTCGTAGAGCCACGAGCTGCTCGCGGATCGGCTGTGATGATCGCGGTCGATCCCGTGATTCCGGAAGCGTCGAAGCCGTGAGGCCGTCGAGGGATCGTCGACCGTCACCATCCCTCCTTCTCCCGTCGTGATGTGCTTGACGGGATGCAGGCTGAACACCGTCAGGTCGACGAGTGAGCCTACGGCGCGCCCGCCGTAGGTTGCCCCGAGTGCGTGACACGAGTCTGCAACGACAGTTAGCTTCTGTTCGTTCGCTAGCTTCAACAGGCGATCGTAGTCGCATGGGTGACCCGCGAAGTCGACCGCGAGAATTGCCCGAGTTCGAGGTGTTACAGCACTCTGCAGTGCATCCGGATCGATGAGCAAGTCATCTCGCCGAATGTCCACGAAGACCGGCTTGCCGCCGCAGTAGAGCACCGCATTTGCCGTTGCTACGAAGGTCAATGCCGGTACGAGGACTTCGTCATCGGCTTCCAGGTCGAGGCTGTGAATAGCGACGTGGAGAGCCGCGGTGCCACTGCTCAGCGCGACGGCATCGGAGGCGCCAACGACCTTCGCGAACGCTTTCTCGAATTCGCTAATCTTCGGCCCCGTCGTGAGCCATCCGGAACGGAGGCTGGCCACGACCGCGGCGACGTCGTCGTCATCTATCGTGTGGCGGCCGTAGGGAAGAAGCTCCTCTCGGACCGGCCTTCCACCGGCGATTGCGAGCCGGCTCGATGTGCCCTGCGTCACTGGACTTCGCTCGCCAAGCGACCGAGCTCTCGGCCCGACAGCCAGTGGTCGTTCGTGTCGCTGCGGTACTGAAAACCGTCTGGTAGCGGCCGGCCATCGTTCCAATTGGCGACTGTCCACCACGGGTGGGCCGGTTGAATGACGAACATGTGGCCGAGCTCGAGGGTATTGCGAGCCTCGTCCTCGGAGACGAGTACTTCGTGGAGCTTTTCTCCGGGGCGGATTCCGACCTCGCCAATCTCGCATTCCGGTGCGATCGCCCGTGCCAGCTCGAGAATGTTCATGCTCGGGATCTTCGGCACAAACACCTCGCCACCGTGCATCTGCTCGATGCATCGCATGACGAAACGGACCCCCTGCTCGAGTGTGATCCAGAAACGAGTCATCCGTGGATCGGTGATGGTCAGACGGCCGTTGCTTTTCTGTTTGACGAAGAGAGGAATGACGCTTCCACGGCTCCCCACGACGTTGCCGTAGCGGACGCAACTGAACCGCGTCGGGCGCTCGCCGCGATAGGCGTTGGCCTGGATGAAGAGCTTCTCGGCGACGAGCTTGGTGGCGCCATAGAGGTTGACGGGGCTCACGGCTTTGTCGGTCGACAGGGCGACGACGCGCTCGACCTCGCAGTCGAGAGCCGCCTCAATCACGTTGACGGCGCCATCGACGTTCGTGCGCACGGCTTCGATGGGGTTGTACTCGCAGGCGGGCACCTGCTTGAGCGCCGCGGCGTGGACGACGACCGTGACCTGCTCCATGGCGCGGCGAAGGCGGCCGACGTCCCGGACGTCTCCGATGAAGAACCGGACATTGGTGGCGCCCTGGTCGCCGACCTGCATGTCGTACTGCTTGAGCTCGTCGCGGCTGAAGACGATGAGCTTCTTCGGCGGGTGCTCGTTCTGAAGGATCTCGACGAACTTCTTGCCGAAGGAGCCGGTACCGCCAGTGACGAGTACGACTTGCCGTGACCAGTCGACGCTCATCTGCTAGGCGTTGGCCGGATGATCCTTGACTGAGAAACGGTGCCCGTGGACCAGGTCATCATAGTACCGGTGGCCCCGTTGAAGGTCACTGGGAAGAGGCTCCTCGCTGTGTAGATCGAGGCAACGCAGCACGCCAGGTGCTTCCTCTCTGTAGCGCAAACCGCTCTCGGGACACACGTAGATATCCTCCTCGTTCGGCTCTTGCAATGGCAGCCCGTGCCGGCTCACCCATCCCACCCGCCGCGCCGGTGCCCCGACCATGAGTGCATAGTCCGGCACGTGAGCGGTGACGACCGCTCCTGCCGCAACGAAGGCGTAGCGCCCGATCTCGACCCCGCAGACGATCGTCGCGTTGGCTCCGATCGTGCAGCCGCGGCGGAGGAGCGTCGATTCGTAGAGGTCGTGGCGGTTGATCTCGGCGCGAGGGTTGGTGACGTTGGTGAGCACGCAGGAGGGACCGAGGAAGACGTAGTCCTCGATCACTGTGCCGCTGTAGATCGATACGTTGTTCTGCACCTTGACGCCGTCGCCGATGACGACGCCGCCGGCCACGGAGCAGTTCTGCCCAAAGACGCAGTTCTTGCCGATCTCGGCGCCTTCGAGGACGTGGGTGAAGTGCCAGATTTTCGTCCCCTCGCCGATCTCGCAGGGCTGGTCGATGACCGCGGTGGGGTGGGCGAGGTAGTGAGCCCGTAGGGGGCGATCGCCGAGCCCGATGACAATCCCGTCCTGGTCGAGCGACGACTGGCAGGCGGCGAGGACGCTGAGGACGTCCCGCCCCTCGGCGCCATCGGTGAGAGGTGTCTCGCGGGTCTCCACGCAGCGGAGGAAGTGCTCGCATTCCCTCTTGAGGGGCTCGGCGGCAGGCACCTCGACCGGGATCCGCTCGGCGCGCACCGCGCTGGGGATCTGGTTCTTCCATTCGACCCGGTGGGGGTAGAGGAGGAGCTTCTCCTCGGCGGTGTCCTCGAAGACGGCCATCTTCTCGCTGCCGACGACCACCAGACGCTGCTCCTTGAAGGGATGGAGCCAGCTGACGAAGACATGTCCCTGGCGACCGCCGGGGAAGGAGAGGTGGGAGAGCGTGACGTCGGCGACGTCGGAGCCCAGGTGGTACGCGCCGCGACAGGAGACCGAGTCGGGGAGGGTGCCGAGAAGCGCCAGCATGATCGAGATGTCGTGCGGGGCGAAGCTCCAGAGGATGTTCTCCTCGGTGCGGATGCGGCCGATGTTGAGACGGTTCGAGTAGACGTACTGGACACGGCCGAGCTCGCCGTCGCGGGCGAGCTCGAGGAGGCGCTCGACCGCCGGGTGGTAGCGCAGGATGTGGCCGACCATCAGGATGCGATCGTCCGCCTCCGCCTTGGCAATGAGATCGTCGGCTTCGGTCGGGTCGAGAGCGAGAGGTTTCTCGACGAAGACGTCCTTGCCCGCTCCGAGAGCGGCGCGGGCGATCTCGGCATGGGTCGCTGCCGGGGTGGCGATCGCTACGCCGTCGATCGCCGGGTCGGCGAGCACCTCCTGCACCGAGGCGTAGCCTTCGACCCCGAACTCCTCCGCCTTGGTCTGTCGGAGCACCGGGTCGACGTCGCAGATGGCGGCGAGACTGCCGAGCTCGTCGAACACGCGGACGAGGTTCCTGCCCCAGTGGCCGACGCCGAGAACAGCGATGCGAGGATCGGAGGTCAAGATTCCAACAGGCTGGTCATCATCAACAAGTGGTCCTCGTCATCGCAGATCCGGGCGCCTCAACCGCCTCCGCTACGAGGAAGGATCTTCTCGACGTACGAGGCCACGAATGGCGAGCGAGCGAGGTGCGGCAATGCTCGGCGCAGCACCCGTGCCGCCGTTTCCGGATTGCCGGATTCGTACAGGGAAACTGCGAAGTAGAAGAGGTGCACGGGTTGGCCATCCATCTCTCGAACGCGCTCGTAGTGGCGAACGGCCTGGGCGAATCGTGCGGCCCGGTAAGCGGCCTCGCCGGCAAGCAGGTTGAGCTCGGGGTCATCGGGCTGCTGATCGGCCAGGGGCTTGATCCCTAGGAACGCGGCTTCGAAGTCCTCTTTCGTCGTTGCAGCGCCAAACTGCTCTCTCACCCGCTGTGGGACGTCGTCCTTCCCCTTCACTTCCGCCTCTCGTGACTCGTCTCCGTTCGACTGCGCTGCGGGGCTAACGGCGGTCGACGGCGTCCCGCTCAGGGCTCCCTCTCGCTCGGGCGCCCCTCCATCGGAAGTCTGCTCGAGCGCAAGGATGTCGACAGACGCTTCCGAGAGCTCCCTCGCCAGACGCTGGATGGGCTTCTGTGCGGACAGCTCGGCAGGGAGTCGCTCGAGAACCCGGTGTGCCTCCGACCATGCCTCGCGCTCGATGAGGCAGCCGAGGACTTGGCGCGCGAGCTTGACGTCGGCCGGCGGACCGGGACACGACAAGGTTGCTGCCACCACCGCATCGCAGTCGCCGATGCGCGCGGCGGCGGCGCGAAGCAGGCAAGCCGCTTCTGAGCTACCCGGCTCGATCCGCAGCGCTTCCCCCGCCCAGCGGATCACGTCCTGTGGGTTGTTC
>DATLFI010000218.1:0-4359 GCA_035524895.1 Thermoanaerobaculia bacterium | reverse complement strand
CGGGCGCGATCCAGACGCGAAAGGTCTCGGCATGCCGGGAGCCGTCGCCCCACGAGAGCTCGATTACGCCGTCGAGCGGGAGGCTTGCCGGGAACTGTCCTGCCGGGGCACGGACGGTCTCGGGCCTGCCGATCGACAGCTCGGTGCGCGCAGTCCCCTGCTGTGGCTCGCTGTCTCCGCCGGGGTCGAAGGCGCGGAGCGCAGCCTCGTGCTGGTGTCGGGTCCCAGGCGCGGCGCCCGCGGGTACCAGCACCAGGGGTGGGTCGAAGGTCGCGGGGGCGTGGCCAAAACGGTGCAGCTCGAGCAGGCTCGTCGCCTGGTCGGGCGCGATGCGGACGAGGCGGTAGTCACCGCCCGAGTCGTCGACGCGGACCACTCGCGACCCGTCGCGCTCGGCCCGCTCCTCGGTGACGCGAATCTCGAAGCGATCGCCCGCGGTGGTGCCGAACACCCACCTGTTCCCTGCCGCCATGGGCATTAGCTGGGCATCTCGGCCAGCGCCCTCGGGCTGGCCGAGGGCGACGCCACCGCAGACCAGGACTGGAGCCAACACCAGGGCTGCGGCGAAAGCGGCGCGGTGCGGGCCGACTCCCGCGACGTTCCGGGTACCCACGCCACTAGACTAGACGAAGCGGGCCCAGAACGAGCCAGACGCGGCCCACAGGTCGAGCCATAAATCGAGCCACAGGTGCCGAGCGACGGCCCGAGCCGAGACGAGACGTCGACCTGCGCCACGGTGAGCGGTTTCCCGCACGGAGTCCAGCGAGCTTGCGCGTTCAGCCCCGACCCTCCGAGAGCACGCCAACCGCCGGCTTCCGCCCGGCGCCAGGCGGGCCGGCAGCGGGGGTCTACGTGCACGTGCCGTTCTGCTCCGCGATCTGTCCGTACTGCGACTTCGCGGTGACCCGGGGCGATGCCGCAGCTCGTGGGCGCTATGTCGACCTATTGCTCCAGGAGATATCAGGCTGGCAGCTCGACGGCGTGGAGGTCGACACGCTCTATCTGGGCGGCGGCACACCTTCGGCCCTGGCACCGGAACAGCTCGCCAGGCTGGTCGAGGCGCTGCGGGCCCGGTTTTCGTGCGGCCCCGATCTGTGGATCACTCTCGAGGCCAACCCCGAGGATGTCGACCGCGAGCGGGTGGAGGCCTGGCACCGCCTCGGGGTGCGGATGCTCAGTCTCGGAGTGCAGGCGCTCGACGACGAAGCCCTGCGCTTCTTGGGGCGACGCCATCGGCGGCAGCAAGCTCTGCGCGCGGTCGAAACAGGGCTCGCCGCCGGGTTCCCGGTGGTGTCGATCGATCTGATCTACGCCTGGCCGCACCAGGAGGCAGAGGCCTGGCGAGGGCACTTGAGGGAAGCTGTCGCCCTCGGCATCCAGCACCTGTCTTGTTACGAACTGACCGTGCACGACGGCACGCCCCTCGCGCGCCTGTTCGCGCGCCGACCGGCGCTGCTGGTGGGCGAGGAGCGCCGAGGGGAGCTGTTCCGCGCGACCCATCGCGAGCTTGCCGACGCGGGCTGGGACGGCTACGAGGTTTCCAACTTCGCGCGCACACCGGCTGCTCGATCGAAGCACAACCAGAAGTACTGGCGTCACGCGCCGTACCTCGGTCTGGGACCGTCCGCGCACTCCTTCGACGGCCGAGCCCGATGGTGGAACGAGCGGGAGCTCGCGATGTGGGCGCGCGCGATCGAGGAGCGTGGCAGCAGTGTCGCTGGAAGCGAGCAGCTCGACGCGGCGAAGCTTCGTCTCGAGGCGTTGATGCTGGGACTCCGAACCACCGAAGGCGTGGATCTGGAACGGTTGCGTCGCGATCTCGCCTGGGACCTGCTCGCCATCCATGGAGACCTGGTCGCGACGTTCGAGCAATCGGGCTTGGTGATGGTTCGGGGTCACCGACTGGCGCCGACGGTCGAAGGGATGGCGGTCGCCGACGGACTGGCGCTGCGGCTCTCGGAATGAGAGACCAGGGCGCCGAACGCGAGCCCGGCGCGGCGCCGGGGACGAGACCTGACGCCGCCGGAGGCTCTCGGACCTCGCTGGCGGTGGTCTACTTCACCGTCTTCCTCGACATGTTGGGTTTCGGACTGGTGCTGCCGGTGCTGCCCTACTGGGCTCGGGAGCTCGGCGCCTCCGGCCTGGCGCTCGGCACCGTCCTGACCTCGTACTCCCTGGCGCAGCTCTTCGGCTCCACGGTGTTCGGGCGGCTTTCCGACCGGTACGGGCGGCGGCCGTTGCTGCTCGCCAGCCTCGCGGGGACGACGGTGTCCATGCTGCTGTCCGCCGCGGCGCCGACCTTGGGCTTGCTGGCCGGTGCACGCGCGCTGGCGGGGTTCTTCGGCGGCAGCATCGCGACGGCGCAGGCCTACATCGCGGACCGCACTGATCTCTCCGAGCGGCCCCGCGCGATGGGGCTGCTGGGCGCGGCGATCGGCCTGGGCTTCGTACTGGGTCCGGCTCTCGGCGCCGCCGTCGTCGCACTCGGCTTCGGTTTTCCGACCGCGGCGCTGATCGCCGCGACACTCGCGCTGGCGAATCTCCTAATTGCCGCTGTCCGCCTGGAGGAGTCGCACGTATCGCGCGCCGAACGACCGGGCCGGCTCGCGACCCTGCGCCGTCATTGGAGCGACGGTCCGATGCGCTCTCTCCTGCTCGCGAACTTCTTTCTCACCGGCTCGTTCGTGGTGCTCGAGACCACGTTCGCTTACTTCGGCGCGGTCCGCTTCGGACTGGGCGCGGCCGGCTTCGGACTGGTTATGTTCGGGATCGGCGCGGTGATGGTCGTGGTGCAGGGAAGCCTGTTCGGCTCCTTGAGCCAGAGGTTTGGTGTGGCAGCGCTGGCCCGCTCGGGGGCGGCGCTCTGCTGCGTCGCGCTGCTGGTGCTGCCTCTCTTCGACGCGCTGCCGTTCGCGGTGGCTGCGCTCGCGCTGATTGCGGTAGGTCGGGCGCTCGCGGCGCCCTCCCTGTCGACCCTGGTCTCGGTGGGCGCGGGTGACGAGCAGGGTGCCTTGATGGGCCTCCTGCAGTCGCTCGCCGCCGCTTCGCGAGCCAGCATCCCGGTCCTCGCGGGGTGGCTCTACGACGTCGAGATCGGGCTTCCTTATCTGGCCGGGAGTGGGCTCGCGTTGGTCGGCCTGCTGTTGCTGTGGGGCGTCCGAAGGCCTCACCCCGCAACGGAACCGGCTCGGCGCGATCTATGATCGCGCGTTCGCTGGGGCCGCGAAGAAGCGACCCGAGCGTACAGCGACGCAGCGGCGCCTACGATGCCTCGATCACCAGCCAGGATCGCACTGCTCACCGGCGGCTCGACACCCGAGCGATCCGTCGCGCTTTCCGGCGCTCGGGAAGTGGCCGCCGCGCTTCGAACGTGTGGCCATGCCGTGCAGGTGGTCGACATCTCGACCGGGTTCGTCGAGCGGGAGGCCGAGCCTGGGTTGCTCTCCTCGGCGGTAGGTTGCGCCCCTCCGAGCTCGAACGAGCTAGCCGAGCTGCGCCGTCGCGAGAACCTTCCCGCGCTCCTGCAGGACCGGCGACTGCGGGACGCAGACGTCCTGTTCCTGGTGCTCCACGGCCAACAGGGGGAGGGTGGGCAGCTCCAGGCCTTGCTCGAGCTGGGTGGCCTGCCTTTCGTGGGCAGTGACTCGCTCGGCTCGACGCTGGCGATGGACAAGGACACCGCCAAGCGCCTCATGCGCTACGCCGGCGTCGCAACCCCCGACTGGGAGGTCTGGCCCTCGACTCCGCAGGCGATCGCGAGGTTGGGTGCGCCCCTGGTGGTGAAGCCGTCGCGGGTCGGATCGACGATCGGGTTGAGCCTGGTGGCCACCCCGACAGACCGCGTCAGCCTGCTCGCCGCCGCGGGGGTTGCCGCTGCCTTCGATCCGATCGTGTTGCTCGAGGCGTACCTGCCCGGCCGTGAGCTGACGGTCGGAGTGCTGGGCGACGCGGCCCTCGGCGTGGGCGAGATCGTGACCGCGACGGGGCTGTTCGACTCTGAGAGCAAGTACACCCCCGGCGGCGCCACGGAGATCTTTCCCGCCGACCTGCCGTCCGAGCTGACCGAGAGCTTGCGCGAGATGGCGGTACGGGTGCACCGTGCCCTCAAGCTCCGGGATTTCAGCCGCGTCGACTTCCGTCTCGACGCCGCCGGACGGCCCTACTGTCTCGAGGCCAACACCCTGCCTGGCATGACTCCCACGAGCCTGCTGCCGCAGTCGGCGTCGTGTGTCGGGATCGACTTCCCGGAGCTGTGCGACCGGATCGTCGGCCTGGCGCTTGCCAGGTGAGGGCCAGGTAAGGGCATCGGCCCTTCGACCGGCTGCGTGAAGGTGGGACGCGGCAAGCGTTTGACAGTAA
>DATLFI010000217.1:0-47068 GCA_035524895.1 Thermoanaerobaculia bacterium | reverse complement strand
GGTGACACGGTCGGATCACACAGCTCCACGGTAATGAGGCCCCCCCCGCGTTTCAGCGATCCTCGGGCGCGGGCGTAATCGATCAGGATGCGTCTCATCAGCCGTGCCACGACGGCAAAGAAATGTGCGCGGTCCTGCCAGACGACGCGCTTTACATCGACGAGGCGAAGGTAGGCCTCGTTGACGAGGGCCGTGGTCTGCAGCGTGTGTCCTGACCGCTCGCCCCTCAACTTCCGACGCGCCAGGCGGCGCAGCTCGGCTTGGACCCGCGGGAGTAGCTGATCGAGGGCCGCCGCGTCTCCCCGCGTCCAGGCCTGCAGCAAGCGGGTGACCTCTCCCGGAGGCACGTCGCCGTCGCCCGCGTCCACGGCAGTATCGCCCGCCGCGCCGAGCGGCCTCTCTCTCCCTGCGTTCGCTTCACTGCGCATGCTACGACCTGCGGCGTAGACCGACGACGAGCGTAGCAAGATTCGGATCGGCGCCGCGACCTGACGTGCTCCCTACCAGATACGGGCTCCCGACGTCTCAATCCCGCCGCAGCGCCTCGACCGGATCGAGCCGCGCCGCGCGCCGCGCGGGCAACCAGCCGGCGACCGCCACCACGCCGAGCACCCCGACGGCGACCAGCCCGAGCGCGACCGGGTCGAGCGGGTCGACGCCTAGCAGGAAGCTGCGGATGGCCTGGCCGAGACCCAGAGCGAGCAGCCCACCGACCAGGAGCCCGGGCAGCGCGAGGCGCAGCGTGCCGCGGACGAAGCGCCTGACGAGCGCGTGTCGCCCCTCGCCCAACGCCATGCGCACACCGATCTCGTGGCGGCGCTCGGCGACCAGGACGGCGACCACGCCGTAGAGCCCGAGCGCGGCGAGGAAGAGAGCCACCACGCCGAGACTCGAGGCGACGCCGGCGCCGATCTTCTGGGGCAGCGTGCCGATGCCGACGTAGCGCGCGAGCGTGGTCACCGGCACGAGCGCGAGGCTCGGCTCGGTGTCGAGGATCGCCTGGCGGATCGGCCCGGCGAGCGCGTCGAGGTCGCCGCCGGAGCGTACCGAGAGCGACAGCCGCTGCTCGCCGCCGAGCGCCGTCTCGTCGAGCGGCAGGTAGAGAAACGGGCGCGAGCGCTCCATCAGCATCTGGTTCTTGACGTCGTCGGCTACGCCGACCACGGTGTACGGGTACTCGGAGCGGCCCGGCATGCGGAACGTGCGTCCGAGCGGATCGTCCTCGCCCCACACGCGCTCCGCGAGGCCGCGGCTCACGATCGCGACGCGCGATCCGCCGCGCAGGTCGGTGGCCTCGAAGGCGCGGCCACGCTGCACGGCGATGCGCAGCGTGTCGAAGTACTCGTGGGTTACCAGGTTGAAGTCGGCGCTCGACGCAGACTCGGGGTCGTCGATCGCTTCGGGGCTCACGGTGTCGGGCACGATGCCGGTGTGGTGCGCCGACATGTCGAGCGGCAGGTCGATCGAGAACGCGGCGTGATCGACACCGGGGATCGCGCGCACACGCTCGTGGATCCCGCGCAGCAGCTCGGCGGCCTCCGCTCCCTCGTAACCCTCGAGGTCGAGGTCGAGCGAGGTGATCGCGACGCCCTCCGGGTCGAAGCCCTTGTGAATATCGCCGGCCGCCTGGAGCGAACGCACGAAGAGCCCGGCCACCACGGCGAGCAGGAACGCCAGGGCGACCTCGGCGCCGACGAAGGCGCGCCGCAGTCGGGCGCGCCGGCCACCGACGGTCGCGGCGCCCTGGTGCAGCGCGCGCACGAGGTCGGTGCGCGCGCTGTGGAGCGCTGGAGTCGTGCCGAAGACGAGCGCGGCGAAGAGCGAGACCCCCAGCGCGAACGCCATCACCCGCAGGTCGGGCGAGAGATCGAACGAGACGTCGACCGGCAGGCCGAGCCGGGAGACGTCGATCGCGCGCAGTGCCCAGGAGGCGCCGAGCACGCCGAGCACGCCGCCGGCGCCCGCGAGCAGCGTCGACTCCGCGAGGAGTTGGCGCACCAGCCGCGCCCGGCCGCAGCCGAGCGAGAGCCGGATCGCGAGCTCGCGCTCCCGCGCTGCGGCCTGCGCCAGCAGCATACCGGCGACGTTGGCGCAGGTCGCGAGCAGCACCAGCGAGACGAGCGCGCCTAGCAGGAGCACGAAGCCGGCGACCGGCCCGCGGCCGAAGCCGGGCAGCGGCCCCAGCGGGATGACCCGGGCGCCGAACCGCCCGTTGGTCTCGGGATACTCGGCCGCGAGCCGCAGGAAGACGGCGCGCGCCGCGGCGTCGGCCGCCGCGACCGTGACCCCTTCGCGCAGCAAGCCGAGCGCGGCGGGCGAGACGTTGCCGCGCGTCGTGAGCACCTCCGGCGAGGCGACGACGCGCGGGTGCTGGGTGATCGGCAGGAACACGGATCCGCGCACGGCGAACATGTGGCCCTGGAATGCCGGCGGCGCCACTCCCACGACCTCGTGGGTCTCGCGGTTGAGCTCGATCTTGGCGCCGAGCGCATCGGCATCGCCGCCGAGCCGCTCCTGCCAGAAACGGTGGGTCACCACGACCACCGGGTGAGCGCCGACGCCCGCCGCTTCCTCGGGCAGCAGGAAGCGGCCGAGCGCCGGCCGCAGGCCGAGGAGCTCGAAGTAGCCCGGAGCGACGTAGTAGCCCTGCACCTGCTCGCCGCGCCCGTCGACGCTCAGCCGGAACAAGCCGGCCTCCCACTCGACGACGTGCTCGAACGCGTCGACCTCGTTGCGGATGTCGGCGATGTCCGCGTAGCTCATGGTGTCGAAGCCGCGGCCGTCGGTGGTGCGGCCGATCTCGACCGCGCGCGAGGTGTCGTGCACGCCAGGCACCGGTCGCAGGAAGAGCGCGTTGGCCACGCTGAACACCGCGACCGTGCTGCCGATGCCGATGGCGAGCGAGAGCAGCGCAACCGCGGTGTGGGCCGGGCGCTTGGCCAGCGCACGGAGCGCAGCGCGCAAGTCGCCTTGCAGGGCGTCGCCCGCTGGCCGTCTCTGCGCGCGCGAGGCGTCGCTCGCCCGAGCAACCAGACGGCGGAGAGGTTCCGCGAGCGCGATGCGCAGCGCCTCGGCGGTGTACCACAACCGTGCTCTCGCGGTGCGACCGCCGGCACGCTCGACCCGCTCGAGCAGCTCTTCGTGGAGATCGCCCATCACGCTGTCGCCGAACGAGTCGTCGGGCAGCGCCTGGCGGAGCAGCGCGCGGGCGAGGCGCGGCGGCTGCGGCGGGGTCGCGGACGGGCTGCGCTGGCGACTCACGGCTTCACCCCCGCGAGACCTTCGCGCAGACGGTCCTGCACGCCCAGCGTCTCCGACAGCACGCGCTCGCCGGCGGACGTGACGGCGAACCGGCGGCGGGCGTGCCCGCCGCGCTCCGGGCCGCCCGGCTCCACCGAGAAGCGTACGAAGCCCTTGCCCTCGAGGCGGTCGAGCGTGCGGTAGAGCGCGCCGCGCGAGATCGCGCGACCGCCGGCGTTCTCGATCTCGCGCGAGATCTGCAGCGCGTAGGGCTGGGTGCCCGAGCGCATCACCGCGAGCAGGACGAGCTGCTCGAACTCGCCTAGGAACAGGGACTTGGGCATCGCGGTCTCCGAGAGGTGCGTAGAGGCAGGTTGCGACCAGCGTCCGGGACTGTATACAAAGACGACATCGGAGACGAAAGGTTTCGCCCGCGGCGGTCGCGTGCCTGGTCCCGGCGTGGCGCGCGACCCGGGGTCGATCCCGTCACTGCACTGCGCGCCGAGTAGGCCGCTGACGAGCTCTGGACGGCCATCGGACGTCGAGTGGAGCCCTGGAATCGGGTGGCTCCAACCCACCAGGAACGATCCCGTGAGCGGTCGCGATACGCGCGCTCGATGGTGCTGGGGCCGAGTTGCTGACCGCGAGGGATCCGGGCAAGCAAGCGGCTGCTACCCTTGACCCGATCGGCGAGTTTTCGACGCTGTCGCATGGTGAGGAGGTTGCCGGGCGACGCATCCCGGGCGTCTGCGTAGAGCCTCAGGAGTTACACCATGCACGATCCCACTCGACCGCTACGTCACTCGCTCGCTGCTCCGGTCCGTTTTCTCCTGGGCTGGGCCCTCGTCGGTTCGCTCGGCTCGACGACCCTGCACGGCCAGCTCACTGCCGAAGGTAGCCAGGTGTGGCGCAGCGGTGCCCCGCCCACGGCGCTGCTCGGCCTCGGCCTCTCGGGCGACGAGACCGGCAAGGTCCTCGCGTCCGGCGACTTCGACGGCGACGGGTGGGACGACCTGGCGATCGGCACCCTCGATGCGGTGCACGTGGTGTACGGCAGCGAGACCGGCCTCGACCCGGCGCGGGTGGAGCGTTGGTCCGGCCCCGAGAGCCTGGGCGAGTCGCTCGCGGTGGGTGACTTCGACGGCGACGGGTTCGACGACCTCGCGATCGGCGCTCCGGGAGCCACGGTCTCCGCGGCGATCGACGCCGGCATGGTGGTCGTGCTCTACGGCTCCGGCGCTGGTTTGGTCGCGGTCGGCCAGCAGCATTGGCACCAGGGCGTTGCCGGGATCGCCGATCATGCCGAGGCCGGCGACGTGTTCGGCTTCTCGCTGACTTCCGGCGACTTCGACGGCGACGGGTTCGCCGACCTCGCGGTCGGCATCCCCGGCGAGGACGTCTTTGGCAGCATGGATGCTGGGGCGGTGCAGGTGATCTACGGCGGGCCCTCGGGCTTGAGCGCGGCGGGCAGTCAGTTCTTGAATCGTGGCGACGCCGCACCGCCGGTGCTCGAAGCGGAGGACGGCTTCGGTCACGCCCTGGCGGCGGGCGACTTCGACGGCGACGGCTTCGACGAGCTGGCGGTCGCCATCCCGCTCGACTCCACCATCGAGACCTGGGCGGGCTCGGTCCAGATCTTCTTCGGCACCGGCGGCGGACTGGTCGGCTCGCGGACTCCGTCGGGCGGCGGTTTGCCGCAAGGCCAGAACTGGCGCCAGGGCTCGGCCATCGGCGAGACGATCCATGGCTTCGAGCGCTTCGGCTGGTCGCTAGCGGTCGGCGACTTCGACGGCGACGGGTTCGCCGACCTGGTGGTCGGGGTGCCGTTCGAGTACTTCGGCTTTCTCGACAGCGGGCTGATCGGTGCCGTGCACGTGATCTACGGTTCGTCCTCGGGCCTCACCGGCGCCGGGAGCACGCTGCTCGAGGGGGACGATTTCGAAGATCGGTTCGGCTGGTCGCTGGCGGCGGGTGACTTCGACGGCGACGGCTTCGACGAGCTGGCGGTGGGCAGCCCGACTCGGATCCTCGGCGGAGTCGATGGCGCCGGCGAGGTGAAGGTCTATCGGGGCAGTGAGTATGGTATCGATCACGCCGACCCGCAGCTCTGGAACCAGGACTCAGCCGGGATCGCCGACCAGGTCGAGCTCAACGACCAGTTCGGCGCAGCGCTCGCCAGCGGACGGTTCAGCGCCACGGGTCAGGGCCTGGCGATCGGTGCGCCTTGCGAAGACTCCTGTGTGGGCCAGGTCCACGTGCTGTATCCGGAGGAGCCGCTGGTCGCGGACTTCGATTGGGCGCCCGGGATCGCGACCGCGGGGCTCCCGGTGCAGTTCACAGACACCAGCACGGGCGGCCCGACGGCATGGAGCTGGGACTTCGGTGACGGCGGGATTTCGATGCTGCAGAACCCCAGCCACACGTTCCTGGCGGCCGGCGTCTACACGGTCTCCTTGGTCGCTTCGCGTGGTGCGGTGAGCGACGAGGTGTCGCGGCAGGTCACGGTGGTCGAGTCGGGCGCGGGCACCACGGTTCGCTTCGAGCTGGCGTCGCTGACCACGGGCGAGGGCGTCGAGGTGGCCGTGCGCGTGCTCAAGAGCGGCGGTGCCGGCGGTCAGGTGCGGGTCGCCGTGGTCGGTGGCTCGGCGACCCCTGGCTTGGACTTCGTCTTCCCGAACGACGCTACGTTGACCTGGCAGGCCGGCGACGCGAGCGCCCGCGAGCTGGTGCTCGAAGTGCTCGACGACGATCTACCGGAGCTGACCGAGACGATCGAGCTGGCGCTGGTCGAGGCCAGCGGCTTCGGACTCGCGTCACCGGCCTCGATGACCGTGCGCATCCTCGACGACGACCTCGCGCCGCCCGAGGAGATCGTGATCCCGGCCACCGCGCCGGCCGAGGCGATCGTCGCGGACGACGGCACCGGCTTGCGGGCCGTGGTGTGGGTCGAGGAGGGCGGTCTGTCGCGCGTGGTCGCGCAGATGCTCGGGCCCAGCGGCGCAGCGCTCACGGAGGCGTTCCTGGTGGGCTTCGGCAGCGGCCACGAGAGCGCGCCGGCCGCCACCTGGACCGGCGAAGGCAAGCTACTGGTGGCCTGGCAGGAGTCGGCGCAGCCGGCTGCGCTGTTCGGTGCGCCGGCCCGGGTCGCTGCGTCATCGATCCTCGGCCGGGTGTTCGACCCGAGCTCGCTGCCCGACGGACCGCCGGTGGAGCTCGGCCAGAGCGAGGGAACCGACGCGAGGCCCGACGTGGGTGCCGACGGCGCGGGCGGCGGCGTCGTGACCTGGCAGGACGGCGAGCGTCCGCGCGGCCGGCGGGTGCGGCGCGGCGGCCAGCCCGAGGGCGACAGCTTCGCGCTGCTCGAGCAGGGCGGTGCCGAGGGTTTGCAGGTGGCCAAGGCGCCGACCGGCGACTTCGTCGCGGTTTGGCGAGCGCTCGGTGCCAGCGGCGCGGCCAGCGCTAGCATGATCCTCGGGCGAGTTTTCGATCCGCAGGGCCGGGCGAAGGGCACGACGTTTCCGATCGCGGAGAACGCGGAGGGGCGGCCCGCGGTCGACACCGACGACACCGGCGGGTTCGTGGTGACCTGGGAGAGCGGCCCATCGGGCGCACGACGGATCTTTGGCCGGCGGCACGGCGCGCAAGGACAGCCCCTCGGGCCGGCCTTCCCGATCAGCGCGGGCGACGGCGATGCCCGTGCCCCGCGCGTCGATGTCAACGCCGCCGGCGACTTCGTCGTGGTCTGGCAGAGCGACGCCACGGCCGAGCCGGGCGCGGCGGTCGCCGCCGGGAGCACGATCCTCGGGCGCTTCTTCACCGGCGGTCTACCGTCGGGCGAGGAGGTGGTGGTCGCCGAGACGGAGGCCGACTCGGAGCCCGAGCTGCCGGACGTCAGCCTCAGCGACGCCGACCAGGCGACGGTGGTCTACACCCGACGCGGCGGTGGCGGCCGGCGCCTGGCCTCGACCACCATCGAGCCGGCGCTGGCACGCGGCGTCTGCGGTGATCAGCCCACCGAGCTGTGCCTGCAGCAGGCGCGCTTCGGGCTCCGCGTGTCGTGGGCCGACGGCGACCAGCAGACCGGTCTCGGCCAGCCGGTCGCGCTCACCTCGGACACCGGCTACTTCTGGTTCTTTGCGCCGAGCAACGTCGAGCTGGTGGTCAAGGTACTCGACGGCTGCGCGATCAACGGCCATTTCTGGGTGTTCGTCGGCGGCCTTACCGACGTCGGCGTGTCGATGGTGGTCGACGACGTGGCCTCGGGCGTCAGCCGCAGTTACTTCAAGGCGGCCGGCGAGTCGTTCGAGCCGATCCTCGACACCGCGGCATTCGCTACCTGCGACGTGCCGTTCGCCGCGGCGACCCGATCGCACGACAGCGCGACGGCGCTGCGCGAGGCGGCGGCCCTGGTGCGCGCGGTGGCCGCGGGTGGCGCGGCGGCCTGCAGCGCAACCGACCAGGCGCTGTGCCTCAACCGGCAGCGCTTCCTGGTCGAAGCGGAGTGGCGTTCGGACACTGCCTCAGGTACCGCAAGCGCGATCGGGCTCACCGACGACACCGGCTACTTCTGGTTCTTCGGGCCGACCAACGTCGAGCTGGTGGTCAAGGTGCTCGACGGCTGCTCGATCACCGACCGGTACTGGGTGTTCGGCGGCGGACTGACCGACACCGAGGTGCGTCTGACCATCACCGACAGCGACACCGGCACGGTGCGCGTCTACGACAACACGCTCGGACGGCCGTTTGCGCCGATCCGCGACACCGGCGCGTTCGCGACCTGCCCGTGATCGGGGACGGCCGCCGTGCGCGGTCCCTGGACGAAAGCGCGATTGAGCTCTCGCGGATCGCTGCCCGTGGCGGAGCCGATGCGCAGGGTGTTGTTCGTCTCCTCTCAGAAGGAACACGCACGTCGACAGAGGCGTGCCGGTCGCCGGCCCGTCCGGCGAGTCCGGATTTGGTGACCGGCGCCCAGAGCGAGATCCCCAGCTCGGCACAGGACCAGGTTTGTGTGCGCAGCACGACATATCGGATCCTCGGCCAGTACGAGCTTCTCCAGACGCTGGGCGAGCGTGGCATGGGCGTGTAGTCCATGGCGCTCGGGATCGCCTGCTCGGACCCGAAGTCGCGCTCGAGCTCCTGCCCGCCGAGCTCGCTGCGGACCCGGAGCACTCGGCGGCGCGAGATGCAGTACGCGTCGAAGCTCTTCTCGCCGTTCCAGCGGCTTCACCCGAAGCGGCAGTTTTTCAGGGCACGGGTAGACCTCTCTCGCTCGCGGAGCGGATCGTCGAGCGGCACCAGGGCCGCGTCTGGGCGGAGAGCGCGGTCGACAGAGGAACCACGCTCTACGCCCAAGGCCGCGCCGTGCTCCTTGGCGGTGCCGGTCTACGGTGGCTCGATCACGGGGCGATCGTGCAGCGGAAGCTGCCGCTCGTCAGGTCGAGCAGGTCCTCGCCCTGGAAGCGGCGCATCTCCGAGCAGCGGAACGTCCCCTCGAGCACGTCGCCACTCTGGGTCGGTCGTCGCACCCGGCCGCGAAGGCCGTGGTGTCCGTGGTCGACGGCTGGAAGGTCCCACGCACCCCCGAGTAGGTGCGCTGCTCGTCGCAGACGGTGTCGACCACGTTCACGTCGTAGCCGACGCTCGAGGCCGCGGCGAGATAGATCCAGAAGTGCTGGTTGAAGACCCGGGCGTCGAGGATCTTCAGCAGCAGCTCCCAGTTGTCGTTGCCGAAGAACTCGATGATGGTCGAGTTGTCGGAGCGGAGCTCGACGTTCGATCCAGGGGCGATCGTGACCAGCTCGGCGACTCCCTGGTTTCCGGCTCCGGCGGTCCAGTCCACCTCGACCAGGAAGCGGCCGTCCTGGAGCTCGAGGGCAGACGCCGTGGCGCGACTCGACAGAAATTGGGCGGCGCCGAGGGGCACGGGCGGCAACGAGACTGCCAGCAAGACGAGCACGACGGCGGTCGCGGCGGAGAAGCCGGAACCAGGTGTCGTTTCGCGTGCGGACATCGGAGGGGACGCAGCGGTCGTTCGATCCCGGAGGCACTCTCTGTGCGTCACGGCCGTCCTCCACTTTCTGAGGTGGGATGCAGATTCATTATGAGCTCATGAGGCGGTCAGAGTCGCCCCCTGGGTCCGCAGGCTGGTGTCGGACGCTCGGCCGAAGCTGTGAACCAGACCCGCAAAGGCTGAACGCACCATTGCGGCGTCCGCTGCAACGAGGGGTTAGCCGGCGCTCTTCTCGCCCGTCAGCCCCTGCGGCTGAATCTCGCGCAGCCTCTCGCAGTCGCGGGGTGCGGCACCCGGGACGAGCTCGCCCACGTCGCAGGCGAGTAGTGAGCCCTGAAGGCCATCGCACTTCGAGTACAGGACGATGAGACCCTGCGGGTCACGGGAAAGAACCGGCCACGCCGGAGAACCGGGCGAAAAGCCAACCAGCAGTTGCTGAGGCCCTTGAGTCGACTCGCCCTGTGCCCCCTCGACGGTCACGAAAGCATGCGAACCCCGCCTCTGCTCTCGCCACGTTTCAAGGAGGCTGTCTAGCGTTGGTGTCTCGCCAGTCACGGCCTGATACGTGCGGCATGTTTCAAAGTAGGCCACAACGCTGGAGGCGAGACTAGCGCCGGTGGCAGCGGGAAGCTCGACTGCAACACCCTCGTGTAGCAGAGAAATCTCGATGGAGCCGATCCTCTGACCGGCCACGACCGCAGCCGCTAGAGCGGCACCTCCAAGAACGAAAACTCGGGGCCCACGACGTTTCATGGTGCGACTCTGCAGCGCCGGCTAACCCACGCCTAGGCGGCAGGCCCGCTTGAGGCGGGACTATCCGCTCGAGGCCCATGTTGGGCGGCGCGATCGCCGGAGTGCATCCTAGGGGCCGGGCGCTTTGTCGTGCTGCCAGTCACGCTCGCTGATCCCT
Source organism: Thermoanaerobaculia bacterium (assembly GCA_035524895.1). GTDB lineage: Bacteria > Acidobacteriota > Thermoanaerobaculia > Multivoradales > Multivoraceae > DATLFI01. Next base: position 36,908 of record DATLFI010000217.1, on the reverse strand, counting down.
TCGGCTGCTCGATCTCGAGCTTCTCGATCCGGAACGGCACGCTCCAGGTGTGCGGTCCCCAGGTGAGCCGCAGGATGGCCTCGCCCTCGCCCGCCTCCGTCTCCACGATCGAGGCGCCGAGCCGATCCTGCGCGGGCTCGGTCGGGGTCAGCTCGAGCGCGACTTCGCCGAGGTCGGTGCTGGGTCTGTGCTGGGTGCCCCAGACATCGGGTTTGTGGTTGAAGACCAGGCTCCAGCCCCGCTCGGTACGCTTGAGCCACAGGCTGTAGACGCCCGGATAGCCAGGGGCGACGTTCCCGGTCGGGACGTCGAGCGTGCCGAACACCAGGGGCAGGTCGGTGGTGAGCTTGATCGCCGGGTGGTCGACGAAGCGCACGACGTCGCCGGGCTTCGCCGCAGTGATCTGCTCGAAGTCCGGTCCGTCCGCGGGGGGCGAGACGAAGCGCAGGCGCACCATCTGCTCACCACGGGTGATGCGCGACTCGTCGTCGGGCACCAAGAAGCGCTCGAAAGCGGCGCGGTCCGACTTCTCGCCGGTGAACTCGGCGCGCATCGAGCCGGAGGTGTCGCCGAAGACGCCCCGCAGGTCATCGCCGCCCTCGATCCGGATCTCGACGCGGAAACGCCCGACGTCGGACGCGAGGTCGAAGGCGAGCGCACCATCCGACAAGGAGAACTTCTCTGCCGTCATCTCGCCGAATCCCGAAATCAGCTTGCCGCTCAGATCGTTGCCTTCGATGCCCTCGTCGTCGAGCAGCAGCCCGAACTTCTGGGAGCCCTGACCGAGCTGCACGGTCAGCAGCCAGTGGCCCAGGAAGGCCTGGGCGTCGGTCGCGGTCACCGGCGCGCTGCTCTCGGTCTCCTCGGCGGGCGCGCTCGCCGCGAGTTGCTGCGCTGCGGGGGCCGGCCCCTGCGCGCCAATCGGAGCCGCGACCCACCCGACGAGACCGCCGAGCAGGAGGAGGGACAGGAGGGAAGAGAGAGAGCTGGCGGCGGCAGCCTGGCGGGTCACGTCTCGGCTCCTGTCGAGAAGCTCGGCGAGCGCATGGAGGAACAGGGCATGGAGGAACAGGGCGTGGAGGAACACGGAAGAGCGGCCTCCTCGGCCTGTGGAGGCGTCCGTCCAGTTACTGGCCGACCGTTCAGTAGATGGTAACATCAGGCCTTCAATGCCAGCCATCGAAGCGACCATCGAAGCCCAGAGGAGTAGCGTGATGCGGACACTCGGAACGGCACCCAAGCTCGTGAGTGTGGCCTGCGGAGCGATCGCGATGTGGGCGGCTCCACTGGCGGCCTCGACCGGGAGCACCGCGGCCGACACCGCGAAGAGCACCTTCCACAAGGACATCGCTCCGCTCTTCCAGCAGAACTGCGAGGGCTGCCACCGCCAGGGCGGTACGCAGCTCGGCGGCATGATCGCTCCGATGCCGCTCACGACCTACGACGAGGTGCGCCCGTGGGCGCGCGCCGTCGCGAGGAAGGTGGCTGCCAAAGAGATGCCGCCCTGGTTCGCGTCCGAGGAGTTCCACGGCGTGTTCGCCAACGAGCGCACGCTGACCGCACAGCAGATCGCGATGGTGGTCGACTGGGTCCAGGCCGGGGCCCCGGCCGGCGATCCGGCCGACGCGCCGCCCCCCAAGCAGTGGGACGACTACGAGGGCTGGACCATCGGCAAGCCGGACCTGGTGCTCGACCTCGCCGAGCCGTTCTGGATCGAGGACGCTGTGCGCGATCTCAACATCTCGCTCAAGGCCGAGGCGATCACGACCGGGATGCTGCCCGAGGCGCGCTGGATCGAGGCGGTCGAGTTCCGACCCGGCAGCGACGCGGTGCACCACATCATCGGCTCGACGCGAGCGGCCAGCGCCGAGGCTCCGGGGGCCACCGGCATGTTCGGTGGCATCGCCCCGGGCACCGAGCCGTTCCGTCTGCCCGCGGGCTTCGGGCGCCTGCTGCTGCCCGGCACCCAGGTGTTCCTCCAGATGCACTACAACAAGGAGCCGGGCGAAGGCTCCGGTCGCTGGGATCGCTCGCAAGTGGCCTTCAAGTTCAAGCCCAAGGACGAGGTGATCGAGCACGTGGTGCAGTGGGACGCGATCGGCAACCGCGGATTCGAGATCCCGCCCGGGGTCGAGAACTGGGAGGTCGGCGCCTCGAGGGTCTTCGAGCACGAGACCACGATCTTCGGGTACCTGCCGCACATGCATCTGCGCGGCAAGTACGCCAAGTACGTCGCGTTCTATCCGGACGGCACCCAGGAGACCCTGCTCGAGGTGCCCTGGTACGACTGGAACTGGCAGACCAACTACGAGTACAAGGAGCGGAAGGTCGTCCCGTCGGGCACCCGCATCGAGGTCACGATGTACTTCGACAACACGAAGGAGCGGGAGGAGTTGATCCGTGCCGGCGGCACCGAGATCGACAGTGAGCGCGCGGTGCGCTTTGGTGGGCCCACCTCCGACGAGATGATGCTCGGCTTCATCGACTACGCCTACAACATCCCGCGGGAAGAGCTAGGCGCCGGGGCACACGACACCAGCACGGCGGGCGGGCAGCGGTAGCGGCCGAGGCCCTGCCCCGGCCTCATCGAGAACCCTCCGAGCCACCGCTTCCCTCTGCCGCCTCGACCACCATCCTGTCCTCCGCTTCCCACCGCGCCCGCATCTCGCGATCGCGGTGCCGGCGCGCGAGACCGGCGAGGACGGCGAGCAGCGAGATGCCGATCCACAGGGTGCTCGTGCTGCCGATGAGCGGTAGCCAGCGGTGGATCCAGACGCTGCGCTGGCGCCAGCGCTCTTCGGAGTCGGCCAACGACTCGTCGGCGGTGATCTCCCAGGCTTCTTCGACCGGGAGATCGCCGAGCCGGGCGATCACGCGCGGCACGAAGTCGGGGCCGTGGCGGCGCACGCTCCAGGCCACGAAATCGAGTGAAGCGGCGTAGGCCTGGCGCGCGCTGGTCGATCCCGCCCGGAATTGCGCGTCGATCTGCGCCAGCGTGGGCGGCTCGCGGGCCAGCACCGCCGAGGCGCTGATGACGAAGTCGCGCACGCCTCGTCGTCTGCCCTCCCAGGTCGCGACCCCCTCGCTGAACCAGGCTGGTAGTGGGTGGCCCGCGGCATCGTAGAGCAGCATGTGGACGATCTCGTGGGCGAGGACCTCCTCGGCGCTGTCGTACGGGTAGCGGCGCACCTCGCCGATGCGGATCGCGCCGAGGCGCAGCGACCCGACCATGAAGCCAGCGGCCCAGGGCGGGGCTAGGGCATCGAGTTGCTGGATCTCGGGATCGAGCGGACGCGTGCCCGGGATGAGCACGATGCGATAGGGGCCGCGCGCGCTCACGCCGAGGTCGCGCTCCAGGTTGGGGACGATCCGGCGCGACGCGTCGGCGAGCTGCGCGAGCTCGGTTTCCAGAGCCACCGGCGCCTCGAGCACGAGGTCGCCGATCTGGATCCGCGCGATCTCGAGGGCGGTAACAGGCGCCGGCAGAGCGAGGCCAGTCAGCACCGCGATGGAAAGCGCGAGCGCTGTGCGCAAGAACTGTCGCGGTTCCGCGCGCGCACGCGACCGGTGCTCCCGGAGCCGCGGCATTCGCGCCGCGCCGCGCGCGCGCGGCGCGTGCTCAGCCGCCGGCCGCTGCGGCCTCGGCCACATCGAGCTCGTCGAATCGCAGGTCGAGGATGGGGTAGAGCGGCCAGTCACGATGGTCGAAGTGCCACCACTCGGCTTCGTACACGGTGAAGCCCTCCGCCTCCATGACCTGACGCAGCAGTTCGCGATGCCAGCGCTGTCGCGACGTGCCGCCGGGGTAGTCGGGGTACGAACGCTCCGAGAACTCGTCGTACCCGCCGGTCATCGGCACCGGCTTGCCGGTCGCGAGGTCGTAGAGCGTCAGGTCGATCGCGCAGCCGCGGTTGTGGCGCGAGCCGTTCGCTGGGTTGGCGACGAAGATGCGCTGCTTCTCCGGCGTCGCGTCCCAGAACATCTTGGTGACGTGCCAGGGCCGGTAGCCGTCGTGCAGCACCAGGCCGTAGCCGCGCTCGCGCAGCTTGCGATGCGCGCGCGCGACGCCCTCGGCGGCTGGCCGCTGCAGGAACACCCGCGGCTCCTCGTAGAACACCGAGGCCATGAAGTTGTTGGTCGTCGCGTAGCGCACGTCGAGGCGGATCGTGGAGGCGAGGGCAGCCGGCTCGAACAGCGCGGGCTCGCGGAAGCCGCCCTCGGGCGGCGGCGGCACCGGCGGCTCGGCGGCGATTGCCTCGGCGCGCAGCTCCTCGACCGGACGCTGCGGCACGATGCGGAAAGTCTCGCCCTCTGCCGCGGTCTCGCGACGGTCGAACACGACGCCGGCGATCGAGACGGACGTGGCGCGGCCTGATGCGTCGCGCTCGAAATCGACCGCCTCGCTGGCGTAGAGGCCGGTGTCGGGGAAGCGGAAGCGGGTGGGGAGCGCGACCGAGTCGCTCGCATCGATCAGGGGGTACAGGAAGAACCATTCGACCAGCACGTGGAGCTTGCCCTCGAGCTCGAGCACGTAGAGCTCGTTGTGGTCCCATCCGTACTCGCCGAGCAGCCCCCGCCAAGCTTCGGGTGGAGGCGGCGGCGGCGATGTCGCGAAGTGCTCACCGCGACCGGCGATGCGCTCGCGCAGGCCGGCGAAGAGCGGCTGGGTGGGCGCGGGTGCCGGCAGGGCGGTGCCGGCGCGCTGAGCGATCGCGGCGCGCAGCACTTCGTCGGCGAGCGCGGTGGTGACCTCGTTGACCACGTCGCGCGTCGCCACCACGACCACGCCGAGCTTCTGGTCGGGCAGTGCCGCGAGCTCGGTCGCGTAGCCGTAGATGGCGCCGCCGTGACCGACGCGTCGGTGCCCGTCGATCGTGGAAAGTCGGAAGCCGATGCCGTAGGAGGGCGGCGGCGTCGGTGCGGGCGCTGTAGCCGCGGCGCCGAGGGCTGCGACGGTGTCGGGGGACGGCGTCGGGGGGATGGGAGCCGTCCACATCTGCGCGAGCGTCTCGGGTCGCAGCATCGCGCGGCGCTCGCCGTGGCCTCCGGCGAGCAGCGCCGATAGGAAGCGCGCGAGGTCCGGCAGCGTGGCGTAGAGGCTGCCGGCCGGGCTCATGCCGAGCTCGAAGGTCGGTGCCGGAAACTCGCGACCGTCGAGCGTCCACATCGTTCCCACCGGTCGGCGCGACTCGATCGCGGGCGTTGGCACGAACGCGCTGTCGTCCATTGCCAGGGGCGCCAGCACGTCGCGCGCCAGCAGCTCGGCGAACGGGGCGCTGCCCTGCATCTCGAGCACGCGGCCCACCACCGCGATCCCAGCATTGGAGTACTTCGTGGGGCCGTCGGGCGGCAGCACGAGCGCCGTGGTGTTCAGGCTCGCGACCGTCTCGGCGAGGCTCGGCGCGGTCGGGTCGAAGTAGTGACCCACCGGCGGCTCGCGCACCAGACCCGAGCGGTGGCTCATGAGCTGGCGCAGCGTGATCGCTCCGCCGGATGTATAGCTCGCCGTGGCTCCCGCGGACGCTGCGCCGGTCGTGACCGGGCCGGGCGCGAAGTCGGTGAGGTAGCGCGTCACCGGCGCATCGAGCTCGAGCTCCCCGCGCTCGACGCGTTGCATCACCGCAATGTCGGTGAAGAGCTTCGACACAGAACCTACACGGTACGCCGCGTCGAGGCCGATCGGCTCGGGCTCCTCCGCGAAGGGGTCGACCACACCGTATGCCTCCGCCCACACGAGCTCTTGGTCGTCGACCAGCGCGATGCCGACCGCCGGTAGGTCGTGCGCGGCCATCTCGGCCTCGATGTGAGCGCGGAGGTGGTCGGCGAGAGCGACCCAATCCGGGTCGAGGTGGCGTGTGGCGGGTGGGTTGGCGGCCGGGTCTCCGTCGTCGGTGCCGCAGGTCGCCAGGACGAAGATCAGCAGCAGGACCGAGACCGAAGCCAGAGCGGCCGAGCGGCGGCGCCTCGGGCGGCGGAGGTTGGGATGCAGGGTTCGGACCGAGGCGGACATGCGCGCGCTAGGAAGCGGTCGTCGATCACGGAGGCGCAGCTCCGACAGGGTCGGAGGTCGCGAGCGGATGCGGGCAAGGTAGCACGTTCCGCGAGGGACGCCCGGCGGTGGGCGTAGCTCGCGTGCGCTCGGGCAAGCTGCACCTCTACGAGAGGTCTCCTCGCTAGGCTCGGCGAGGAACGAGTCGAGCGCTCGACTTGGTACGCTAGCCAGCACCGTAGATGCTGTACGTCTGAGGATTCCGGAGAGTCGACGAGGAGACGCCATGAGCCCGTCCCTGCCCCGACGCGATCTGCTGTTCGCCACCGGACTGCTCGGTCTTGCCGTGTTGCCGGCAGGGGCCGCCGGCGGCTCGACGCAACCTCCGGCTGCCTCGGGTGGCACGAGCCCCGAGCATCGCCTTCGCGAGCTCGGCATCACGCTCCCGCCCGCGCCGCAGCCGGTCGCGACGTACGTGACGCGGGTGCAGGTGGGCGAGCTGCTGTTCACCTCGGGTCACGGTCCGGGCGGCGCGACCGGCAAGGTCGGTCGCGAGCTGGACCTGGCCGCGGGTCGCGCCGCGGCGCGCGAGACCGGGCTGCTGCTACTCTCGACCGTCCGCGACCACCTCGGCAGCCTCGACCGCGTGGTGCGGGTGGTGAAGATCCTCGGCATGGTGAACTGCACCGAGGACTTCACGCAACAGCCGCAGGTGATCAACGGCTGTAGCGACCTGTTCGTGGAGGTCTTCGGCGAGGACGCGGGCAAGGGCGCGCGCTCGGCGGTCGGCATGGTGTCGCTGCCGGGCGCCATCCCGGTGGAGATCGAGGTCGTCCTGCAGGTGCGGTCGTAGCGGTTCGCCCACCGCACGGCGCCTGCCCCTACCGGTTGAGCCGGCGCGCCTACTCGAGGAGGGCTCGGGGAGGTCCCGCAAGACGCCGCCACGCCGGTCTGGTAGCCTCGGCGTTGGGTTGCCGGCGGGGCGGCAGCTCGCTCGCCAGAGATCTCGTCCGAGATCTCCTCAACGCGGCGCCGGAGGAGTCAGGCCACGCTGCTCGCCGGATCCGCTCGCGGCCGCGACGGCGTGGGCGCGACTGTTCTTGCTCCACGGAGGAACCGAGTGTCGATGCCTGCCCCCGCCTTGCGTCCCAGAGCTCGACGGAACCCTCTCGGCGCGAGGGCGCGGAGCATGGCGGCAGCGTCGGTGGCCGGCCTCGGGCTGATCGGCTGCGGCATGCCGGTGGACGGTGAGTCGCGTCGTGACGAGGAGAACCGCGTCATCCCGGTGGTCGAGGCGGTGCAGGCGAGGTTCGGCTCGCTGCCCCTCGAGGAACGCGTGACTGGCGTCGTGCGCGCTCGGAACCAGGTCGCCATCCAGGCCGAGATCACGGCACCTGTGGTCGAGGTGTTCGTGCGCAGCGGCGAGGCGGTGCAGCGCGGACAGCCTCTGGTGCGCCTCGACGACCGCACGCTGCGCGACCAGCTCCGCCAGGCCGAGGCCAACGTCCGCCTGGCGCAAGCTTCGGCGAGGGAGTCGCGGGCACGTGTGGCGGAGCTCCAGGCACAGGTAGTCCGCTCGCGCGCCCTCGCGGCGCAGGAGCTGATCAGCGATCTCGAGCTCGAGACCCAGGAGGCGCAGCTCCTCGCCGGCGAGGCGTCGGCCGACCAGGCCGACGCGCGGGTCGAGCAGGCGGAGGCAATCGTCCAGGAGCGGCAGACGGCGCTGCAGCGGACGCTGGTGCGCGCTCCGGTGTCGGGACGTGTCGGCCAGCGCCAGGCCGAGGTCGGGATGCTCGTCGATAGCGGCTCGGTGCTGTTCTTGATCGGCGACCTCGAAGACCTCATGGTGGAGGTGCCGCTCACCGAGGAGATGCTCGGCTACTTGCGGGCCGGTCAGCAGGTGCGCATCCGAACCGACGCGCGAAGCGATGCTCCGATCGGCGCGGAGCTGTCTCGGATCTCGCCCTTCCTGGAGGCGGGTAGCTTCTCGACGGTGGGCGAGATCGACGTCCGCAACACCGAAGGCCGCCTGTCGCCGGGCATGTTCGTGGCCGTCGACGTGCTGTACGGCGAGAGCGAGCATGCGACCCTGGTGCCGACCGCCGCGATCTGGGAGAACCCTCGCAGTGGTCTGCGCGGGGTATGGATCGTGCGGTCGATGCCGACCGTCGCGACGCCGACTGGCGACGCCGCGCAGTCCGACGTGCGACCGGTGGAGCTGCGAGCGATCGAGGTGCTCGCCGAGGGTCGGCTCTCGGTGGGGCTCCGCGGCGTCGAGCAGGACGAGTGGGTGGTGACGGTTGGGCAGCACCTGCTGCGCGCCGAGGAAGGGGCTCGGGTGCGCGCGGTAACCTGGGATCAGGTGCTCGGTCTCCAGGCCCTGCAGCGCGAAGACCTGCTGCATCGCTTCCTCGCGAAGCAACAAGAAGTAGCGCGCGAAACGGGCGCGGCGCCGGTCGTGCGCCCGCTGTACGAGACCAAGACGAGCCCGCCGGCACCGGCGCAAAGAGTTCCCGAGAGCACTTTCTGATGCGGCTTCGCGGGAGTACATGATGGCGGCGATCACCAACCTGTCGATCCGGCGCCCCGTGGCGACTGCCATGGTCTATCTGATCCTGGTGATGGTGGGGGTGGTTTCGTTCCGCACCCTGCCGGTGGACTTGCTGCCCAAGGTGGAGTTCACCCAGCTCTCGGTGCGCGTGACCTACCCCAACGTCGGCCCCGAGGAGATCGAGCAGCTCGTCACCGACCCGATCGAGAACGCGGTCGCGGGTCTGGCCAACCTTCGCCGCGTGACCTCCAACTCCCAGGAGGGTCGCGCCTGGATCCGCCTCGAGTTCGTGCGCGGCACCAACATCGACGAGGCCGCCAACGACCTGCGCGCGGCGCTCGACCGTCTGCGCGACGACCTGCCGGTCGAGGCCGATCCTCCCGAGATCCTCAAGTTCGACCTCGATAGGGCGGAGGTGGTCAGTGTCGCCGCCACCTCGAGCCGCCCGATGGCCGAGCTCACGCGCCTGCTCGAGGACGAGATCGCGCAGCGTTTCGAGCAGATCCCCGGTGTCGGGACGATCGATCTGCGCGGCGGCGTCTACCGCGAGATCCGCATCGAGCTCGATCGCGACCGCCTCAAGGCGTCGGGTCTAACGGCGCTCGATGTGCGCGACGCCCTGGCGCGCGAGAACGTCAAGCTGCCCGGGGGCAACGTCAAGCGCGGCTTGCAGGACCTCTACGTCCGCGCGCTCGGCGAGTACCGCAATCTCGACGAGATCGCACGAACCGTCATCTCGCACGCCGGAAGCCATCCGATCCGGGTTCAGGACGTCGCCACGGTGCGCGACGACTTCGAAGACGCCAGCTACCTGGTCGAGGTGAACGGCGTCCCCGCCGTCCACATGGGCGTGCAGAAGCAGAGCGGCGCCAACACCGTGGCGGTGGCGCAGGCGGTGAGCGCGGAGGTCGAGCGCATCAACTCCGAGCGCAAAGACATCCAGCTCGTCGTCACGGCGGACCAGAGCGAGTTCATCCAGCAGTCGATCGACAGCGTGCGTACCTCCGCGCTGTGGGGCTCGCTGCTCGCGGTGCTCATGCTCTATCTCTACCTGCGCAACGGGTCGAGCACGGCGATCATCGCGGTTTCGATCCCGATCTCGGTGATCGCGTCGTTCGGGCTACTCTACTTCGCAGGGCTCACGCTCAACCAGATGACCTTCGGGGGCCTCGCGCTCGGGGTTGGCATGATCATCGATAGCGCCATCGTGGTGCTCGAGAGCATCGTGCGCAAACGCGAGGAAACATCGGCCACCCGTGTCGAGGCGGCGCGCGCCGGAGCTCGCGACGTGGCGGGCGCGATCATCGCGTCGACGCTGACCACATGCGTCGTCTTCCTGCCGGTGCTGTTCACCCGCACCACGAGCGGCGCTCTGTTCCAGGCGTTGGCGCTGGTGGTGGTGTTCGCGCTCGCCTGCGCGCTGTTCGTCGCGCTGACACTCGTTCCGGTGCTGGCGTCGCGCTACCTGCGGGTGGCTTCGGCGGAGGAGCGACAGCGCTTGCGCACCGCCGTCCTGCTCGGTCGTCTCGAGCGCTGGTACTCGGGGCACCTTGGCGTCGCGGTGGAGCGCCGGCGGTGGGTCTTCGGCGTGACCGCGCTGTTCCTGGTCGGGGCCGTGTTGCTGTGGCCGCTGATCCCGGTCGAGCTCGCGCCGCAGACCGAGGCCGACGAGGTCGGGGTCGAGATGGAGATGGCCGAGGGCACCAACATCGCGGTCGTTCGCGCTTATGTCGACGAGCTCGAGGCAAGGGTTCTGGAGGTGCTGCCGGACCGCGACGTCGACTTCTCGGTGGTGGAGGTGCGCGGCGGCAGCGCCGAGATCGAGCTCAGCATGGCGCCGCCAGGCGTGCGGTCCCAGTCGGGAGGCGAGCTCGCCGATGCGTTGCGCGAGGCCCTGGAGGGCACGCTCCCCGGCGGGGAGCTGAAGGTGAGCGCGGCGCCCGGGCTGTGGATCTTGCGGCGCGTTTTCAGCTCGGGCGGCGGCGACGACGCCGTCGAGGTCGAGCTGCGAGGCTGGGACCTGGCGCGTGCGGACGTGCTGGCCGACGAGATCCGGGGCCGGATGGAGGGGGTCGCTGGCGTGACCGACGTGCGCGTGAGCCGCCGCGAGGGTGTGCCGGAGGAGAACCTGGTGTTCGACCGCGAGCGCATCTCGCGGCTCGGGCTCTCGGTCCAACAGGTGGCGCGTACCGTCCAGGCTAACGTCGGCGGGCTCGAAGCCGGTCGTTTACGCGACGGCGGCAACGAGTACCCGATCGTGGTTCGTCTCAAGCCGGAGGATCGCCTGACGGCCGACGACCTCCGCGGCGTGGCGCTGCGAGCCCCCGACGGAGCGATCGTGCCGCTGTCGTCGGTGGTGACCCGCGAGCGCGGTCGCGGACCTACCCAGGTGCAGCGGGTCGATGGCCAGCGCGTCACCTACGTGCGCGCGAACCTACAGACCGGGGTGGCGCTCGGCGACGCGGTCGAGGGCATCCAGTCGGCACTGGCCGATCTCGAGCTACCGCCGGAGTTCTCCATCTACTACGGCGGCGAGTACGAGGAGCAGCAGCTGGCGCGACGGGACTTCACCTTCGCGATCCTGCTGGCGCTCGCTCTGGTGTACATGATCATGGCCGCCCAGTTCGAGCGCTTCCTCGATCCGCTGGTGGTGATGTTGGCGGTTCCCGTGGCGCTGGTCGGAGTCGTTCCGATGCTGCTGCTCACCGGTACCACGCTCAACATCCAGAGCGTGATGGGGCTGGTGATGCTGGTAGGTATCGTGGTCAACAACGCCATCGTGCTGGTCGACGCCATCAACTTGCTGCGGCGCGAGCAGCACCTGTCGGTGGCCGACGCCGTCATCGAGGCGGGCCGGCTGAGGCTGCGGCCGATCCTGATGACCACTACGACTACGGTTCTTTGCCTGGTGCCGCTCGCGCTCGGCCTCGGCCCAGGGGCGGAGATCCAAGCGCCGCTCGCGCGCGTGGTGATCGGCGGCCTGTCCGCCTCCATGCTGGTGACTTTGGTGCTGGTGCCTGTGGCCTACGTCAGCGCCGTGGGTCTGACCGAGCGCGTGGCCGCGGTGCCTTGGCTGCAGCGCCGCCGCGCTCGCCGAGACGAGGCGGGCGAGGACCGTCCCGCCACCGTATGACGGGCCAGCCGGCGAGTGGTGGGTAGACTCGTCTGAGGACGATTCTCCGGCTAACATCACCAAGACCGACTGGGATCGGCAGGGTTCGCGTGCGCGTGCGCCGTGGAGCCGGGCCGGCCGTGCCACCGGATTCAAGAGGAGATTCACCATTTCTGCCCACAAAGTCTTTGTTGGAAACCTGAGCTTCGACACCACCGCCAGCGAGCTCGACGCGCTGTTCTCGGAGGTCGGCCAGGTAGTCGAGGTCTTTCTGCCCACCGACCGCGCTACGGGACGCCCGCGGGGCTTCGCGTTCGTGGAGCTCGCGGAGGAAGGTCAGATAGCGGCCGCGATCGAGAAGCTCGACGGCTACGAGGTCAAGGGACGAACCCTGCGGGTGAGCAAGGCCGAGGAGCGGCCTCCGCGGGCGGCCCGGCCGTCGTTCCAAGGCGGTGGGTACGGCGGCGGGGACGGCGGCGGCGGCGGTGGTCGTGGTGGCGGTGGCGCCAGCCAGCGCCCGACGCGCCCCAAGGGCAGTCGCCGCAACATCCGCGGCAAGAAGCGCAGCCTGTAGCGGCCGGGCCCCGCCCCGCCCCGGCCGTCGCAGCGCGATATCAGATCGCGCCGCCGTCGAGAGGCGCGCCTAGTCGCCGACGCGACTCCACCCGGTCACGGGCAGGTCGCGAAAGCGGCGGTGTCCTGGATCGGCTGGAAGGCCGCTCCCTGGGGGTTCTGGTACGTCTTGACGACGCCGGTCTGCGTGTCGGCCACCGTCAGCACGGCCTGGACGTCTGTGAGGCCTCCCGCGAAGACCCAGTAGCGCTCGTTGAGGAAGCAACCGTCGAGCACCTTCGCCACGGTCTCGACGTTGCCCGCGTCGAAGAACCAGAAGTAGCCGGTGTCCGTGGTGAGCGCCACGGCCTGTGCGTCGCCGCCCTGGCCATTGGCCGTCTCGAAGGTCATGGCGACGCGGAAGCGCTCGTCGTTCAGACAGAGCACCTTGGAGCTCGCGACACAGCTCTCTAGCTCCAGCCGAAGGTCGTCGAACTCGGCGTGGAGCTCGCCGCTCGCCTCGACCTTCGAGGGAAAGGCGAGGAACACGGCGCTCATTGCACCAGGTGGCGCGATGTTCCCGGTGCTGATGAGCTCGACGAAGGAGTCGTCTGGAGTCGACACCTCGCGCCTGGGCTGACCCGCGAGGGGGTTGCCCGTGCAGTTGGGCTGCGCATGCCAGCGGAGCCCGATCTGAGCGCCGCCGGTGCGCTCCTGGCCGGTCGGCAGGCGGATCTTGCCGCTGAACGTGTACGACGCGCCGGGTGCGATCGGCCCCACGCACTGGCGGATGCCCGTGCCCTGTTGCGGGCCGCTGTGCACGTTGCGCACTCGCGCGGAGCCCGAGCCCGCGCTACCGCTCGCGTCGGTGTCGCTCCATTCGAGGATCGCCTGCTCGGGATCCTCGACCACCCATTCGACGACGTCGACCTCGAAGTCGCCGTTGCGGACGAGGTTGGCGCCGCCCGCCGGCGCCGCGGTCGCCAGAAGGAAGGCCCCCAAGAGCCCGCACGCCCAGGGTACACGCTGTACGATGCAGCTTCGGAGCGTCATTGGTTGAAAGCGTAACACGGGAGTCACACACCCAACCCGGTGGCACTCCTGCCCGCTCTACCCACCCCACAGCTCGCCGTTCCAGCCCATGCGACCGTCCGGCTCGAGCCGGAGCCCGGGCTCGCGATCACGCGCCAGCAAGTAAGGCCCGTCGAGATCGACGAACCGCGCACCGTGCGCGAGCACCAGCGCCGGCGCCATCGAGAGCGATGTGCCGACCATGCAGCCGACCATGATGCCGAGCCCGCGCGCCTCGGCGGCGCGACGGATGGCGAGGGCGGCGGTGAGCCCGCCGGTCTTGTCGAGCTTCAGGTTGACCACGTCGTAGCGCCGGGCAACGCGCTCGAGGTCGGCCTCGGTGTGGAACGACTCGTCGGCGCCGACCGGTAACGGGCGCTCGATCCGCTCGAGCAACCGGTCGTCACCCGGCTTCACAGGCTGCTCGACCATTGCGACGCCGAGGCCGGCCAGCGCGTGGAGCTGCGACTCGAGGTCGGCGGGGTCCCACGACTCGTTGGCGTCGACCAGTAGCGCGCAGCCGGGAGCGGCGGCCTTCACGGCCTCGACCCTGGCTATGTCGTCGCGACCGTCGAGCTTGAGCTTCAGCGTGCCGAAACCACTCACCTTCGCAGCCTCGCTTGCCATCGCCTCCGGTGTGTCGAGGCTGAGGGTGCGCACGGTGCGCGTCTCGGGGGAACAGTCGAGACCGGCGAGGCGCCACGCCGGCTGACCGGCGAGCCGCGCCTCGAGGTCCCAGAGCGCCGCGTCTGTTGCGTTGCGCGCCGCACCGGCGGGCAGCAGCCGGAGCAGCTCGTCGCGACCGGCTCCGCCCTCGATGTCCGTCCGAGCGCTCTCCATCTGCGCCAGCACGCTCTCGGGCGTTTCACCATAGTGGCGGTAGGGGACGCACTCCCCTTGGCCGGCGACACCATCCTGCGACACGCGCGCGTGCACCACGGTCGAAACCGTGCGCGACCCGCGCGCGATCGCGAACACCCCGCGGATCGGAAACGTCTCGATGGTGGCGTCGAGCTGCCGCATGGGATCTCCAGCACGTCTGGTCGTCAGGGGCTGCCCGGCCGCGTCCAAACCGTCGCCGGCACACGCGCGCCTAGCTCGCGCTGCCCATTCTCGAGCAGCCGCGCGAGCCTCGCCGCGACCTCCGGCTGCTCGCGCGTGAAGCTGTAGGACTCGCTCGGGTCGAGCGCGAGGTCGAACAGCAGACCAGGGTGATGGTAGTAGTCGGGGTGGCCAATGCGCGCCAGCACCGTCACGTACTTCGATTCCACGACCAGCTTGAAGCGCCCGCTGCGCACCGCGGCGATGCGGTCGGCGTCGAACAGGAAGATCGCCTCGTGGGGCGAGCCACTCTCGCCGCGCAGCAGCGGCAGGAGGTCGCGGCCGTCGACCGGCCGCGCAGTCGGGACCTCGCCGCCGGCTAAACGGACGAAAGTGGGAAAGAGGTCCAGGTTGATGGCCGGCTCGGCGGATACCGAGCCTGCCGGCAGCTGACCGGGCCAACGCGCGAGGAACGGCATGCGCAGGCCGCCCTCCCACGCCGTGCCCTTGCGCTCGCGGTGGACGCCCGAGCTGCCCTCCCACCACGGCCCGTTGTCGCTGGTGAAGACCACCAGCGTGCGCTCGTCGAGCCCGAGCTCGCGGAGCGCCTTCGAGATCTCGCCGGTGCTCCAGTCGATCGCCTCGACCGTGTCGCCGTAGAGCCCGGCGCGCGAGGTGCCCGCGAAGCGCTCGGACGCGTGGAGCGGCACGTGGGGGAAGGTGTGGGGTAGGTAGAGAAAGAAGGGGCGATCGCGGTTGCGCTCGAGGAAGGCGATCGCTTCGGCGGTGTAGCGCTCGGTGAGCGTGCGCTGGTCGACCGGCTCCTCGATCGCTTCCTCGCCGCGGTAGAGCGCCAGGGGCAACATGTCGTTGCTGTGCAGCAGCCCGTAGAACTCGTCGAAGCCGTGGCGGAGCGGCGAGTGCCGGAGATGGCTGCCGAGGTGCCATTTGCCGATCAGCGCGGTGCGGTAGCCGAGCGGGCGCAGCGCCTCCGCGATCGTCGTCTCGGCCTCGGGCAAGGCGATGTCGTTGGTCGGCCGCGCGACATCGCCGGCGAGGCCGAGGCGGATCGGGTAGCGCCCGGTGAGCAGCCCGCCGCGCGCGGCGGTACAGACGTTGGCGCTCGAGTAGAAGCTGGTGAGCCGCACGCCTTCGCGCGCGAGGCGGTCGAGGTGCGGCGTCGCGATCAGCGTGGCGCCGTAGGCGCCTAGGTCGCCGTAGCCGAGGTCGTCGGCGAGAATGACGACGAAGTTGGGCGGACGGGTCAGCGATGCGGTCTGACCTTCGCACCGCCCGCCGCTCCAGGCGAGCGCAAGCACGGCGAGCGCGAGCTCGCTGATCCGGAATGCGCCGAGCGCTCGGGTGGTGCGGCGTTCGATCGTGGGCGGAGGGCTCATGGGGCGTGAAACGCGGCAGAGCGCCAGCCGACTCTACCGCCGCGAGCGCGGTGGGTAGTCGGAGGCCGTTCCGCGGCTCGGAGTAGAGTGCCGGGGTCCCCCGGGCGGGCGATGACGAACCTCCGTGCGATCCGTTCGTGCTCGATCCAGCCGCTGCTGTGGCTCGTGTCCGCAGCTGCGGCTGCCGGACAGGAGCCGGCGCCGGCGGCGGCCGGAGCCCCCAGGCGCCTCGAGGCGCTAGCGATCGATCGCGCGATCGACGTCGACGGCTCGCTCGACGACGAGCCGTGGTCGCGGGCGGTGGTCGCGAGCGGGTTCACGCAGCACGACCCCCACGACGGCGTACCGGCGACCGAGGACACCGAGCTGCAGGCTGTCTACACGCCGAGCACGCTCTACCTCGCCATCTTCGCGCACGACGCGAAGCCGCAGGCGATCATCGCCAAGGAGATGGAGCGCGACTCGCCGCTCGAGCGCGACGACTCGGTGATCGTGGTGCTCGATACCTTCCGCGATCGCCGCAACGCCTACGCGTTCGCCACCAACGCCAACGCCGCGCGCTTCGACGTCCTCGTCACCGACGAGGGTCGCAACCTCAACCCGCAGTGGAACGGAGTCTGGGCTGCCGCCGCGCGCCGCACGGCGTCGGGCTGGGTGGCCGAGATCGCGATCCCGTTCGCCACGCTGCGCTTCGATCCGAGCCTCGAGTCCTGGGGGTTCAACGTCCAGCGCAGCATCCGCCACCTCAACGAGACCGGGCATTTCGCCGCGCTGCCGCGCGACGTCGGCATCAGCCCGAATCTGCAGATTCAGCCTGTCTACCGAGTATCGCTCGCGGGCGAGCTCGCGGGGCTGCGCGGACTGCGCACCTCGCGCCGGCTGGACCTCAAGCCTTATGTCCTGGGCTCGGCGGGCGAGCGCGACGAGAGCTTGGCCCCGCCGGGTGCCCCCGACCTCGACGACTTCGAGCCGGGCCTCGACGTCAAATGGGGGGTCACCCGCGAGCTCGCTCTGGACGTGACGCTCAACACCGACTTTGCCGAGGTCGAGGTCGACGACCAGCAAGTCAACCTCACGCGTTTCTCGCTGTTCTTCCCCGAGAAGCGGGAGTTCTTTCTCGAGAACTCCGGCATCTTCGACTTCGGCCCGCCCCTGCGCCGCGACGAGGACCCGGCGCTCCTCGAGGGCTTCTTCTCGCGGCGCATCGGCCTCGACGCCGGCCAGGAGGTGCCGATCGACGCCGGAGTGCGGCTGACAGGACGACCGGGGGCCTGGAACCTCGGCGTGCTGGCGGTGGCGACCAGGGAGGTGTCCGAGCCGGGGCGTTTCGTACCGGATACTGCGTTCGGCGTGGTGCGCGTGAAGCGCAACCTCGGCCAGCGCTCGAGCGTGGGTGCGCTGTTCACCGGGCGCGATCCGAGCGGCCCGGGCCGTAATCAGGTGCTAGGCGCCGACTTCGACTACCGGCCGAGCCGCAAGCTGTCCCTGACCGGCTTCGCCGCACAGTCCGACGACGAGGCGGTGCGAGCGGACGCGGGCGACGAGCACACCGCGGGCCTCGGCTTCGGCTACGAAGGTCGCGCCCTGATCGCGAGCCTCGACCTGCTCGAGGTCGGGGAGGACTTCCGGCCCGAGACCGGGTTCCTCTTGCGCTCGGACATCCGGCGCGTCAACCCTCGGGTGCGCTACACGCCGCGTACGCCGCAGCTCGAGCGCTACGGAGTGCGCGGCTGGTACACCGAAGCGTTGGTCGACTACTACGAGCGCGCGAGCACCGGCGAGCTCGAGAGCCGGCGGGTCGAGCTGACCGCGCTCGGCATGCGCACCACGCGTGACGAGCGCTGGCGGCTGGCGTGGATCGACGAGACCGAGAACCTGTTCGCGCCGTTCGTGATCTTCCCGGGCGTCGTGGTGCCTCCCAGCCTCTATCGGTTCGACGGCTGGGACCTGGGCTTCCGCAGCAACAACCGCCGTGTCGTCTCGACGCGCACCGGCGTGGTGTGGGGCGACTTCTTCACCGGCGAGCGCTTTTCCGTGCGCTCTGCGATCATCGCTCGGCCGTCCCGCTTCGTGCGCACGAGCACCGGCTGGGTGCACAACGACGTCGAGCTGCGCGAGGGCGCGTTCACCACCAACGTGCTGAGCCAGCGCGTCGACTTCTCGTTCACTCCCGACATGCGGCTCAACGCGCTGGTGCAATACAACGACGCTGTCGACTTCCTGGGCGCCAACCTGCGCTTCAACTGGAGCTACCGCCCGGGCGCGGACCTCTACGTGGTCTACAACGAGACCTGGGACGCGCCGTCGCTCTCGGATCGCGCGACGCGCGATCGGCAGATCATCGTCAAGGTGACCTACCTGATCCGGCGGTAGGAGGACCCGGGGGTAGAAGGGCGCGGCGTGAGGCGGTCCCGGTGCCCGACGAGGAGGACGGGCTCACTGTGTGCGGATGTACCAGTCGCCCGTGCCGCAGTTGTCGAGGCCCTGAGAGGTGCCGCACTCGCCGTCCCCCTCGCAGAACGATCCGGCCGGCACGGCATTGCACTTCGGTCCATTGGGGCTGGCGCCGGCGATGGGACAGACCGCCGCCGCGACGTAGAGGCCGCAGCTCCTGGTGCCGAGCTCCGAGGTGACTTCATGGACGAAGACCGCGGTGCCGCTCGTCAGCGTGCTCTCGGCGATGCCGTGGATGAAGGCCCGGTTGAGCTGGCGCGTGCCGGTACCGGTGCCCCTGCCGATGCGCAGGGTGTTCGATTCGTCGTGGCCGGGGCTGTTGATGAGGATGTTGCTGTTGCCGGCGTCGAGGTTGTATCGAGCGAGCCTTCCCAACGCAACGTTGTTGGAACCCGCCGTGAGGTCGGTGAGCGCGCCGACGCCGACGGCCGTGTTGGAGCTACCCGTGGTGTTGTTCCTGAGCGCGGTGCCGATGGCCGTGTTCGAGGTGCCCGTGGTGTTGTCGGCGAGCGCGTCGTACGCGTGGGCCGTGTTGAAGCCGCCGGTGGTGTCTTGTGGAGGGCTTGGGTTCCCGTGGCGGTGTTTCCGGTGCCGCTGGTATTGGCCGTCAGGGTGCGGTATCCGAGAGCCGTGTTCGACGTGCCGGAGAAGTCGACTCCTCCCGCCTGGTTCGAGGCCAGCGCGCCACGACTCCCGTCTCTGTTCTCGTTCGGCGCACCGGCGCGGAACACCACCAGCTCGTAGCCCGCGGCCGTGGGCAGCCCGGCCCACGAGAACGTCGGGCAGGCTGCGGCGAGCGCCGGCGCGGCCCACGACCCGCCGGGGGACAGGATGCGCGGCGGAGCAGGCGCCGCCGCAGCCGCCGGTCCTGGGCTCGCCGCGAGGACGAGAGCGCAGGAGCACACGACCGCGGTGGTGCCGCGTTGGATCGTCCGGCGGCGTGGCGCGGGCGCTGGCAGCATGGTGGTTCCCTCCGAGGAGTCCTCGAAGCCGTCGCGACGGGCCCTGGCGGCGGATGGCGGAGGACGGGTCGGTCCCCAGCCGCCGTCCGGCGCGATGCCTCTAGAAGGCTCTCCTCACAGGTACATATCGACAGGCCTGGTCCCTCGGGGCCACGGTGCCGGGTCACACGGCGCCGGGGGGTACTGGGCTGCGCGGCAGAACAGCCGTCCGAATCCGCGGCGGTGCAGTCGACCCGACCCGGTCCTCAGGAGAGCTCGGCCCTTACCGAACCTGCTGTCATGTCGGCGGTTAGGGGATTCGGAGAATCTGTGAAACGATGCACAGCGGTCGTGCTTCGGCTCGACCGACACCCCGGGCTACGGCCCGAGCGGCGGCCTCCCGGCTAGTCCTCCGTTTCTCTTCCATCCCCCTCCATTCAGCCGGAAACGTTCGAGCGTCGTGGCTTGCTGCCATCGAGGCGGCCTTGGTCCATGTGCGCTCAGGAAGTCAGAGTCTGTTCTCGATGAGCTTTTCGTTCTCGACACTGCATCCCTCCCTCCAACGCGGCATCGCAGATCTCGGATTCACCGAACCCACCCCCATCCAGGTCAGCGCCATCCCACCGGCGCTCGCCGGCCGCGACGTGCTCGGCTGCGCCATGACAGGCAGCGGCAAGACCGCTGCCTTCTTGCTCCCCATCATGGAGCGCCTGCTGGCGAATCCGCGCAGCGGCGTCACCCGTGCGCTGGTGCTCGCGCCGACGCGCGAGCTCGCGGCGCAGATCGTGGAGCAGTTCCGCGACCTCGCGAAGCACACCAAGCTGAAGGCCGCCACGGTATTCGGCGGCGCCGGCATGCAGCCGCAGGAGCGCGCGTTCCGCCAGGGCGTCGACGTCATCGTCGCCTGTCCGGGTCGCCTGCTCGACCACTTCCAGTACCCGTACGCCAAGCTCGAGTCGCTCGAGGTGCTGGTGCTCGACGAGGCGGACCGCATGCTCGACATGGGCTTCCTTCCCGACATCCGCCGCGTGCTCAAGCACATCCCGCGCGCCGAGCACACCATGCTGTTCTCGGCCACGCTGCCGCCGCCTATCGTCGAGCTTTCGCGCTCGCTGATGCGCAACCCGGTCCGCATCGGTATCGAGCGTGTGGCGGCGCCCGCCACTGGGGTGACCCAGGCGGTGTTTCCGGTGCGCCAGGACCTCAAACCGGCGCTGCTGGTCGAGCTGCTGCGCCGCAACGAAGTCGGCAACGTGCTGGTTTTCACCCGCACCAAGCACCGCGCCGACCGGCTGGCAAAAAGCCTGATCCGCGAAGGTGTGGCGTGCGACCGCATCCACGGCAACCGTAGCCAGGGCCAGCGCACCAAGGCGCTCTCAGACTTCAAGCGCGGCTCGATCCGCGTGTTGGTGGCGACCGATATCGCGGCGCGCGGCATCGACGTCGAGGCGCTCTCGCACGTCGTCAACTTCGACGTACCGGGCCAGCCCGAGGACTACATCCATCGCGTCGGACGCACCGCGCGCGCGGGTGCGGTCGGCGAGGCGTTCACTTTCGCCTCCGACCAGGAGCTCTCGGAGCTGCACGCCATCGAGCGTGCGGTCGGCAAGAAGCTGCCGCGGCGCTTGGTCGAGGGCTTCGACTACAAGGCCGTGCGTGCCGTCAACCTCGAGATCCCGCTCGGGGAGCGGCTTGCGACCATGCGCGCCCAGCGCGCCAAGGGTCGGGAGCGCGCCGCGACCAAGTCGGCGCATCCTCCGCGCGGGGCCCAGCCACGCACCGGCGCGACTGGTGCGAGGCCCGGCGGCGGCGACACGCGGCCCGCTCGTCCGGCCGCGGCGCCGTCGCGCGGCGGGACGCGCCCGGGTATGCGTCAGGGCTGGTAGCGGGACCGGTCCGCAGCCCCGCCGCGGGCCACAGCAGACGGTGTGCGACACCGTGCCGACCGAGGGTCGAACCCTCGATCGGCACGATACGCGCCCGTGTCTGTCCCGGTGAGGACCGGGTGCCCGTTCCCGCGGAGGAGGCTGGCGTGCGATCATGCGGCGGTACGCCCCTGGCTCGCTCTCGGAGGCACTCCATGAACCGACGTTGCCTGACGTCTGCGGCCGCGCGCAGCACATTCCTTCTGGCCTTGGCCGCGACCACCTGGATCGGTGCCTGCGGCCGCGAAGAATCGTCCGCGCCCGGGGCCGAGGGCGCCTCCACGACGGCAGAAGGTGCGATAGGTGCGCCGAACCCGCTGCGCAACGCCTACTTCGGTGACCTCCACGTCCACACGCGCTACTCCTTCGACGCCTTCATCTTCGCGGTCCGCGCAACACCCGACGACGCTTACCGTTTCGCCAAGGGCGAGGCGATCGAGCACGCGGGTGGGTACCAGATCCGGCTTTCCAGCGGGCCGCTCGACTTCCTCGCGGTCACCGACCACGCGGAGTACCTCGGAGCGCTGCCGGCAATGAGCGACCCGGAGAGCCCGCTCTACCAGCTCGAGCTGGCGCGTCAGCTCCGCGGCGAGACGGGCATGACCATCCGGGAGGCGTTCCAGTCGGTCGCTACCTCCCTACGCTTGGGCAAGAAGCTGCCCGAGCTCGACGTTCCCGAAGTGGGCCAGTCGGCATGGCAGGAAACGGTCGCGGCGGCCGAGCGACACTACGAGCCCGGAGAGTTCACGACCTTCGTCGGCTACGAGTACACGTCGCCGCCCGAGTCGCAGAACCTCCACCGCAACGTGATCTTCCGCGGCACCCGGGTTCCGGACCTGCCGTTCAGCTCGCTCGACTCGCAGAACCCCGAGGAGCTGTGGGCCTGGCTCGACGCGCGGCGCGCCGAGGGCATCGAAGCGTTGGCCATCCCGCACAACTCGAACGGCAGCAACGGCCAGATGTTCAAGCTCGCCAAGTTCGAGGGCGGCGCGTTCGATGCCGACTACGCGGCCTTGCGCATGCGCAACGAGCCGCTGGTCGAGATCACGCAGGTCAAGGGCACCTCGGAGACCCACCCGATGCTGTCGCCGAACGACGAGTGGGCAGACTTCGAGATCTTCCCCTACCGCATCGCCACCAACATCCCGAGCGACGTGCCCGGGAGCTACGTGCGCGAGGCGCTGCTCCACGGTCTCGAGTATGAAGAGGCCGAGGGCTTCAACCCGTTCCGCTTCGGCCTCATCGGCGCGAGCGACACGCACAACGCCGCCGGACCCGTGGAGGAGGACAACTACTTCAGCAAGATCGGCTCGCTCGACGCCACGCCGCAGCGTCGCGGCTCGGTGCCGCTCGACGAGCCGCTTCCCGACGGCAGCGAGTATGCCGACACCTACTACGACCTCTGGGGAGCCTCGGGGCTCGCAGGCGTCTGGGCCGAGGAGAACACGCGCGAGTCGCTCTATGACGCGTTGCGACGCAAGGAGACGTTCGCGACTTCCGGGCCGCGCATGCGCGTGCGCTTCTTCGGCGGCTTCTCTTTCCCCGACGGGCTTGCCGACGACCGCGAGATGGTCGCGAAGGCGTACGAGTCTGGCGTGCCGATGGGTGGCGAGCTCGGCCCAGCCGCCAGCGCGACGAGCGCGCCGCGCTTCCTGGTCTGGGCGACGCGCGATCCGAACAGCGCCGCGTTGCAGCGCCTCCAGGTGGTCAAGGGCTGGGTCGAGGACGGCAAGGCGCAGGAGCGGGTCTACGACGTTGCGTGCTCGGACCGCGGTACGCCTGACGCGACCACGCACCGCTGTCCCGACAACGGCGCCGCGGTCGACCTCGCCGACTGCAGCGTCAGCGAAGGCCTCGGCGCCGCCGAGCTGCGCACGCTCTGGACCGACCCCGACTTCGACGCCGCGCAACGCTCTCTCTACTACGTACGCGTGCTCGAAAACCCCACCTGCCGCTGGTCGACCTGGGACGCCATCCGCGCCGGCGTCGAACCCGCGCCCGGACTGGCAAAGACCATCCAGGAACGCGCCTGGTCGTCGCCCATCTGGTACACCCCAACCGAATAGCGCCCACGAGCTCGTCGAGGGCAGACGAGCCAGAGGCGAGAGCTTCATCCAGGAACCGCGCGCCGCGGCGCGCAGCCCGCCATCGTCGTGGTCCTCGTCGTCGCTGCGGTGAGGTTCGACTCCACTCTTCCCAGCGCCTTCCTTTCGAGCTCCGGGAACACCTTCGACACCTTCGCCAGCAGGTAGTCGCCGTATGTGCCGCGCCACTCGTGGACGCTGGCGTGGTCCCAGCGCTGGTCGCGATCCTCGATGGCCTTCGCTCCCGTGTCGATCGGGCGCACCTCGGCGTCGAAGCCGGGGTCGAAGAAGAACGGAAACGACAGGCGCGACCGGCCGCTGGTGTTGAGGACGCGGTGGGGGGTAGAGCGGTAGAG
The DNA here is from genome assembly GCA_035524895.1 of Thermoanaerobaculia bacterium. Classification (GTDB taxonomy): domain Bacteria; phylum Acidobacteriota; class Thermoanaerobaculia; order Multivoradales; family Multivoraceae; genus DATLFI01. Next base: position 13,435 of record DATLFI010000217.1, on the reverse strand, counting down.
CCCGCCGGTCATGCGGTCGAGCATGTCGCCGATGTTGCAGACGAAGGTGCCGGGGATCGGCGCCGCATCGATCCAGCCGCGCGGCGTCTTCACCTGTAGCCCGCCAACCTGATCCTGGCGGAGGATGGTCAAGAGCCCGTAGTCGGTGTGCTCGCCGACGCCCCACGGCACGCCGTCCTTGGCGTGCGCGATCGAGGGTGCCGTGGACTCGGTCGCCGCGACGCTCGGGTAGTGGAAGATGCGAAAGAGCACCAGCGGCTCCCGGGTGAGACCATCGCGGAAGTGGGTCGCGGGCAGGCCGAGGCTGAGCGCGATGCCAGACATCAGCTCCTGACCCAGCGCGGTGAGGGCTTCGAGGTAGCCGAGCACGGCTTCGCGCAGTGCGGGAAGCTCGTCGGGAAACAGGTTGTGACCGTGGAGCGGCGTTCCAGCTGCGACCGCGGGGTGATCCTCCTGCAGCTCGGCGCCGAAGTAGATGCCCTCCTTCTGGTCGGGCTTGCCGGAGGTGAGCTCGGCTCCGAGCGGGAAGTAGCCGCGCCACGCTCGACCCCCGCGCGCCATGCGGATCGACATCTTGCGCTCGAGCGGCAGAGCAAAGAGCTCGCGTGCGGATGACTCGAGACGCGACTGCAGGTCCTCGTCGACGCCGTGACCGCGAATGTAGAAGAAGCCGTGCGCGCGGCAGGCGCGGCCGAGCGCTTCGGCGACGGTCTTGGGATCGCTGCCCGACCTTAGAGGCGCCAAGTCGACCACCGGGACGTGGTCGAGATCACTGGTGGTGGACATGGTGGTGCACCCCCTGACGCGTCATCGTAGTCGAGCGCCGTCGGCATGGACAGAAACAGAGAGGCCCTCCCGAGGGAGGGCCTGGCGAAGTCGCGGGCCTTCGATGAGCCCGGAGGAACTCGAGAGAGCGGGAGAAGCCAGCGCTTCAGCCTGTCACCAGGGGAGACGGGACCGCGGGATCGTAGCGCCGCCGGTTGCCCGAGACCGCGGAGGCGCTCGTTCGCGCTACCAGCGGTCGCGCTTCTGGTAGCTGCCGCCGCCACCACCGCCTTCGGTACGCGGCCGCGCCTCGTTGATGCGCAGCGTGCGGCCACCTAGGTCGGTGCCGTCCAGCGCGCGAATGGCTGCCTGGGCCGCGTCGTCCGGCATCTCGACGAAACCGAAGCCGCGGGGCCGACCCGTCTCGCGGTCGTTGATGAGGCTCACGCTCTCGACGCTGCCGTGCTGGGAAAAGAGGTCACGAAGCTCGTCTTCGGTCGCGCTGAAGGGCAAGTTGCCCACGTAGATCTTCTTCATGTCCGTTCTCTACATCTCTTGCACGTAACGTGCAGTAACGTGCATTAGTACGCCGAGCCCTTGCGGCACGACAGTTCTTGGACGATTCCGACCGCCGGAATCTTCTACGGGAGCTGTTCGCGCTGTCGGACTCTGGAAAGGCGACTACTTCGGGGAAGAGCTCGGGACCCCTCTGTCCGCGTAGGCCCCCGATATCCTGGGCGCTCACCGCTCTCGCGGGCAGAGAGTATAAGGTATCGCTGAATCTGAGGTCCATGCATGCACCGGTCCACTTCGCCCAGGATCTCGTCGCGCCGGAGAGGGCACCAAAGGCGGTGGCTGCGACTCGCGGTACTCGCGGTCGTAGTGTACGGCGTGGCCGCGTACGGCTGGCCGTGGGCTCGCGAGCGGATGGGTGGCAGCGACGGTCGACCTACCGCAACCGACTACGAGACCGGTAATCCCGCAGCGCTGGCGTGTGTGGCGCAGGCGCAACGCGCCGTCGACGATTTTCGCGACAAAGCAAAGAGCCTGGACCGCGCGCATGCCCAGTTGAACTGGCGCGAGGCGATGCGCCTGACCAGACTGAAGGTCGAGAGGGCCATGCGCGAATGCCGTTGCGACGCGGAGGCGTGCGTCATCGCGGCCGATGCCATGTCGTTGCTTCAAGATGCGACGCAAACGTTCGAGTCGACGGTCCTGGGTGGCGGCATTCCCCACGACGTGCCGTCCCGGCTGGCGCGGATCGATGGCCTGCTTGCGCGCGCGCGAGCCACGCTCGCGCGCAACTCCTGACGATTCGCCGCGCGCAAGCGAGCGATCGAGACAGGTCGCCGCCGGCAGGGTCAGGGCTGCGCAGGAGCCTGTCTTCGAAAGGCCTCGATCGCGCGTTCCGGCTCCTCTGAGGCGAGGAGCGCTACCTCGTCGAACGCTATGGCGAGATCTTCGAGCACCCCGCGAATGCGCCCTTCGGGCTCCCGTTGCGCCGTCTCGCGCACGAACGCGGAGAGCTCGCGGTACGCAGGCGCTGCCGCGACCATACCGCCGACCGTGTCGAGGCGGTAGGACCGTTCGATCTCGCGGGTCCGGCGCTCGAGCTCGACTGCCACCGCGACCACCGCGTCGATGGCTGCGCGGAAGGCGGGCGGATCCTTCGCAAGCGCTTCGAGCTTTGCTCTGCCGACGCCTAGCTCGACGAGGGCATCGATCGCCTCGCCGACCGGGTCGGGCCGGGGGGTCCCCGTTCGCTGGCCCCGCGTAGGATCGCCGGCGCCTCGAGCCGAAGGCTCGTCGTCGATGACGCCGGCGCACCTGATGCGTTCGGCCGCCTGCGTGGCGACGGCGTCGATCTCCGAGCGTCGCACAGCGACCAGGGTGCCGCTCTCGGAGTGATAGCGGACGCGCGTTCCCTCGATCTCGAAGCCGCGCGCGGTCTGGATGGTCTCGCCTGCGCGCGTCACCAACAACGCGGGTCCGGCGCAGAGCGGTGCCAGTCGGGAGGACTCCTCGATGGGGGTCGCCGGGGTTACCAGCTCGGAGGTAGGCCGTGACTGTGACTCCTGCGCTCCGATCGCTCCCGACACCAGGACCAGGAGCGCGACCGGCGCCAGCCTTCGGAGGAATCGATGAGGGTCACGGGGATCGTGCGGCAAGCGGTGGCTCCGACATGGGGCAGTCGACACCCGAGCCTATCTCGTCGCCGAGCCGTGATGTCCCGGTGCCGTGCGGAGGAGCCGCGGCAGGAATCCAGGTCAAGGCAGCCGTGCACCTCCTCAGCTCGGGACCCGACGGCGAGTCGCACACCGACGACGACATCACCGTCGGGCGCTTGGTGTCGCCTACGGCGGTGCTGGCTCGAGTGCCCGAGGCGTAGGTTCCTGCCCGGCGCGGCCGAGGGGATCCGGTGGTCGTGCTGCTGGACAGAACGGATCTCGCTGTGTCTCTCGCTCGGCGACCGGCGACCAGGAATCGTCGGGCCAGATCTGCATGAGCACCCGGCGGAAGTTGTGGCCCAGCACGAGCCCCACATCGGCGTTCGAGTAACCGCGGCGAAGGAGTCCGTCAGCGAGCTGAAACACCCGAACGCGATGCGTCAGGCCACGGATCGCGTACGTGGGGTTTGGCTGCGTGGTCCCCGGCACCAGGCCGTCGATGTCGACATCGCTTCCCAGCCCCACGTGTTCCACGCCCACCAGTCGTGCGACGTGGTCGAAGTGATCGAGCCAGTCGTCGATTGTCGCTGTGCCGCGGGAGCTCACGAAGGCTCGGACCGCGGTGATGCCCATCACGCCACCGCCAGCCGCCATCAGACGGATCACCCGGTCGGATTTGCAGCGCACCTGGCCCGGCACGAGAGAGCGGCAGTTGGAGTGGGTGATCAACACCGGCTTGCGTGATGCGCCGATGGTCTCGATGCTGGTGCGCTCGCCGCAATGAGACACGTCGATCGCCATGCCGACCTCGCCCATCGCGGCCACCACCGCGGTGCCGAACTCGGTGAGGCCGCCGTCGCGCGCCACTCGACACCCGCTGCCGAGCGCGTTGGATCCGTTGTAGGTGAGCTGCGACACCTGCTGGCCGAGGTCGTGGAAGGCGGCGACGTCGTCGGTCGTCCGGAAGTGAGTCGAGTTCTGGAAGCCGACGAGCACCCCGACCTTTCCCATCTTGGGCTGCTGCAACAAATCGTGGATCGAGCCGATGCGCGCAAGAAAGCAGGGCTGCGATGCGAGCAGGGCGTCCCAACCTTGGAGCCACCGTCGGGCACCCGTCCACGCGTCGACGGCTCCGGTCTCGACCGCGGGATGGAAGATGTTGACGGCGGCGGATTCCAGCGCGCGGAAATCGGTTTCGAGGAAGGAGACGGGATTGCGCTGCCAACGGAACAGCTTGTCCCAGTCGAGGGTGAGGAGACCGAGCATGTCGATGACCGTGCCGCCGAGGACGATGTCGACGGCTCGCGTCGACACCTCGACGGAAGGTTGTGCGAGGAGCCGGCAACGACCTCGATGCACGGCAGGCCCGGCCACGATCTGGAAGCCAACCAGCGCCCCGGCTCGCAGGAACTGCCTGCGATCGACCGGAGGCACGGTGAGGACGCCCGCCAGCGGGTCAGCCGCCGGTCGCTCCAGCTGGCTGCTGAGACGGTTCGGTTCGAGCCGAGCCTGCAACCAGGTCGTCGCGGTGCCGTGCCCTCACGATGAACCGCTGTGGGGCGTCGCCGACGAAGTAGAAGGGGTAGCAAGTTACGAGAGTGAGCGCCGGGTAGCCGACTGCCTCGGCCACCGAGACGTCGTCCGGCTCCACGATCGCCGTCCACTCGACCACGTACTCGTCGCGCCCGGCAGCGCTCTCGAGCACCACCAGGTCGCCGGCCTCGATGCCCTCGAGCGGTCGGAAGAACGTGTCGCGATGGGCCGCGAGCACGATGTTGTCGGCCTGTCCGGGGAGCGCACTACCGGGCACTCGTCCCACGGCTCTGCGCAGGACCGAGGACGTGATGCCTTCCGCGACCATGGCGGTGAGCCGGAGTCTCGGAACGTCGATCCTTGCGATCGGCGTGCCCGCGTCCGGCGCAACATCGGCAATGGGAATCACGAGCCGTGGCTCGTCGCTCGCAGGCATCGCGGCGACGGCCCGTGTAGCGGCGTCACCCGAGAAGTCGATGTCACGATGGCGGCTCTGGTACAGGGCGGCATCCGCGTAGGCGAGCCCCGCCACGCCGAGCGCGAGAGTCGCCACCAGCCAGAGCGCGCGCTCGATGTAGATGGACCATCGGCGAGGTCGCGCGGCAGGGGTCCGCTCGGTCGGTCCTTCGGTGAGCTCGGCCGGGGTGGGTTCGCCGAGATGAGCCTGGTCGTTCATGTTGTTTCGTTCAGAGGCACGTGGGCTTCGGCTCGCGTGGTGCTCGCATGGTGATGGTACTCGAGGAGAAAGTGGGAGGCGGCGTGCCTCCTAGAGGGTTCGTTCACGCCGCCTCCAGCCAGACGACAGACTCCTGGTCCGACCCGACGGCGTTCCTTAGTCCGTCCGATCCCTGTCGCCTGGCAATGTCTTCAACGGGCAGGCCTGGTGTTGCTTTGTCGTCCCACTTGGTGGGGCTGAGTGCGATTCACGTCGCCCCGGTTCGAGCAGGTAGCAGCAACGTCGGTGCCAGCCCCCACGAACGCCCGTCCTCCTTGACTTTCCGCAGATCGGCGATGGCGTCTCGGCCCCGAGAGCTGGCGGCAGGAGTTGCACATCCCTCCAGTCGGAGAGCACCTTCTACAAGGGACAGCGCGCGCGTCCAGGGGGGAGCTGTCTGCGCGCTCTCGCCGCGGTGTCGCGTTGGAGCGGCTCCAGAGACGCATTCCTGCGGGGCGGGTGTGACCGCCGGAGGCTCCCAGGACTCGAGGGCACTGGCATCCCGCTTGCTCCTGATCCAACTAGAGCCGAGGTCGCCGGTCGCACCGAGGCTCGGCTGTACGGCGGCGACCCACGAGCTGGTTCGAGTCGGCCCAACGAGGACCCAACAATGAAGTCCCGGAGATACGCAGGACAGTCCGAGTCCGGACAGCCTCGACCGTCTGGCTCATTTCGAAGCATCAAGAGCGATGCTCGGGGCAAGCCGACTCGACTCATGGCGGCCGTCGTGACGGCCGCGCTCGGATGCCTCGCTTGCGTGACCGGCTCCGGTGTGACCGAGGTGATTCGTGGCGTCGGCGTCGCCCAGCCCCTCGTCGCTGATCTGGAATCGAGAATCTTCGGGCTCGAGGGGGCGCTCGGGGCGGTCGCCATGCCAGCGAAAGCCAACAGCGAGCGCTTGGCTGCGGTCGCCGAGATCACCGAGCACGCTGCGCAGCGTGCTCTCGAGGCGGAGCGCCTGGCGCAGGGCCAACTGTTGCCCGCGGTCGTGTATGAGTTGGACGACCTGCGGTTCGATTCCGGCGGTGTCGCGCTCGACCCCGGGTCAGCGTCCCGGCTGGATCAGCTCGCGGAGCGCCTGCTGGCAGAAGGCGTCGGCTGCCACTTCGAGATCTGTGCGCAAGCGAGCCGCGCCGGCGCAGATCGCGGGCCGCTCGCGCTCGAGCTCGCCGAAGCGATTCGTCGCCGCCTGCATCAGCGACACGGCCTGCCGCTGTGGCGGATCCACACCTTGGTCGGTTCTTGCCAGGCGAACGGGACCGATGAGGTTTCCCGCTCCGGCGATCGAGCGGCGGTGGCGGTCTTTCGCGATGCCCCGGTTCTGATCGATCTACCCTAGGCCGCTTTTCCGTGACGTTTGCGTCAGGTTTGGGTGACCTTCCGGGTGGCGACGCGCGGCCGGCGCGGGGGCCGGCCGCTTCCCGCGTCTCGGCTCCGCCCCGACCCTCTCGCGTTCGCTCTGAGGGTCTGAGGCGCGAGCCTCGCTAGATCTCTGAGGAGATCCCGAGAACTGTCTCAGGTAGCGGCGCGCCACACGGTGACCCGGAACGGGTTGCCGGGAGTCGGACCGCCTTCCGGCACCGTCCACAGCTCGATCCGCCACGGCTCGAGCCGGAGCAGACCGGTTTCCGGGTCGTCGGGCCCCTTGGGCCAGAAGCCGATCGGGTCGTAGCCGTACGGCTCCGGGGCGCTGCGGAAGAGCTCCCAGATGCGCCGCTTCTCGGACACCTCGTCGACCCACTCGGCACGGCACTCGGCGTGAACGCGTTCGTGCCGAGGATCCCAATAGGAGCACGACACCCAAGGACTTGCCGCCAGGTGCTTGGCCTTGTGGCTGTTCCGGCTGGTCAGGATCCAGCCGGTCGAGCCCTCCCAGTAGGGATGGAGGATGCGTCCCCGCGGACGGCCGCGACGGTCGGTCGTCGCCACCGTGCACCACACGATGCGTCGCACACCTTCGTCGAAGGGTGTCGCGATCTCGTCGAAGGAGCCGACCTGGTCGGGCATCGTCCTCTACAACCGAAGCACGAGCAGGGACATATCGTGCTCGCCGCCGTCGGGATCGGTGCCGTAGCGCGGGATGTGACGTGCCTCGAAGCCGAGCTCGACCAAGGTTTCGATGGCGTCGGCCTCCAGGTCACGGATGAGCAGGCAGCTGAGGTGTCGCAAACCGTTGGCGCGCGCGCTGTCGATCAGGTGGTTGACCAAGATGCTGCCAAGGCCGACAGCTCGGAACTCCGGATCGATGAGCCAGCGCAGGCGACCCACCAACCGCAAGGGTCCATGCTCGCGTCGGTGCAGCGTCGCGTCGCCGACGATCCGCGAGCCGTCCAAGGCCAGCAAAGGAAAGACCTTCGCGTAGTCGATACCCGCCCCCCAGGCTTCGATCGTGGCTCGGCTCTCGACCCGATCCCAGGCAAAGGAGCGCAGCTCGTGCGGCAGGCGGAGGAAGAAATCGTGGAGCGCCGAAACGTCGCCTTGCGCGAACGGTCGCAGGGTCACCCGACGACCGTCGCGCAAGACGGCCTGCTGTGGGTAGCGGTAGAGATTGCTGTTCATTCAGTCTCCAGTGTTTGGCAGTCTCCAGCGTTGGGGATGCCAGGGAATCAGGGAGCGTCCGAGCCGCAGTGGAAGTCGTAGCCGCTCGAGTCAGTGCGGAGCCCTGACTTCGCGCGAGCCCGCCGGCAGCGCTGCCTCGAGCCAGGCCTCGTTGAGCTCGGCATAGCCGATGGTCTTGCCCTCCGCCGGCGCACGGTCGGAGCCCTCGAACGCATCAGCGCGGAATACGCTGTAGGTTACCCGGATGGTGCCGTCTCGGGCCTCCACGGCGGACGGATAGTGGAAGCGCGCGGTCCCTGGATCTGCGACCTCGAGCCAGCGCCGCCGCGGGAAAGTGCGTCCCTCGTCGGTAGAGATCGAGACCGCGAGCCGGTGCCGACCCGTGGGGTCGTCGTTGTGGAAGAGCAGCCATTTGCCGGAGCGGAGGACCAGGAGGTCGACTCCGGCGCCCGCCTCCGGAAGGTCCGGGTGGTCGCGCGCCACGCTCCAGGTCGAGCCGCGGTCCTCCGACTCCGCGACCATCGTCAGCTTCGGTGCGGGACCGTTGTCGCGTAGGAACGCCACGACCGTGCCGTCGCTGCGCTGGCCGAAGGAGGGCTGGACGGCTCCGGCGCCGACGATCGGGCCGCTGAAGGTCCAGGTCGCGCCCTCGTCGTCGGAGATCGCGGCGGCACCGAACGAGAAACCGTCGGAGTAGAGACCGAGCAGATAGCGGCCATCGCGCAGCACGACCGGATGCGGTCGCGTGAACCAGCCCAGTCGTCGCTGCAGCTTGTCGCCCGCACGCTCCAGGTTCAACTCGTACCAGTTGCGCATCCGCTCCGGCCACGCCGACGGATCGTCGGCCAGCCCAACGCTCGCCGCGTACTCACGAGTCCGAATGTCTACGACCTCGCGGAAGTCGTCGCCTGGCTTCCAGTGGAGCACGTCGCTGCGGCTCCACCGGGGTGGCCCCGGCTCCGCCCAGTCGGAAGCAACGCGTACCTTCATCAACGCGCTCTCCCAGCGGTTGTCCAGGATCGTGGGATGGAACAGGAAGAGCCGGCCGCGCGGGTCCACCAGAAGGGTGGGGTTGGTGTCAGGGAACCCCGGCGTGTCGGACAGAACGAAGGGCTCGCTCCAGCGCCCGGTGCGGGCGTCGCGACGCGCCCCGAGGATGGCGACGTCGTCTGCCTGTCGCTCGCCAGAGCCGCGGAACCAGGCCACCAGCAGATCTCCGTTCGGCAGCTCGACGAGCGACGATCCGTGGTTGTGCCAGGTCTCGAGTGGAAACACCGACTCGCGACGGAACAGGGGCAGCCGGCGTTCCACGACCTCGGTCCACAGACGGTAGCCCGCCTCGTTCAGGTGGAGGCCGTCGTCGGCGAAGAGCTCCGGCCGCGGTGTGCCGTCGGCCCCGAGCATCGGGGCTGCAACGTCCACGAACGCCAGCGCCGGCTCGCTCTCGGCCAGCGCCGCGACGGCACGGTTCACCTCGCTCATCCCGGGGAAGAGATGCCACCGTGCCAGGCTCGGCTTGAGCGCAAGGAAGTACAGCTTTACGACCGGTAGCGCTAGCTCCACCTGCTCCAACAGAGCGCGGAGGTCGGCGACCACTGCATCGACCTCCACGCCGGCCGCGACGTCGTTGTCGCCGGCGTAGAACACGATCTCCGTGGGCCGGTGGACCGGCACGAGGCGGTCGAAGTAACGCACCGAGTCCGCGATCCGCGAGCCGCCGAAGCCGCGATTGACAGTGCTCCGATCCGGGAACCAACGTGGCAGGTCCCAGAAGCGGATGCTGGAGCTCCCCAGGAAGAGGATGCCGCCCGGTTCGGGCGGATGCTCGCGATCGTTCGCCTCGAATGCCGCGATCGCACTCTCCCAGGGCGCCTCGTTCGGCTGAGACAGCGCTGCCGGGCCGCCCGCGAGCAGGAGCACGCTGGAGATGGCAAGGCCGCAGAAGCGCGACCTGGTTGTGCTGCGAACGAGCATGCGCCGGCTCGATTCTGTCATCTCGCCGCTGCGCCCGCCTGCTCCGTTTCGGCCTAACTCGCGGGTGGCGCCGACCGCCAGCGGTCGTGGTACCAGAAGTACTGGTCGGGATGGCGAAGGATCGCGGCTCCCAGCGCGTCGTTGATGCGCGCCGCGATCTCGCGACGGCGCTCCAGCTCCTCGCCGCCGGTCGGGGTCGCCACCGCTCGTAGCTCGGCACGGTGGCGTCCGCCCACGATCCGGTAGCCCTCGAGAAGAAAGAGGGGAGTGGCATGACGTGCCGCGATCGCCGCCGGAAGAGGCAGTGTGGACGCGGGTTTCCCCAGGAAAGGGACCTCCATGCCGCGTGGCGAGCGCTGGTCGGCGACCAGCACGACGGCGCGCCCCTCGTCGAGGCCGCGCAGCACGCCGCGGGGCGAGGACGGGCCCTTGGAGATGAGCCGCACGGTCGGTCCGGGCAGCCCGAGGATCAGGTCGTCGACCAGCGGGTTGTGCTGCCGACCCACCAGGAGCGCTGTGGGCACGCCGTTGGCGGTCAGCGCCGGCACGTACAAGGCCCAGGCACCCAGGTGCGCCGCGACCACCAGAGCGCCGTGGCCCGATGCCAGGGCAGACTTCAGCTCGTCGACCCCGTCGAGCTCGATCAGGTCTCGCAAGTCATCGCGGTCACGCCCGGGGAACCGTAGGTACTCGACCACGGTCTGCCCGAAGCTGCGCGCGGCTCGAGCTCCGATCCTGCGCCGTTCTGACTCGGTCCGCTCGGGCATGGCCTGCCGGAGGTTCGACAGCACCAAGCGGCGGCGCAGCAGCAGCAGCCATCCGAGCTGTCCCAGGATGGCGCCCAGGAATAGCGCCGGCCGTCGAGGAAGCGATCGCGCCACCGTCGAGATCGCTAGGACGGCGCCGTACTCGATGCCGTGGCGCAGGCGCATGAGGCGCGATCGTGGTCGGCGAAGGCTGTTGCGCTCCCGATCCTCGAGCCGGGCGGTCGTCGCGGGCCAGCTCTTGGGTGGCCGCTGTGACTCGGGAGGCTCAAAAGACATCGAGAGTCCGCAGGAGCCAGGGCACCAGGAAGGACAAGCCGGCGATGAGGATCACTAGCGCGATGCACCCGCACCAGCCGGTCCCCTTGTGTTCCACTACGGTCTGGCTCGGGCCACCCACTACCGGAGGCGGCAGGTCGACCGAAGGCGGCGACGGCGCGCTGAGGGACTGCGGTTGCCGTCGGGCCGCGAGCTCTCGCGGCAGGGATCCTTCGACCGTCGGGCGAGCCTTGCGGGAGGCCGCCTTCGCCTTGTGCTGGATGACCGCGGCTTGTGCCCGCCGCTTCTGCTTCGTGCTCCTGACGACTACGAACAGTACGGCTGCGGCGAACAGCAACGGCCCCAAGAACGATCCGAGGGTTGCGATGACCGCCCCGATCAGGAGCGCGATGTCCTGAACCGTCGTGCCACTCGTTCCCGACGTGCTGACGGCTTCGGTCTGGCCGGGAAATGCCTGGCCGAGCTCCGAGCCCGCTGCGTACGACTCCGCTCCTTCGGCTACTTCGGCACCGCCGGTTGGACTGTTGGCCTGCGTCTCGGCAGTCCTCGTCGAGGTCTCGGCGACCTCCGCGACCGTTCGCCCCCCGTCGGACACGAAGGTGCGCACCGGCGCCGCGTCAGCCCCTGCCGTGGTTCGCTGGCGAGCCGCTTGGGCGTTGGCAACGGAAGCACGAAGCTGCTGCTCGGCGTAGTCGCTGCCGCCGTATAGCTCGTTCGAGCGCTGCCACAGCGTCGCGGCTTGGTCGTAGTGTGCAGTTGCCTCGTCGTGACGCCCCGCGAGGCTCGCTATCTCGGCGAGGCCATCGTGGCTGGAAGCGAGCCCGGCCGGGTTCTCGTCGCCGATCGCCTCGAAGAGCGCGAGCTGCTCCCGCTGGAAGTGTTCGGCTTCGCCAAGTCGGTTTCTGGCCATCGCTGCGGCACGCAGCGAGGCGAGCGCCATCGCGCGCCCGCGGCGCGCGATAGTGAGCGGCGAGTTGGTGTCCGAGGCGCCGGCTGCGCGGGGGTCGAGCTCGGCGATCGCCTGGGCGAAGAGGCCGTCGGCGTTGCGAGCGTCCGCGACCGCATCGTCCCAGCGCTCGAGGCTGAGACGAACCGACGCCCGGTTGGAGTGCATGAAGGCCGTCATGTGGCGATCGCCGACGGCCGCGTAGGCCTCGATGGCCTCGCCGTAGAGGCGGTCGGCCTCGGCGAAGTCGCGCTCGACCCAGCGGTCGGCCGCCTGTCGATTCAACTGATGCGCGCTCTCCTGGGTCGGCTGAGCGGCCGCCTGGCTCCAGGAAGCAACGACCAGCATCCAGCCCAGGAGGACCCCGGCCAGCGTGACCGCGCGCTGCGTCGTCACACGGGTGCGTTGGGGTGTCTCTGTTGACATCGAGCACACGATGTCACAGCCAGCGACCTGGGCGCCACGGCGCAAGACGCACTTGGGTGCGGTGTCCTGTTCTCTTCCGCTGAGCGTGTCCAGGCGACGCGGTCTCGCCGCAGGCCGGGTACGGAAGAGCAGTCGAGGAGAGGAGAGCGCAGCCCACGGGCTGCTAGGACTGGTAGCAGGAAGGAAATCAGGAAGCGGGTGGGGAGGAGGAGAAGGCAGGAACGAACTGCTCCGGCCGCGGTAGGCGAGGCCACCGCGGCCGGAACTCGAACCCAAGTGTCGGAGACCCTGAAGGTCAGGGGAATCTCAGAAACGGAACGTGGCCAGCAGCCTCATCTTGCGCGGCTGGCTCCAGCTCCTCTTGCTCTGCGACGGCCGGCCGTCGCTGCTCGACACTCCGATCAGATCCTGGCGGTCGGTGACGTTGGTCACCTCGAGCCGCAGCTGGCCGCTCACCTGCCCGCCGAGGGGGAACCCCCAGGCGCCGCTCAGGTTGGTCCAGGCGTGGCCGCCGATCTCTCGGGTGCCGCGCTCTTCGACGAACAGTGTCGCCGTGCTGTCGAGCGCGGTGTTGCCGAAGGTGCCGGCGATCTCCCGTCCCGGCTGCGAGAAGCTCCAGGTGACGCCCGACTCGTAGGTGAAGAGCCCGCCGAGCATGAACGAGTGCTCACCGAGCTCCCACAGCTTGTTGCCGTAGGCCTTGAAGATGACGGGCCGTTCGCGGTTGGCGTCGCCGAACCGGTTGGTGGTCGAGAGTGGCAGGCCGAGGAACTGGCGCAGCGCCTGGCAGTCGGCCTGGGTGCTGGGGTGGCGAGTCACGGCGTTCCGGCGCTCGCATTCGGTGATGTCGAGCTCGCTCACCCGCAGGTGGAGCTGCTCGCCGAAATCGTCGTCGGTGTTGTTGAAGGCGCTGCCGCCGAAGTGGTTGCCCTGGGTCTGGGCGAAGGTCACGTTCGTGAACAGCGACCAGTTGTTGCGGAATCGCCGGTTGAGCTCGAGCTGCAGGCCGCGGTACTCGCGACGGGCATCTTCGACCGACGCGAGCGCCCGCTCGGCGTCTTCGCGGGTGCCGCGGCCGTCGGCCACGAACAGGTCGACCCAGCCGTAGGAGCGCATGACGTCGGCGATGTCCTTGACGTTCTCGGTGATCTCAATCAGCCGCCGGTTCGGACCGAGCTGGGTCAGGCCGGCGCCGATCTGGTTGAAGGTCTCCCAGGCGATGCCGCGCACCTTGGTGGCCCAGTTGTCGCTGAACTGCCACTCCCAACCCAGGATCAGCTCGTCCCGACCATAGGGGTCGATCTCG
>DATLFI010000216.1:0-3351 GCA_035524895.1 Thermoanaerobaculia bacterium | reverse complement strand
GCCCGCCGGCAGCCGCAGCCGCTCGCGCCATTCGGCGAGACGTTCGCGCTCGCCCGCGAACGCCGCGCGCAGGTCGCCGGTCGGCGACTCGACGGCGAGGTCGGAGTGCACCGCGGCGACCTCCTCCCACACCCGCGCCTGCTTGTCGCGCCGCCGCCACCCGGCCGCGGTGCGCTGCTCGCGCTCGAGCTTGGCCGCCCGCACGCGGGCGCTGGCGAAGCCGTTGTCTTCGAAGGCCCGCGACACCGCGGCCCAGCGCCCCTGCTCGACACACGACACCGGCACCTCGAGCTGCGTGCCCGCGGCGACCAGCAGCGTCACGTCGACCACCCGGTTCTGCTTGGCACCCACGAGCAACGCTCCCTCCGGCACCAGGATCGGGTTGACGCCCTGGTTGACCAGCCACAGCTTCGGCACCGTGCCGCCGGGCCCGGTCTCGGTGACCTCGGCGTGGTGCGCGGCCAGCGCCGTGGAGAGGAGGTCGTAGGGGAGCGCGGGGGCGGCGGGACCCTCGGCCGCGCCGCAAGCGGGGGAGAGGAGGGGGAAGAGCGCGACAGGGCCGGAGGTCAGCGGCTCGCCGAGCCCCACCGACGCGAGATGCTCGCCTGCAGAGGCCAGCAGCTGCGGCGCTGACTGCTCCGCGTTCGTACCCTCCTGGAACCCCGCTCCCTGAGCCCCGTTCGCGTGTCCGAAACCTTGCTGCTCGAGTGCCATGAGCCACCTCCAGTCGATCGGGCGGAGAGTTCTTCCTAAGCCGTTATACTCAAGATGAGTATATCAGTGTTCCGGGAATTGTCAGCCTGTGGAGGCACCCTGGAAGCGTGCTACGCGGTGGGATAGCGGGCTCGATGCAGACCCTTGCTAAGATTGCCTCCTACATATCCGCGAAGGTCGCCCAGGGCGTTGGAATGGCCGCGACCAGGTCAGGATCAGCGGGGGACGAGATCTTGGGGTGAGGTTCTCTTGTACAAACGCTCCATAGAGATGCCGCGATCGCGGCTCCTGTTGCCTAGCTCACCTGGAGGAGGCGCCCTGATTTGGGCGGGTCTTCGAATCGCGCAAGGGGAGCAGAGCTAATGCCCAATCGACCACTCGCTGCACTGGAGAGGTCACTTCCCTCGCCCGAAGTACGGCGCGAAGTGCTCTCTCGACTCGCCGACTCGATCGAGCTCGCCCACGAGAGTGGCCCCGCGAGCTGGGTGCTGACGTTCGAAGTCAGACCCGACCTCGTACGGCTCAACGTGGGCCGCATCGTCGTGTTCGACGTATCACCCAGTGGTTGCACCGTCACCATCGATAGAGACGCATTCGAGCGTGCGCAGCTCCAAGCGTTTCCCAACGGCGATTTCTACCGGCCAGAGGGAAGCTGCTGGGTGACGCTTCCGCCCGAGAGGCTCATCGAGGTGTGGGACGAGGTCGACCCATCGCATCGTAGAATGGTCGAGGCCGCAGCCCGGCGAGTGCGCCGCTCGACTTGGGCACGCGCGCATTCGCCCGCAGCGGTCGAGACGATTGGTAGTTTGCTCGGTCGGGACCTGCCGCAGCCGGTCACGTCGCGCACCTGGAAGAGCTTCGTGTACTGGGCGGGAAAGTACTTCGACCAAGCCGAGTTTGACGCAGGAGAGCGCGACTACAAGTTGACTCTCGCTGCCGTCTTCAAGGAAGCTCGTGAAGCGGCGGAGAGCGGAGCCCCTGACTGGCTCGGCAAGCTACGCGCCGCCTTCACGAACAAGCACAACAACATCACGTCGTGGCGAGCTCACGATACCTATCTCCGCTGGGCAGCCGACAATCCCGAGGCGGCGCGCCAGGGGCTGATGCGAATCTGGCGAGAGGATGCCGGCGTCGAAGACCGTATCCGGGGGTTCCTGGCCGAGCTTCCCCAGGAGGCGATTGCGGGCCCCAGCTCGCGGTTGACCGTCGCCTCCATGCTGCTCGCCGCGGAAGATCCGACCCGGTGGCCGCCGTATCGAGTTTCCGCGTTCGACGCGGCACTCGAGTTGATCGGCGACAAGCCGCGGCCGAAGCGCGACGAGGCCACCACGTACAGCGAGGCCCTGGAGTTTCTGGACGAGTTCGTGAGGCGGGCGCGTGCGGTGGGGGTCCAGCTCCGCGACCGGCTCGACGCCCAGGGTGTCGTCTGGTGCATGTATGGATGGGATGCCGAGGAGAGCTGGCCTGCAGAGGTGAGGCGTCACTTCGAGGTTTTTCGGGGAAGCGGCGACGTGGGAAAGGCGGTCGATCTGAGCAGGGTAGGCGAGCTGGTCGGCCTGTTGGATGAATTTTCCCAGTCCTATCCCGAGAGCGAAGAGGGAAGGCGTCACCTCCAGCTCTACGAGACGTGCCGCCAGCAGGCGCGGGAGAATTTCGAGCGGATTCGGGAAGCCGCGCAACGCGGCGAGGACGTCACAGATCTCGTATTGACGCGCCTCCTGCCGCACACGGACTCCGAGGCCCATCGAGAGGCGGGAGCTTGGATCCACTGGGCGCCGGCCATCAACGGCGATATCCGCAGCTGGTTCGAATCGGCCGGTTGGGTCAAGGCAAATGACTGGCCAGAGGTCGCGAACGCGATCATGGGCTTCGTGGAGCGCTGCGTCGCGCAGCCCCGGGATCTGGCTGCGGCGTGCGTCGAGCTCGAAAAGCACGCGAAGGTCAAGGGGTTCCAGAGCGGCATGCTCAGCCCCATTCTCAATGCCCTGCGGCCCGACGATTTCCTTCTGATAAACCAGAAGCCGGTGGTCGTCCTGTCGCATTTCTCGGGAAGGCACGTCAAGACCCGGCTCCGGGAGTACCCGAAGGTCAACGCTCTGGCGATGTCATTCGTCGATGAGCTGGGGGAGAACTGGGAACCACCGGCGGGGCTCGAGATTCGCCCTGCGGACCTGTTCGACATGTTCACTCACTGGCTCGTCGCGGTGAAGAAGTACGACCTCAGCAAGGTTCGGTACTGGAAGATCGCTCCGGGCGAGCAGGCGTGGCAGTGGGAAGAGTGCCGAGATAACGGATTCATCGCGATCGGCTATGACGAGCTGGGAGATCTGTCGGGAGTGGGCCGCAGGGAGTTCGATCGACGACGTGACGATCAGCTGGAGCAGCAGGGCTGGTGGAAACACAGCGTCAACCAGGCGTGGATCTTTGCAAAGAACATAAACGTCGGCGATTACGTGGTCGCCAACAGGGGCAAGAAGGAGGTTGTAGGCATCGGCCGGGTAAGCGGCCCCTACTACTTCGTCCCCGGCGCGCGCCAAGGGCACCGCCTTCCTGTGGAATGGGAAAGCACCGACGCTCACGACGTCGATTTCCCCGCCTGGCAGTCGACGCTGCTGCCCCTCGAGAGGAGCGACTTCG
>DATLFI010000215.1:0-3059 GCA_035524895.1 Thermoanaerobaculia bacterium | reverse complement strand
GACATCGAGGGAATATCCGAGCCCGAGTTCGCGAATGCTCGCGACCGCGAAGGCATCCACTTCTCGAGGGAAGACGGTATGACCGCCTTCTTCCCCGCCTGGTACGACGAGGCCGAGCCAGGGTCGATCTGGGAGCAGCCGGCTCCGCCCGACGGCCGAATCTACATGGTCGCAAGCGGGCGACCTGACAGCGGCCCGTACCACGCTCGGGAGCTTATCGAGGCGTTCTCCGCATCGCTGTGCGTTGGCTGCGAAGGCTGACCCACCATGCCGAGCCGCGACGGGATCACGTGACAGGCTTCAGGAACAGCAGATAACTCGACACGATTCGCTCCCCGCCCCACGCTGGTGCTACAGCGCATCGGCCGGGATAGTCCGAAGTCAGCTGCTCTGATCCGCTGAGCTACGGGCGCACATTCACGCTCAAAGCGAGCGGATAACTCGCGGCCCATTGTGCCACAGCGCTCGGAGAGCGCCTGACCGTCCTTTGGTGAGCTGCGCATCGGTCTCGATGCCCTCGGCCACCAGTCGCCAGCCGACGGCGAGCGCGAAGTGGCGCTGCCGGCGATGAGCGCCTGGCGCACGAGGTCGCTATCGATGCCCGCCACCAGCGAGCGCTCCAGCTTAACGAAATGGCCGCAGCTCCAGGATGTGACGGAAGCTCGCAGAGCCCGCCCCAGCGTCGTCGACGGCCACCTCCCGCAGTCGAACCGAGGCCGTTGACGCGCAAGCACCGTCCAGACTGTCGCTGACGACCTGCGCTCGGCTGGTCGTAGTTACTGCCCCTGAGCGCAGCCTTAACGACGCGAGGACCGGATCGGCGGTCGCCCATGCCCCGCCGCTCTCGTTAGGTCGCCGTGATGAAGGCGGCAAGTTCCTCATGGCTCATCGCTCGGCCTTGCTTCGCCAACGTATCGAACGCCTCATCGCCGAGCCCCTTGCGGGCCTTATCCACGGCCTGTTCGAAGTGAGTCACGAGGTCCCAGCGCACCGGAGTACCGTGATCCGCGAGGGCCGCTGAAGCACCTGCGGCCTGCGCAACTCGCTCCCAGGCGCCACGGGAGGCGTCGATGCCGGCCCGGAAGACGAGCAGTGACTGCGCGACCCACGCCGTTTCACGAACGTCGGCGTCACTGAACACCGCTCGAGCGTTTGCCACGAACTCATCGTAGGCATCCATTCCGAGCTCGACTTCGACCGCGGCAAGACAAGCCCGGTACAGGAGTGTCATGCCCGTCCGCTCCGCACCTTCGGCATGTCGGACCGCTGCACGCCAAGCATCGCGGCTGGCTTCGAGATCGCCGCTCTGAAACTCGAAGTAGGCCCGCTGCTGCTGGAGGCCAGCCATCATCAGGTCGGAGCCGAGCGCACGTGTTGCTGCGACGGCTTCATCGAACAGCTGGCGCCCATGGTCGGGATTCCCCTTCGGATCCATGTGGTGGGCGAGGTTGCCAAGCGCCGAGGCGATAATCAGCCCGTCGCCAAGGCGGCGGGCGACTTCGAGCCCTTCCTGGACGAGCTCGGTGAAGATCTCGTTGCTCGGTCCCGCGCGGCCGTGATGGAACAGCAGAACCGCAAGGACGATGAACGAGTTGGCGAAGCCCCAGCGGCCCCGCAGCGCGGCGCCCGCGCCTTCGCCGTCGAGGTCACGGAAGAGTTCGATCGCTCGATTGACATCCCCCAGCGCTTCGTCCAACTCGCCCGAGGCATCGAGAAGGTGCGCACGTGCCACGAGTGCTCGCGCGCGAAGCAATCTGTCGACGTCATCGCGAGCAGCGTGAAGCGCCCGTTCGATCCATGAGAGCGCCTCCGACCAGCCAGAGAACCTCGCGAAAGCGATCGCCATCTGGAGCGTCGTCACCGGCTCGGCCGCCTCGAACCACCAGGTCATGGCCTGGCGAAGGTTGTCGGATTCTGCCCGCACTTGGCGGTGCCACCGCAGCTCGTCGGGGCCGACGGCGTGGCGGCTGGCCTGCTCGGCGAGGTCGCGGAAATAGCGTGCATGGCGGCGCTGGGTATCCTCGGCTCGGCCGGCCTCGTCAAGTCGCTCGCGGGCGAACTGGCGCACCGTCTCGAGCAACCGGTAACGGACCTCGCCACCGTCGCTCTCTGCCACCACGAGAGACTTGTCGACGAGCGCCTGCAGAAGGTCCAAGGCCTCGATCTCACCGACAAGATCGTCGGTGCAGACTGCAACCGCAGCGTCGAAGGTGAATCCGCCGTGGAACACGGACAGAGAGTTGAAGAATGTCTGCTCGGTCTCGGTGAGCAGACGATAGGACCATTCGATCGTCGCAGTCAGGGTCTGATGGCGCGGAACCGCGGTGCGACTGCCTCCGGTGAGGAGCCGGAACCGCTGGTCGAGCAGTGCGGCGATCTTTTCAGGGCTGAAGGCGCGCAGACGCGGAGCGGCGAGTTCAAGGGCGAGGGGCATGCCGTCGAGTCGTTGGCAGATCTCCGTGACCGCCTTGGCGTTCTGGGCGCTGAGGCGGAAACCGGGTTGAACAGCCGCCGCTCTTTCGGTGAAGAGTCGGACCGCATCGTAGTGCGCGAGTGTCTCAACATCGATCTCCTGGTCGCCCTTCGGAAGCGTCAGCGAACGAAGCCCAAAGACGACCTCGCCGGACACGCCCAGCAACTCTCGGCTGGTGGCGACGACAGTGACGTCGGGTGCCCGGGCGAGGATGGCGGCGGCAAGGTCGGCAGTGGCGTCGATGAGGTGTTCGCAGTTGTCGAGGAGGATGAGCGCCCTGGATTTGGAGAGATGGTTGAGTGTGGCCTCACGCGGTGTGACACCCGACCGCTGCGCAAGTCCGAGGGCATCGAGCAGTGCGCCGTCCACGAGATCGGGATCGGTTATGGCGCCAAGCTGAATGAACCAAGCGGCGTCGACTTCGGGGACGAGCGCCGCGACGGCTTGGAGGGCGAGCCGTGTCTTGCCGGAGCCGCCTACCCCTGTGACGGTGATGAGGCGACTGGAGTGCAGTAGCTCGGTCAGTGCAGCCAACTCGTCGTGCCTGCCGACGAAGCTCGTTGCCTGGATCGGAAGGTTATGCGGT
>DATLFI010000214.1:0-4288 GCA_035524895.1 Thermoanaerobaculia bacterium | reverse complement strand
GTTCTTCTTAGACTCCTTGGCGAGCGCAAATCTGAGCGTAAGCGTGCTCAATCTGACCTTGAGCAGAAGGCGCAACCTCGAGGGTTTGGCATTCGGTTTTCTTAGAAACACGCTCCTAGGAAAACTGTCATTGTGGCTCAGCGGGAACTCTAGACAAATAGAGACCTTTTTCGGATTTCTCCACTCACTACAGAAGGCTCCCACAACGAAACTCGAGGGCGACGACTGGTTCTTAGTTCTCGCCAGTACTAGCCCACACCGCTTCGATGACGAGGACTCAATCCCGGTACTGGTGAACCCAAGGCGGCTGCGATACCCGTTGGAGTATTTGCCCTACGTTTCGTCACCGTTGAAGTTCTGGGGCGAGCGCCGTCAGATCCCCATTGAGATTGCCGGGCGTAAATGGAGTTCTTGCCTGATGGCAAGAGTGATCGGTTACATAGGAGAGGCGCCGGTATAAAGCCGAACCGCAAGACGCGCTGCACCGGGCGCCGCCCCGAAACGCTTTAGGCCAGGCAACCACCTCTGGATGTGCGCCGCCTGGAGCGCGCTCCCGTGACCGCGTCGAGAGCGGCGCCGGTGTGCTTCAATACGCCTTGTACTGAGCGGGTGCTGATCGCTCCATAAGGCCTTTGTTTACTGATGGTTATAGAATTTCCGAAGCGGCAGGTTAGGCCCTAACATGGTCGACTCGAGCCATGGGTACAGTCGGGAGAAGCAAGTCCGTGACATTGCGGCCGGCCTGGGAATCGCCGACTTCGTCTACACCTCATCTCCTGTCCGCAAGGGCAACGCTCTCAGGGAGGCTACCGGCGACGGGCTCGTGATCGCAGGAGGGCGGGGGGCGGTGCTTCAAGTTAAGGCTCGGGAGCCGGGACGAGCTGGCCTTGATTCCCCTGAGCGAGTGCACGCGTGGCTGCGCAAGAACGCCACGAAGGCCCGTAAGCAGGGCCTTGGTACTAGGCGCGAGCTTGAGTGCCTGCGGCTCGGGGGTCAAGAAGTGTGGGCATGCCCTGTCCGGGCTCTCGACCTTCCCGAGGATCGAAGAGGCCGCTACCTCTTGCGCGTCTCCCAGAGTTGCGAGAATTGGCCGATTATCGTTGTGCTGGATCATCCGCAGGCCAATGGCATTGACCTTCAGTTCGACCCAGAAGTCGTCTGGATTACGCCGTCTGACTGGAGAGAGCTTCATCTGCGACTGAGATCTACAGCCGGCCTCTTAGAGTACGTCAGACTTTGTCTAGATAGCGCGTTGCATGTCCCCTTGGGACACGAGGGAAGACGCTACTCCCTTATGAGGCGACGAGAAGCTCCGACTCCCAACGCCCATTCCCGATTGCCATTCCTGGCGCATGAGTCCGAATTCGATCCGCTGGGTGCAGACCTCTACCATGACGTCATTGAGAAGGTTTGGCAGGACGATGGCATCGTCCCGTGGAAAACCGCCGAGGAATACCGCACGATTGTCGAGTTTCTGGACGCTGTTCCTCCCGCAATCCAAGCGAACATCGGGCGGTGGTTCTTGCAGAAGCGCCGCGACTTGGCTCAAGGCCACATCACGCCCAGCGGCCTTGCAGTCATCGGCGATGACCGGCTGGTATTTGCCTGCTCCAACATCGTCGGCTGGAGAGACTATGATGATTGGCTCAGCGAGCTTGCAGCTGTTGCAACCTTGCGCCATTCGCAGGCTCTTGAGACGGGTGCTCCGGACTCTACGACGACCATGTTAGTCGGCGCTCTCATTGATAACGGCCCGAGCGGTGGCATTTCTTACTCCTTCGTACTTCTAAGGTCACGTGATGCGCTCGCGCCTTTACCGCCGGACCTCAGGAGGTCTTTCGAGTGGCGCTATGGGCTACATGATCACGGTCGGATGAGAACCACGCCACTTGAGGTTGGCCCAAAAGATGCGTGTCCGTGCCTCGGAGGTAAGCTGTTTGAAGAATGCTGTGGTTAACAGGGCGGGGGCTTACCAGGCGGGTCGAGCGGACGCGCACCCTCCGCTTCGCTCGGGGCGCACGCTGCTCACCCGCGGGTCGGTGTGCGGCACGAGGAGCAAACTTCCGTCGGCTGCCGGACTGAGGACATAAAAGAAGGGGAGCGGAAGTGCTGCTCCGCTCCCCCTGTTGGTGAAGAGGGTTTACAGTCGGATGGCCCGAATCGTGAGCGTGCCGGCTTCTATCTCACCCTCGCAGAGCCGGCCGAGGTCGACGCCGCCACGTTTGAGCCACTGCCTCATCAGCCGTAGGTCCGGCACCCTTTGGCGACCTCGGTTCTTGCCGCAGACGGTCAGGAGTCGGCGGCCGCGCCTGCGGGCCTGCTTGCGGCGGCGCCGCCTTCCTTCGTGCCACACATCGGCTTCGAGCGCCTCGGCCACGGTTTTGGCAAGCCGCACCTTCCGCAACACGCGCTTGCCGTGCCGATTCTCGTACTCCGCTAGGGCCCTGAAGCCCTCCTCGGTCACGCGGTATTCGAAGCTGTTGTCCATGGGGCCGGGGTCATCCGGCAGGGTGGTAGGATCGCTTCTATGTCCGCACATGAGCTCATACCTCCTGTGTGGGCCAGGGCGCGGCGGAGGGGGAACTCCGTCGCGCCCGTTTATGGTCTCGGCTCGGATGCAGGTCGTTGTATCCGCACCGCGGCACCGGCCGTCTTCACGCGTCGTCTACTGGGTGGCCTCCTTGCCTTACGCCTGCTTACCACCGTACTTGATCGAGGCTTCGGTGTCAACCCCGTTCGGGCGGAAATCTTGCCTCCGGCACCGCCGGGAGTGGCTATGAGGATCACGAGCGTCAGCGCAGGTCAGCGGAAGCGGGCCTTCGAGGTGCGCACCCGGAAGGGCGCATTCGAGCTCCCGTACGCCAAGGTTGTGCCGGCACCCTCTGAGACCGACCGAGTCGCGGCAGTCTATGTGGACAAGGAGCTTGGGGGCGAAGGCTTCACGTACGAGCTCGAGTCGGGCGCCGAGGGGACGGTCCACATCGACCAGGTGCTCGACTACCACCGGGAACCCGGCTACATGGCGGATCTACTCCTCTACAAGCTGACCGTCGAGGCCCAGAAGCGGCTCGACCGGAGCGGCATCGGCATCCGCCAGCTCGCGCGCCGGCTGAGGACCTCGCCTTCGCAGCTCTACCGGCTGCTCGACACGACGAACTACCGCAAGTCGGTGCGCCAGGTCCTGAGCCTCCTCCACGCCCTCGGCTGCGAGGTCGATCTCGTCGTCCGGGACCGCGAAGCCGTGTGACCTCTTGTGGGGCGCTGAGCCGTGGCGACGTTGCTACGTGTCGCGATGGCGAGGGTCCGGGGGTTCCTTGACAGTCGACAGTGTCCTGATCTGGCTCGTCGCCGGCCTGGCCCCGCCTCACGAGAGGAGCAGCTCGAGGTCGTCCGGGGAGAGCTTCTTGAGCGCGCCGCCGCTCTGGGCGAGGACGGCCTCGGCGAGGTCGCGCTTGGTCGCCTGGAGCTCGAGGATCTTCTCCTCCACGGTGTCCTTGGCGATCAGGCGGTAAGCGATCACCGGGCGCTCCTGGCCGATGCGGTGGGCGCGGTCCATGGCCTGGGTCTCGACGGCGGGGTTCCACCAGGGGTCGAGGAGAAACACGTAGTCGGCGGCGGTGAGGTTGAGGCCGGTGCCGCCGGCCTTGAGGCTGATCAGGAAGAGGCGGCAGTCGGGGTCGCCCTGGAAGCGCTGGACGCGGGCGGCGCGGTCCTGGGTCAGTGCGCGTCTTCGAGACTCGCCCGGTAGACCTCGCCGACGGCCAGCTCGGTCCCGAGGCTGGCCAGCGCCACACCCTCGCCCAGGCCCGCC
Organism: Thermoanaerobaculia bacterium; assembly: GCA_035524895.1. Lineage (GTDB taxonomy): Bacteria > Acidobacteriota > Thermoanaerobaculia > Multivoradales > Multivoraceae > DATLFI01. The sequence continues at coordinate 477 of DATLFI010000214.1, read as the reverse complement.
GTCTCCTCGCTCCACTTCTCGTCGCCCTGCCGCCGATGGACGGTGAGCCGCGGCTCCCGGTGGGAGACGATCAGCACCTCGCGGACGCTGGGCAGGCTCTTGTAGTGCCGCAGCTTCTCGCCCCGGTCGTAGTCCTCCGTCGACGGGCTCGTGACCTCGACGAGCAGGACCGGGTTGGTGACCGCGAGCCGGTCGTCCGGCGCTCGCTCCGTCGGACCGCAGACCACGGCAGCGTCCGGGTAGGTCGAGAGGCCGGTGGCGGGGATTCGTAGCCGCAGGTCCGACGTGAAGATCCGGCAGCCGGAGGGGAGGCGGCTCCCGAGCGCAGCGATGACGGCGGCTGCCAGGGCGGCATGGTCCGGGGAGCCGCCGGCCATGGCGTAGATCTCCCCATCGAGGTACTCGTGCCGGACCGTGCTCTCCTCCTCGAGAGCGAGGTACTCCTCGTAGGTGTAATGGAGGTGGCGGATGGTGGTC
>DATLFI010000213.1:0-6234 GCA_035524895.1 Thermoanaerobaculia bacterium | reverse complement strand
ATGCTGGGTCCATCGCTGAGCGAGCGCAACACCGCAGACGGCCCCACGCCGCCCCCTACCAGAGCCGCGCAGCGGCGACGTCGGTGCAGGCAAGCTGCCCGGGGCAGCTTGCTTGCACCCACCCTTGGGGCGCGGGGGTTTCGAGACCCCGACTACGTTGGGCCTCCTGCACGATGTCACCGCATCGCGTTCGTCGGCCACGCCTTGCCAGCGGCCGCAGATCCCCGCGCGCAGCCTCACGCGGGTTTCACCACGGGCTGCTGGTGCTGGTCTTCGGGCTGCTGGCCGCCTTGCCGTCGAGTAGCGCCATCGCGCGATCAGCAGACGGACACTCCATTCAGGAGCTGGCCGACTTCGGCGGCTGCTGGCGCACCGAGGGTGCGAGCTACATGGAGGAGATCTGGAGCGCACCCACTTCCAACCTGATGCTGGGTCTGACGCTCTTCGTTCGAGAGGGGCGTGCGGTGCAGTACGAGCTCACCCGCGTCGAGGTAGTGGGCGAGCGGATCGTCATGACGCCGTATCCCAACGGCACGGCCTCCGAGCACGGCTTCGTGCTCACCTCGCTGCGCGACGGCGAGGCGATCTTCGAGGCCCCGGAGCACGACTACCCCAAACGGATTCTCTACCGCTCACACTCCGACGGCAGCCGCAGCGCCCGCATCGATGGAGGAGCGGAGGACACCGGCGGGCAGGAGTGGCGGTTCCGTCGCGTGCCCTGCCCGGGGACCAAGTAGACCCGGTCGTTCCGGCGTCCTGGGGCTTCCCGCGTCTTCCTAAGGGTATAGACTGGCTGGAACGGTCGCGGCAGGGTCGGTTCGCCGCCCAGCTCGCGGCATTCGACGGCGGTCCGGCGCCGTTCGAGCCAGCGCGCCCGATGTTGGAGGGTTGCCTCCAGACGGTGCTACAGACCGACCGCTCCGAGGGCCGCAGCCGCGCGCCGCGCCTGGTGTGGACGGTCGCTGTCCTCCTGCTGCTGGCCGTCGTGACGCTCGGGGTGCTCGGCCACCTGCGTTGGCGCTCGTTGGTCTTAGCCTCTCCCGCGCCGAGGCGGTGAGGGACGCCCTCGTCGCGGCCGGCGCGCCGCACGAGTCGCGGATCGTCGCGCGCGGCATCGGCAGCGAACAGCCCCTCGGCGCCGGCCCGGCCGGCGGAACGAATCTCGACCGCAGCGTCTCGTTCGCTGTTAGCCTCTCGGTCCCACGCTCCGAACGCCCTGAGCCGGCGCAATGATCCAAAAGAAGATTTGCATGGTCGGACTGTTCGCCACCGGCAAGACGAGCCTGGTGCGGCAGTTCGTCCATTCGCGATTTTCCGAGAAGTACCTCTCGACCGTGGGCGTCAAGATCGATCGCAAGGTCGTGAACCTCGACGGCGGCGACCTCGGGTTGGTGCTTTGGGACGTCGAGGGTCGCTGCGAGTCGAGCGACGTGCCGACCAGCTACCTGCGTGGCTCGCACGGGCTGATGCTGGTCGCGGACGGCACACGCCCCGAGACCCTGGCCGGGATTCCGGATCTGTGGGAACGCACGAAGTCGGCTACCGGCGTCGTGCCCGCGGTGCTGGCCGTCAACAAGGCCGACCTCGTCGATCGGTGGGTGATCCGTGCCGAGGACCTCGCTCCGTTCGAGAGCGCGGGCTGGCACGTGCTCCAGACCAGCGCCAAGACCGGCAACGGAGTGGAGCAGGCGTTTCGCTGGCTTGCCGAGCGAACCTTGGAGCCGCGGTCCGGCGACGCGCCAGAGCCAACATGATGAGCCCAAAACGATGAGCAGCAGCGAGCAGAGCGACGGCGCGGACACGGCGCCCTTCACGCCCGCGATCGGCCCGTTCAAGATCGATGCGGCCGCGATCAGCGACGTGGGTAACCGGCGTCCCCAGAACGAGGATCGCTACTTCGTCGGCGTGCTGCGCCAGGGTCTCGAGCGCGCCTACACCAACCTCGACCACGCCGAGTCGCTGCTGCAGATCGGACGGCGCTCGAGCTGGGTCCTGGCGGTGGCCGACGGAGTCGCGGGGTCGGGCGCGGGCGGCACCGCCGCCAGCGTCGCGCTCGAGGCGTTGATCCAGCGCCTCGCTGGTTCGATCGGGTTTCCGGGGAAGGACGCGGACGCTGAAGAGGAGCTGCTCGAGCGCCTGGAGCGCGCCGTGCAGAGCGCGCACGAACGTGTCTTGGCGCGCGGCGGCGCCACCACCATGACCTTGGTGCTGCTCCTGTGGCCGCGCGCCTACGTGCTGCACGTCGGGGACAGCCGGGGCTACCACCTGAGCAACGCCGGACGCCTAAGTCAGTTCACCCGTGACCAGACGGTGGGCAACGTGCTGGTGGACGAGGGGCTGATGGAAGAGGATCAGGTGAGCTCGCTGGTGCACGCCCGCGCCCTGGTCAGCACCATGGGCGGCCAGGTCTCCCTGTCGCTCGGCCTGATCGACCTCGAGCCGGGCGATACCATGCTGCTGTGCACGGACGGGCTCACCCGTCACGTCTCCGATGCGATGATCGCGCGCATCCTCGGGGAGGCTTCGAACGCCGCCGTGGCCTGTCGCGCCCTCGTCGACGAGGCCCTCGCCGCCGGCGGACGAGACAACATCACCGTGGTCGTCGCGCGCGCCGATATCGGCAGGTCCGCTGCCCCGCCCGCCTCGGATCCTGAGGCCACGATCACGTAGCTGGGTGGGGTGGGAGCGGGAAGCGGCCGGCCCCCGGTGCTGGGGAGAGGTCTAGCTTGGGGCGAAGAGGATGTCCGGAGCCATGATGCTGGCCCACCGACCGCTCCTATCGGCCTGGCTCTGCGCCGTCATGGGGTTCCTGTCGGCGGCGGCGTCCTCGTCGTCGATAGCGCCGGAACCGACAGGCGCTCCCGAGGTGATTGCGGGTCGTGTGGTCGGCACGGATGACTTGCCGATCGCCGGAGCTCTGGTCGAGCTGCTCGAAGGCGGCTCCGCTACTGCCAGCGCGGTCACCAACCCGGAAGGAGCGTTCGAGCTCGAAGCCCGCTTGCCGGCGACCTTGCTGGTGTCGCGATCAGGCTTTGCCCCGGCCTCGCTGGCGGTCGCCGACCACACCACCGGGCTGCGGGTGGAGCTTGCGGCCGTCGAGGTCCTCGCGGAGACGCTCCTCGTGCACGGGCGCTGGCTCGGCGATAGCCACTCTCCGAACAGCATCTCCTCCGCCGCGTTCGATCCGCTCGAGGGCGCGGTGAAGCCGAGCACGGTGCGCGAAGCAGTGATCCGGGTCGCCGGGGTGGCCGAGAACGGCCAGGGCGGCCTGTTCCAGAACTACTCGATCCGCGGCACCTCGCGCCTGCGGGTGCTGGCGCTGGTCGAAGGTATGCGCGTGGTCGGCGAGCGGCGCGCGGGTGCCTCGGCGTCCTTCCTCGACCCGCTCCTGGTGGGCGGCATCGACGTGCTGCGCGGGCCCGCCTCCACGTACTACGGCTCGGGCGCTCTGGGTGGGGTCATCCAGCTCCTGCCACGCACCTTCGAACACTGGACCGCCGCGGTCGGCTACGAGGCCCAAGGCGACGAGGTGCTCCAGAGCGCGGGATGGGGCGACGGCCGTTGGTCTGCCGGAGTGGTGCGGCGCGACGCCGGCGACACCGAGACACCTTCGGGCGAGACGCTGTTCAGCCGCTACGAGCAGGCCTCTGGCACGCTGCGCCGCCGGTTCCAGAGAGGAGAGAGCCTCGCGGGCGGGCTGCTGTTGGTCGGGTCGTACGGCGACGACATCGGCAAGGCCAACACCGAGTACCCCGAGCGCACCACCATTTACCCGCGCGAGCGCCATGGGCTCGCTCGCTTCGCGCTCGAGTCGGCGCGCGGGTGGCGCGCGCAGGCATGGGCTCACCCCAACGACCTAGCGACCGACGTGCTAGCGGATGGTCGCCAGCGCGTCGACAACTCCTCGTTCGACCTGGGGGCGCTCTACGAGCATCGGTTGCCGCTGCCGCAGCGGTGGCGCGAAACGGCGGACGGCAGGATTGGCGTCGATTGGGTCGCGCGACGCGCGGTCGAGGCGATCGAGACCGCGTACGACGCGCTCGATCGGCGCCTGGGTGACGAGTCGCGCACGCTCGACGATGCTCGCGAGGACGAAGCGGCGGCGTTCACGGTGGCCAACTGGCGCCGTGAGCGGGTGCGTCTCGAGGCCGGAGTGCGGGTCACCACGCTGCGCCAGAGCAACCCCGGCGCGGCGGGGCTGGTCGGACCCGGCGGCCAGCGGCTCGACGAGGCGAGCTCCGACACCGCGCCCTCTGGTTTCGTGGGTGTCTCCTACGAGCTCACTCCGAAGCTGCACCTGCTCGGCAACGCCGGTGCCGCGGTTCGCTTCGCGAGCCTGAGCGAGCGATTCTTCGTCGGGACCACCGGTCGTGGTGCGGTGCTCGGCAACCCGGCGCTGAGCGAGGAAACCACCCTCAACGCCGATGTCAGCCTGCGCTGGTACGGTGAACGGGTGTATGCCGGCTTCACCGCCTACCGCAACCAATTCGACGACTACATCGAGCGCATCGAGATTCGCCCCCGGCTGCTGACCTACGTCAACCTCACCGAGGGAACCATCGAGGGCCTGGAGAGCGACGGCTACGTCGATCTCGCCGAGACGTCGGCCAAGGCACGCACGCGACTGACCTGGTCTGCCCATCGCATCGAGGCGCGCGCCGACGACGGCGCGCCCCTCGCCGACGTCCCCGCCGACCGCCTGCGGCTCGGCTGCGAGGTCGCGGCCAATCCTTGGGGCGGCGCGCTCAGCCTCGAGTGGCGCTCCGACAAGGACGACCCCGGCTCCGGTGAGAAGCAGATTCCGGAGGCCTGGCTGCTCGCCGCTTCCGTGGAGCGCGAGATCGCCGGTCGCTGGAGCCTCGTGCTCGAGGGCGAGAACCTGTTCGATCGCACCTACTTCGCTTCCGCCGACAGCGACGTGCCCCACGCGCCCGGGCGGTCGTGGGGAATGATGGTGCGGTGGGTAGGGAGGTGATTGGGTGAGCGGGGGTCGACTGGCTGCCCGTCGACTCCTCACATCCCCGGCGGATCGAATCGACCATCGACCGCCGTCCAGCCGCCGTCCACGAACAAGACCGTGCCGGTGACGTAGCTCGCCGCGTCGGAGAGCAGGAACACGGCGGCGCCCGCCATCTCGTCGGGGCGCGCCCAGCGGCGCAGGGCGCTCTTCTCGGCATAGGCGCGATACCACTCGGGGTGTTGCTGGATCGGTGCCGTGAGCGGGGTCTCGACCACGCCCGGCGCGATGCAGTTCACCCGCACGCCCCGCGGTCCGAGCTCCGCGGCGGCTGCGCGAGCGAGCTGCACGATCGCGGCCTTGGTGGCAGCGTAGACGCCCTGTCCGGGCTCGACCACCAGCGAGCGGATCGAGGAGAGCAGAACGATCGATCCGCCCTGCTCGGCCAGGATCCGGCCGCCCTCGCGCAGCGCCAGGAACGCGCCTTCGAGGTTGAGCCGCACGACTCGCCGGAACTCTTCCTGCGAGTAAGCGAGGAGAGGCTTGCGCACGTTGACGCCTGGCGTGACCACCAACCCATCGAGACGGCCATGCGGACCGCGCGAGGATTCGAGCGCCTGGCGCAGCGCGTCGGGGTCGAGCAGGTCGAGCGTGTCAGCGGCGGCGGCTCCACTCTCCGCCTGGATGCCCGCAGCCACACGCGCCGCGGCGTCGCCGTCGCGATCGAGACAGCGCACCATCGCGCCGTGCGCCGCGCAGCCCTCCGCGATCGCCGCACCGATGCCCGATCCGGCGCCGATGACCGCGACCGATCGGCCAGAGAGGTCGAAGAGACGGGATAGCCGGCCGGCGGAGAGTGCTGGTGGTGACATAGGGAGGTTCCTGGATTGGGATTCCGATCGGCCTTGTCGACAGCGTGGACAGGGTGGGCTATTCGGCGCGCCTCGTCTTGGGTCCCCTGGCCGAATGCAGACACTGTCTCACAACGCACGAACGCTGGCCGGGCTTCGAGGCAGCCGCTACAGGAAGAAGCTGCGCCCGCCGCAGGCGGGCGTACAGAGGACCGGCCGCAGTACCATCCGCGGGTGCACGTCCGCGACCGCATCCTCACCGAAGTCGAACGTTGCCGCGGCGAGATCGTCGAGCTGGCCGCCGAGCTGGTGCGTATACCGACCGTCAACCCGCCCGGCGAGCACTATCGCGACGCCGCAGAGCTGCTGGGCGGTCATCTCGACCGCCTCGGCTACGAAGTCGAGTACGTCCTCGCCGACGGGCGT
>DATLFI010000212.1:0-13044 GCA_035524895.1 Thermoanaerobaculia bacterium | reverse complement strand
GTGCCATCGTGCAGGAGGCCCAACGCAGCCAGCGGCCGCAAACCCCCGCGCCCAAAGCGGTTGGGGCGGCGTGGGGCCGTCTGCGGTGTTGCGCTCGCTCAGCGATGGACCCAGCATCGCCACCGCTCCCGCGCCTTGCATACGGCCCCACGGCGCTCCCAACGCAGCCCACGGGGGTTCCACCACGGGCTGCTAGCCATCGCAGCGACCGCTCCCGGCCCTCGAGTCGAAGTGCTGCCATGTCCCCATACGACCTCTTCGTGATCGGCGGCGGCTCGGGGGGCGTCCGCGCGGCGCGCGCGTCGGCGGCGTTGGGCGCGCGCGTCGGGCTCGCGGAGGAGTCGGCTCTCGGGGGTACCTGCGTCAACCTGGGTTGCATCCCCAAGAAGCTGCTCTGGTACGGGGCCGAGTATCGCAGTCATCTCGACCACGCGCGGGGCTACGGCTGGACCTTCGGTGAGGCGACGTTTTCTTGGCGAGCTCTTCGCGCCGCCAAGGACCGCGAGATCGCTCGCCTGCGTGGGATCTACCGCGGTTTGCTCGAGGATGCGGGAGTCGAGGTGTTCGACGCGCGCGCGACCCTCCACGACGCGCAGTCCGTGGAGGTCGCCGGGAAACGCTGGACCAGCCGGAACGTGCTGGTCGCTACCGGCGGCAGGCCCCGGCGCCCGGCGATCCCGGGAGCCGAGCACGGCATGGTCTCGGACGACGTCTTCTCGCTCGAGCGGCTGCCGGATCGGGTGGTGGTGGTGGGCGGCGGCTACATCGGCGTCGAGCTGGCGGGTGTCTTCCACGGGCTCGGTGCCGAGGTCGTGCTGGTGCACCGGGGGCCGATGTTGCTCGGCGGCTTCGACCGGGACGTGCGGGCCCACCTGGGGGAAGCCATGGGCGCGCGAGGCGTCGACCTGCGATTCGAGGCGGAAGTCGTGGCAATCGAGCGCCTCGGCGACGGGTCGCTCCGGGTGGTGTTGGCCGGCGGTCGAGAGCTCGAGACCGAGGCGGTGCTCTTTGCGATCGGTCGCGATCCACGCACCGATGGCATCGGTCTCGAGCGGGCTGGGGTGAAGCTCGAGGAGGATGGCCAGATCGCAGTCGACGAGCTGAGCCGCACGTCCGCGCGGAGCGTGTGGGCGATCGGCGATGTGACCAACCGTCCCGACCTGACCCCGGTCGCGATCCACGAAGGGGCGTGCCTCGCGCGCACGCTCTTCGGCGATGCACCAACCGCTCCGTCGTGGGAGCCGCTCGCGACCGCGGTCTTCGGTCATCCGCCGGTCGGCGTCGTGGGCCTGGGCGAGGACGAAGCTCGCGAGCGCCTGGGCGAGGTCTATTGCGTCGTCCGCCGCTTCCGTCCGCTCGAGCTCGCTCTCACCGACGATGCGGAGCGCACGCTGGTGAAGATGATCGTCGAATGCGCCTCCGATCGGGTGGTCGGTCTGCACATGGTTGGCGCCGGCGCGCCGGAGATCGTGCAAGGGTTCGCCGCGGCGATGCGCGCCGGGATCACCAAGGCACAGCTCGACGCCACCATCGGCATCCACCCGACGGTGGCCGAGGAGCTGGTGACGCTGTAGGAGCTAAGGGGCGTCGCGGAAGCGGAGCAAGCCGCTCGCGCGACCTAGCGCCAACAGCCGCTCCCCGGCTCTCACCTCGCAGGCCATGAAGCCGAAGCGGCGCCCGCGCCGCTCGACCCACGCCTCGACGTCGAGCGTGGTGCCGGCGCTCGCGGGGCGGAGGAGGTGCATCGAGAGCGTCGTGGTCGCCATCGCCCAGGCTCCGGGCACTCCGTGGATCAATGCAAAGCCCATCGCCGCGTCGGCCACGAGACACAGGTAGCCACCCTGGATGCTGCCGGCGCGGTTCTCGAAGCGGCCAGGCGCGATCGGCCAGGTGAGGCCGCAGCGACCGTTCTCGCGGATCGTGAAGCGGGCGCCGAAGTCCTCGAGCCAGGGCGGAAGGTTCCAGGATGGCGTGTCGCTGGCCGGTGCGGCCTCGCGCAGGACCGCCTGCGCCAGGACCGGGGGTTGGGTGGCCGTCGCTTCGGGTGGATCTTCCCCGGCATCAGCGGCGTCGCTGCCGGCTGTGCCCGAGCTCCGGGTTGCTGCGTCCAGGACCAGGCCGATGCTGTGGGCCGCGAGCACGGTCGCACCGCTCCGCGCGTCCCGCAGGGTCGCCTCGAGGAAAGAGACGCTCCGGCCACGGTGCACGAGCCGGCCCTCGCCTTCGAGCAGTGCGCCGAGCTCGGCCCGCTCGAGGAAATGGCAGTGGAAGTCGGGGTTGACCGCGCGCTGCTCCGGTCCGAGCACCGTCGAGAGCGCCGAGCCGAGGAGGGCGTCGGCCATCACGCACAGGTAGCCGCCATGGAGGTGGCCAGCGGTGTTGGTGAGCCGGCGTTCTTCCGGGACGGCCCAGCGGAGGCCCGAATGGCCAGGCTTCCATACCGTGCGGACGATGCCGAGGCTGGCCAGAGCGGGCGGCGTCGGAGGCCCGGGCGGGGATCCCGAGAAAGTGGCAGGCCTGGTCATGGGTGTCCGTCCGGCGCCTTCGAGGATGTCGTCGCGGGATCCGCCGGACCTGCTTGCTCCGGCGCGGACGGGTCGTCGTCCGTGCCCTCGCGCTCCTCGGAGCCGGCCGAGCTCAGCACGCGCAGGGCGCGGCGTGCCACCGCCACGGCGGCTGCGCTCGCGACGAGCGCGACCGCGGCGGAGATCCCCCACTGCGCCGGGCTCGCCGGGGTCCCTGACCGTGCGGCGCTCAGCTCGCCGAGGGTGCGGCCAGCCGCCGCCGAGCCGAGGTAGGCGTTCGCGAGCGAGTAGGGCACGACCCCAATGAGCGTACCGAGGACGAAATCGCGCAGCGGCACGCGGCTCCAGCCGAAGACGTAGTTGGAGAGCTTGAAGGGGATCAGCGGCACGAGACGCACCAGAGCGACGGTGCGCCAGCCACCGCGCGGCACGGCTTCCGCGAGCAACCGCAGCCGGGGGCTTTTCCCGAGCGCCCGCCTGGCGCGCTCCGAGACCCGGCCGCGGGCCAGCAGGCGGCGCGCGAGGAGGAACGCGGCGGTCGCGCCGAGGAGCTTGCCGATCACCGAGAGCACCGCGCCTTCTGCCCAGCCGAAGAAGAAGCCTGCCGCCAGCGGGAAGACGATGCCCGGGAGGAGGATCACCACCTCGATCGCAAACAGTGCGACGAAGATCGGCGCCGCGGTCCAGCCCAGGCCGTCGACCCACGCCAACAGAGCGTCGGTCTCGGTGTGCAGCAGCAGGAAGATCGCCAGGACCAGCGCCACCAGAGCGGTCGCAGCGCCGCCGAAGACGCGCACGCTGGCCAGCCAGGTGCGATCGGCCGCGGTGTCCGGGCCCCTCGCAGTCATCGCGGTGTCAGGGGTGGTTCGGGTGGAGCCGCGGCTGGGGCGGCCGAGCGCGCCGGCCCGCCACACGACGTTCGACCGCGTCGAGCACTTGGACCTCGATCGTGACGCCCTCGAGCTCGCTTATCTGACGGATTCCGGTCGGGCTCGTCACGTTGACCTCGGTGAGCCAGTCACCGATGACGTCGATGCCGGCGAAGACGACGCCGATCTCTCGCAGCGCGGCGCCGACCGCGGTGCAGATCTCCCGATCCCGCGCCGTCAGATCGGTGCGATCGGCTCGACCCCCGGCGTGGAAGTTCGCACGGGCCTCCGAATCTGCCGGGACGCGCAGCACCGCGCCCGCGGGCTCGCCCTCGACCAAGATGATGCGCTTGTCGCCGCGCCGAACCTCGGGGATGTAACGCTGCGCCATCAGGTATCGCGTGCCGCGGCCGGTCGAGACCTCGAGGATTGCCTGGGCGTTGCGGTCGCTCCCGGTGATGTGGAACACCCCCTCGCCGCCCGCGCCGTCGAGCGGTTTGACGACCATCTCGCCGCCGAGCCGCGCTCGAAACTCGAGCAGCTCGGACATGTCGCGACTGACCACCGTTTCCGGGCAGAACTGCGGGAAGTGCAGCGCGAAGAGCTTCTCGTTGGCGTCGCGCAGGGCGCGCGGCTCGTTGACCACCAGCGTCCGCTCGGGCACCAGCGACAGGATGTGGGTCGCGAACAGGTACTCGAGGTCGAACGGCGGGTCCTTGCGCATCCACACCACGTCGTACTGGTCCAAAGTCTGCACGCGGGCCGGATCCGCTCGGTACCACGCCGGACCTTCGAAGACTTCGAGTGGTGTCGCGAGCGCGCGCGGCTTGCCACCCACGTCGACGCCGAGACGGTCGACGCCGCACACCTCGATGGCGTGGCCCCTGGCCTGCGCCTCGCGCAGGAAAGCGATCGTGGAGTCCGCATCGGGCAGCAGGCGCTCGAGCGGGTCGACCACGAAGAGATGCCGCATGCGGCGACGGTATCACCGCCGGATCGTCCTACTGCGGGGGCGCGGGCACCGGGCAGATCGACTCGCGAGTCGCGCTCAGGTCGCCGCGGACGAGCGCTTCGTCGCGGCGGCCACCAGCCGCTCCAGCTCGAAGACGTGCTCGTCCTCTTGCCGGTCCACGCCGAGATCGCGCAGCGCTTCGGCGAGACGGGCCACGTAGTCGAGGTTGCTGCCGCTCGGGCCGCGGGCAGCGAGCACTTGCGACGCGATCGCGTCTATGGGCGCCGGGCCGAGGTAGTTGGGGTTGGACGGAGTCGCGAGGTAGACCAGCGCCGCCGCCGAATCCCCTGGCTCACGGCGGGTACGAGGATCCGCCAGCCGTAGCGTCACCTCGCGGCGTTCGTAGCCGCCCTGCTCGCGTAGGTCGAGCTGCTCCAGCACCCCGTCGCGAGCGGAATCGCCGACCCGGTACGCGAGGCCCCAGCAGCGGCTGGCGGCTTCCTCGATCAGGGTGACCACGCGACCGGGAGCGCCCGGCACGCCTCGGTGATCCGTGGAGCCCTGCCAGAAGCGCCGCGACCAGCCTTCGAGGCAGGCGACGCGGCGTTCGGCGAAGGGAAAGGCAGGCCGCCACACCAGCGAGCCGTAACCGAAGATCCACCACACGGGTGTCACACCGGCCCGGGGCAGCACGGATCGTACTCGCGGTCGATCGCCGCCAGCTCGACGATCGCGCGCGAGATGACCTCCTGCGGGCTCTGCCCTTCGCGGTGCCAGGCGAGCCAGCGCTGGGCGAGGTTGCCCTCGGCGAGCAGGGTCTCCACCCCTTCGAGATGCGGCTCGAAGCCATGCGCTTGGGCCACCGGGCGCAGCGAGGCCACGCGCGCCGCCAGCCAGTCGCGCAGGGAAGTCCGATCGCCCGACTCCCAGTCGGTGAAGTCGGCCTCGAGACTGCGGTGGGCGGCGTCCTGCTCGTTCGCTCGGACGAGCGCGCGCAGCTCGGCGTCGTCGCGGGAACGCAGCGGATCGAGGGTCGGGTCCTCCAGCACCTGCCAGATGCGCGCCTCGAGCAAGGCGACCACTCCCGCCAGCACGCGCGGGCGGCTGATCCGGTCGCAGATGCGCAGCTCCAGACGCGTCAGCTCGTAGGGCGTGGCCGGTCCGTTCGGTCGCACCGAGATCCAGAGATGACGCGCGTTGTACATCCCGCCGTCGCGGATCTGTCCCTCGACCCAGCCCACGAAGTGCGGAGGATCGACGAAGAACGGCACGACATCCGGCGTTTCGGGGAACATCGTCCAACGGGTCGAGTGGTGCCCGGTGACCGCGCCGCGCAGGAAGGGCGACGAGGCTGTGAGCGCGAGGTAGGGCGCCGCCTCGCAGCGGATCACGCGGCACGCTCGCAGCAGCTCGTCCGGGTCCTCGATGCCGACGTTGATGTGGGTGCTCGCGGTCACCACGCGGGTGCCGTAGGTGTCCCGGATGTAACGGTAGTAAGGGTTGTCGTGGTTCGACAGCACGAACTCGTCGCCGGTATCGAGCGGGATCGTGCCGCCCGGAACCAGCGTGTACGAGTCGAGCTCGGCGAGGTAGCGACGCAGGCGGCAGCGCTTGGCCATCAGCTGGTCGATCAGGCGCTGGTAGTCGCGATAGGGCTCGGTGACGTACTCGACGTTGCGGGCGTCCGGCTCGGTGGCGAACCCCGGTAGGTCGGCCGCGATGCGCGCGGAGAGGCCGACCACGTGGCCGTCCGTGCTGCCGGTGTATACCTCCTCCTCGATGCCCTTGCGCAGGAGGAGGTCGCTGACTTCTGGGTCCATGGGCGGTCTCGAGACCTCAGGGGTTCAGTAGCCCTGGCCGAAGCTCAGGGGTGGCTGTGGGGCAGAGCTCACGTACGAATCCCCACGCCACGCCGCAGCATGACGTGCGCGGCGACGTAGAAGGCGCCGATGAAGGCCACCAGAACGCCGTACGCGGTCGTGATCGGCATGTCGGCGGTGCCCAAGATGCCGTAACGGAAGGCGTTGACCATGTAGAGGATCGGGTTGGCGAACGACAGGGCGCGCCACGGCTCGGGAAGGAGCTGCACCGAGTAGAAGACGCCTCCGAGCATGGTCAGGGGCGTCAGCACGAAGGTCGGTACGATGGTCACCTCGTCGAAGTTGCGTGCCACGAGCGCGTTCACGAAGCCCGCGAACGAGAACGTGAGCGAGGTCAGCACCGCTACCGAGGCGGTAATGAAGGGGTGCCGCACCGGGAGGTCCGCAAAGAACAGGCTGACCACGGCGACCACGGCGCCGACCACCAGGCCGCGGAACACTCCGCCCATGGCGTAACCCCAGAGGATCGCAGAGCTCGGCATCGGCGCTACCAACATCTCCTCGACGTAGTGCTGGAACTTGGCGCCGAAGAACGAGGAGACCACGTTGGTGTAGGCGTTGGTCAGCACGGCCATCATGATCAGGCCGGGTGTCACGTACTGGAGGTACGTGTAGCCCCCCATCTCACCGATGCGGTTGCCGAGGATCGGGCCGAAGATGATGAAGTAGAGCGTGGTGGTGATCACCGGCGGCAGGAGGGTCTGCCCCCAGATGCGTATCACGCGCACCACCTCGCGCCGGACGGTGGTGGCGAAGCCGATCCAGCTCGCGCGGAAGCGCGAGGCCGGCAGCTCGGCGCTCCGCGGCTCGTGAGCGGCGGCGGTCGGGCCGACCACGCTCGCGACGGCCTTTTGGCTCACGACGCTTCCCGCATGGGGCCCTGCTGCTTTCCGGTGAGACGCACGAACAGCTCTTCGAGGCGATTGGCCTTGTTGCGCATGCTGGCCACGCGGAGCCCGTGCCGGTCGAGCTGGTGGAACAGCGAGTTGAGACTGGTGCCGCGGGAGACATCGACCTCGAGCGAGCCGTCCGGCCGCAATCGCGCCACGAAGCCGTCCAGAGGCGGAACGCTCTCGACCGGCGCCTCCAGGTCGACCACGAAGGTCTCGACGTGGAGCTTGGCCAGCAGTGAGCGAGTGTCGGTGTTCTCGACGATGCGGCCGTGGTCGATGATCGCGATGCGGCGGCAGAGGCTCTCGGCCTCCTCGAGGTAGTGTGTGGTCAGGATGACGGTGGTGCCGGCGCGGTTGATCTCGTCCATCAACTGCCAGGTCGTTCTTCGCAGCTCGATGTCGACTCCGGCCGTCGGCTCGTCCAGGATGAGGAGCGCGGGCTTGTGCACCAGCGCGCGAGCGATCATCAGCCGGCGCTTCATGCCACCCGAGAGCGAGCGCGAGGTCTGCTCGCGCTTGTCCCAGAGACCCATCTGGCGCAGGACCTCCTCCGCACGCTCTTTCGCGCGCCGCCAGGGCACGCCGTAGTACCCGGCTTGCTGGGCGACGATCTGGTCCGGTCGCTCGAACTGATTGAAGTTGATCTCCTGGGGCACCAGGCCGATCAGGCGCTTGGCGGCGACGCGGTCGGAGTCGACGTCGATGCCGAAGACCCGCACCTCGCCCGCCGTCTTGTTGACCAGCGACGAGACGATCCCGATCGCCGTGGACTTGCCGGCGCCGTTGGGGCCCAGGAGTCCGAAGAAGTCGCCCTCGCTCACCTCCAGGTCGATGCCGCGAAGCGCTTCGATGCCATTGGCATAGACCTTCCGCAGGCCGCGGATCTCGAGCGCCTTCATGGGGGGAATGGGTTCGAGGAGCAAGACTGGCCGCGCCGCGGGTCGCGGTGGGTCGGCGAGCTCCTAGGATCTTGGCAGGGACCCCCTGACCGGTCAAACCCGAAGGGTCCTGAGGGATTGGCAGCACGGCCGTGGCTATCATCTAGTGAAGACCCCTCGAAGGGAGAACCCCAATGCTGGACCTCTACTACTGGCCCACGCCGAACGGCTGGAAGGTGACGATCTTTCTCGAGGAGGCTGGCCTCGAGTACCGCGTACGACCCGTGAACATCGGGCAGGGCGAGCAGTTCGAGGCCGAGTTCCTTGGCATCAGCCCCAACAACAAGATCCCGGCTCTGGTCGACAGCGATGGCCCGGACGGCGCCCCGATCGCCCTGTTCGAGTCTGGCTGCATCCTGTGGTACTTGGCGGAGAAGACCGGCAGGTTCCTGCCAGCCGACCCGCGCCGCCGGTACAACGTGCTGCAGTGGCTGATGTTCCAGGTCGGACACGTGGGGCCGATGCTGGGCCAGGCGCACCACTTCCGGATGTACGCGGAGGACAAGCTGCAGTACGCCATCGACCGGTACAGCAACGAGGCGAAGCGTCTCTACGCGGTGCTCGACGGCCAGCTCTCGGGAAACGAGTACGTCGCGGGTGACTATTCGATCGCGGACATGATGATCTTTCCGTGGCTCGTGCCCTACAAACGCCAGGGCATCGAGCTCGGGGACTATCCCAATGTGCGTCGTTGGTTCGACGTCATGAAGGATCGACCCGGCGTCCGCCGCGGCATCGAGGTCGGCAAGGAGCTGCGCCAGCCGGACGGCATCCCGATGGACGCGAAGAGCCGGGATGCCCTGTTCGGGGCGAAGCAGTGGCAGAGGGGGCGCTGAGGCGCGACGAGCTGAAGGACGAGCTCGGCAACTGGGGCATCAGAACGTGACGCCGAACCTCTTCCGCAACAGCAGCGCGATCACCAGCGAAAGGATCAGCACAGCGATCGACCAGTGCATCTCGATCCCGAGCAGCGAGACATCGCGCTCGGGGTAGTCGAGACGGATCGACTCCAGCCCAAGGTCGCTCGGCAGTGGATCCTCGGCGGGGTAGAGAAGCTGGTTCCAGAAGCCCGACCGCTGCCGCACCGGAGAACGCCGGGTCAGGCCGCTGTCGACGACGAGGCTCTTGGTCGTTTCCCGGCCTTCGAGGTCGAGCGCCAGCTCGTAGCGTCCGGGCTCGTCACCGACCAGCCGCCACGAGAGCTCGCGGCGCGGCTGGATCCAGACCGGACCGGCCTCGATGCGCACGCCGTCGGGAGCGCTCAGCTCGACCTCGGGCGGCGCAGTGTCCGGGGCCGCGCCCTCCGCGAGCGCGACCGTAATCACCGCCGGCTTGCCCACCGGCATCCCTTCGTAGCCGTACACGAACTGCAGGTGCGCAAACAACGGCAGCATCAGCGCGACCATCACCACTAGCGGCACGAGGTTCAACCCGAGGTACCTCATGTTGTCGCGCAGCAACGACCCCTGGGCGCGGAGGATCGCGCGGAGGTCGTCGTTGAACAGGCGGATCTCGAAGATCGACGCCGCCATCCGCCGCTTCGCCGCCTCGATCGCTGGCTGGTTGGAGCAGCGCTTGTAGACGAGCAGCGCCAGCACAGCCAGTACCAGCGCGTACAGCGTGAGCGACACCCACGACGGCGCCAGCCGGAACGGCAGCAGCGTCAGGTCGACGACGCCGCGGAGGAAGGAGTTGAGGGAGGTCATGGAGAAGCGCGCGCCGCGGCTTGCGGCCGCGGCCGAGTCAGGAGATGTATCCCAATCCCTGGAGGCGCTTCTTGATCTCCTCCTCGGACTCGGCGCCGTCGAGCTTCGAGAGCTCTTTCTCGAGCGCGTGGGTGATGAACTCCTCGACCGAGGAGTAGCCGGCGATGTCGGCGTAGCGCTTCACGCGCGCCAGGAGTTCCTTGTCGAGCTTGATCTTGGCGGTGTCGAACACGGGGGCCTCGTGGCTGTGGGGTTTGCAAGCGTGGACGGAAGCGGTGCGATCAAAGAGGGTATGGAGCGAAGGAGCGATGGGGGGCGATGGGACAGGGGCGGTCGCTCTAGGTCGGTTGCATCGCCGTCAGGGTCTCGTTGCTGAAGATCGGCTTCCCTTCCATGTGCGCTGGGGGGCGGATGCCGAAGAGCTCCAGCGCGGTGGGCGCGATGTCGAGCAGCGATGGGTCCTCGGCGTCGACTGGCCGGTTGCAGAAGAACACTCCGGGCACCAGCCGCGGATCGATGCAGTGATCGCCGCTCCACGCCTTCGTGTTGTCTTCGAACAGCGGCGCCGCGACCACACCGGTGGCGCAATCCCATGACGTGCGATAGCCGCGGTTGTAGCCGATCAGCAGGTCGGGCGCGTTCTTCTGGTAGGGACCGCTGTAGATCCTCGAGGTATCGAAAGCTTCGCGGATAGCGACCTCGCCGCGCAGGGCGTCGGGCAGGCCGGAGAGCCCCGCCACCAGCTCGGCCTCGAGGCGCTCGGCTTCCGCGCCCGGCTTCACGATGCCGCCCGCCTCGCGACCCTCGAGGTTCAGGAACACGCCGGAAAGGCCGAGCGCGTAGGCGCGGGTCCGACTCCAGTCGACGCCGGTGAGCCACTCCTCGCGGCCGGTGGCGCCCTCGCGCAGCGCCAGGTAGCCGTTGTCGAGCAGCCAGCGGTTGAGGTTGACGCCGCGCCGGAACGAGGCGAAGCCGTGGTCGGAGAGGACCATCAGCAGGTCACCAGAGCGCAGCTTCGCCATGACCCGGCCGACCAGCGCGTCGTTGTGCAGGTAGAGCTTCTCGATCGCGTCGTGGTGCTCGGGCTTTGCCGTGGGCTCCGGCTTCTCGGCGTGCTCGGGGCCCGCGCCATTGCCGTTGGTGCGCGCCGCCGGGTGGCCGTCCTCGGTGTAGCGCCAGAACATGTGCTGGATGCGGTCGGTGCCGTCGAACACGCACACCAGCGAGCCGCGGTGGAGCCGGTCGAGAGCGGCGAAGAACATGCGCTCGCGCTCGCCGTCGATGTCGTAGGCCTGCCGCAGGAAGGTCTCGTCGTCGGTGACGCCTTCGTTGAGCGCCCATGTGTCCTCAGCTAGACCGAGGGTCGAGAAGGGGCCGACACGCTTGCTCAGGTAGGTGGCGTAGTAGCCCGGGTGGGACACCGGCATGGCCGGCCGCTCGGGGTCGATGTTGATCGGCGACAGGTAGAGCGAGAAGTGCTCGTCCATCTCGAGGACTTTCATGCGCGTCAGCCCGCGCACCTTGATCCCGGGGAGCGCCGGGAACTCGAGCGTCTGCCAGTCGCTCAGCTCGCCCGCACGCAAGGTGATGCTGCGATCGCCGAACGCCAGTCTCACGGACCCGGCGGCAGCGCCGGATGCACCGCCGGATGTTCCGTTCGAGGATCGATCGAGCTCGATGACGAGCGGCACGCGCAAGGGCTCGCCCGAGGCGAGGAAGGTGTTCTCCGGTCCGTCGATGGTGGTCTCGAACCGGCTCGCACCCGGATCTCCCGCGAGCACCACGCGCTGTCCGCCCTCCTTGAACTCGGTGGTGGCAGGACGCGTGGTGAAGAGCAGGAAGGTGCCCTGCGTGCCCAGCAGGTCGGGAACGCACATCGCCGCGAGCTGGGCGCCGTAGAAACGGTCCGGGGGGAAGGTGATCGGGACGCGCAGCACGGTGCTCCAGATGTTGTGCTCGCCGAGGATCGTCCAGAAAGGCTTCGACTTGCGCAGCAGGCGCAGCTCCGGCTTGCGCAGCGGGATGCGGTACTTGCCGATCGTCAGGAAGCGCTCCAGCCGTCCGATGTAGGTCGAGGACAGCTTCGGCAGGTAGCTGCGCAGGTCCCGGTCGAGGAAGTCGAAGATGTTGTGCTTGCCAGGGTTCGTGCCGGTGCTGAACGAGGACCACGCCACCGGCGAGAGCGCCGGGTAGGTGGTCTGGATCCGCCGGTAGGCGCCCTGGTCGGCGAGCTTCTGGAAGTTCGGCAGCTTGCCCTCGGCCATCAGCCGGTCGGTGATCTGGGGGTCCTGCCCGTCGAGGCCGACTACGATCAGCCGCCGCACCCGAGCCTTGGGCGGGCGCTTGCGGCGCGCCGCGCGCCACAGCATGCGGAACGGCCAGACCAAGAGCGACGCTCCCGCGAGCACGATCGTGGTGAACAGCACCATGAACGAGGACAGCAGCGCGAAGCCGGCGCCGGGGCCGATATAGGCCAGGGCTGGGGTCGCTGCCAGCGCGCCTGCTGCCGCGAGGGCGGCGGTGGCGAGGCGGCGTCTGATACGGCGGGTCGCCGCTGGGGTGCGAGTCATCGAAGGGTGTCGAGGTGCGCGATGCGAGCCGCCGGTCGTCGCGGTGCGCCTTCGCAGTGTAAAGGTGGGTCGACCGCGGAACAAGGCGACCGACCCCTGATGCTCGAGACACCCGAGCCCGGTTGCGTCGCGTCGGGCGGAGGGGCTAACGTGCGCCGGATCCACCGGTGTCCGAGCCGGCAGACATTCTATCCACCTCATGGAACGCGCGGCATCAGAGCTATGAAGCCCGTGGCGATCAAGCCTTGGCGATGACGAGCCTTCGCGAGCGCTGGCAGCACCTCCGCTTCGGGCGGCCCGTCGTGGTGGTGTCGGGCGTTCCGCGCTCGGGTACGTCGATGGCGATGAAAATGCTCGAGGCCGGCGGGCTCGAGCTCGTGATCGACCACGAACGCGTCGCCGACGAGGACAACCCGAAGGGCTACTTCGAGGACGAGCGGGTCAAGAACCTCGAGAAGTCGACCGATCGCTCGTGGATCCGCGACGCGCGCGGCAAAGGCGTCAAAGTCATCTCGCGCCTGGTCCGGAGCCTGCCCCTCGACAGCCGCTATCGCGTGATCCTCATGCGCCGCGACCTCGACGAGGTGCTCGCCTCGCAGCGCAAGATGCTCGAGCGCCTCGGCGAGCTGGACGGCGCCGATGACGCCCGCATGCGGGAGCTCCTCGAGAAGGATCTCTGGCAGGCCACCTGGTTCATGAAGCAGCGCCGCG
>DATLFI010000211.1:0-6277 GCA_035524895.1 Thermoanaerobaculia bacterium | reverse complement strand
ACGCTCGGAGCGCTGGGATTCCGGTGCCGGCCACCTATCGTGCCGAGCTGTCGACGAACGGCGAGACCCTGAACGCCTCGGTCGCCTTCCCGGCCATCGTCAAGCCACAGATCGGCAACAGCGCAAAGGGTGTCTTCATAGTGTCGAGCCCCGCCGAGTGCAGCGAGAAGATCGGGTTTCTGCGCTCCCGGTACGGCCTCGACGGCGATCGGGGGCCGATCGTGCAGGAGTACGTCGAGGGGCCGGGGTACGGCGTCTGTGTGCTGTTTTGTCACGGCGAGCTGCGAGCCGCCTTCTGTGAGCGCTACCTGCTTTCGAAGGAGGGACGCCTCGGGACCAGCGTCCTGCGGGAGAGCGTCGAGAGGCCAGATCTCGTCGAGCACGCGCGGACGCTCCTCGAACCCCTGGGCTGGCACGGAGTTGCGCACCTCGATTTCATCCACGACGAGGAACGGGACCGTCAGGTCCTGATCGAGGTCAATCCCCGCTTCTGGGGAGCCCTCGACCTCGCTGTCGCGGCAGGCGTCGACTTCCCTTGGCTGCTCTATCGGATGGCGCTCGAGGGCGACGTCGATTTGGTGACGGAGTACCGACTCGGCGTCCGATCGCGCTGGCTGGTCGGCGAGCTCATCCATCTGGTGCATGCGGCGCGGATGGAGGGCCTGTCGGGAATCGGCTCCGCATTCTGGGGAATGCTCCGCCGGCGCGCCCAATCCCACGACGACTTCCGCTGGAGCGACCCCGTACCGCTCTTCGCTGAGATGCTCTACTACGGGCGACGCTTTGCCCGGAGCGGCAGCACCAATCCGATCGACGTGGGGATGATCGGATGAGCGCGCCCAGAGCCCTGCGGCGACTCCTGTCGTGGGAGGCCCCGGATCCGGTCGGATTCTGGAGCGCCCGCGCCGGAGACCCCGGCAGCTACTCGGTCATGTGGCCGAATGCCATCTACAACGAGCTCGCGGAACAGGATCAGTGGCGCGCCGTCGAGCGGAATCTGCCAGACCGACGCGGCGCGGTGCTGGACCTCGGGTGTGGGACTGGACGCTTCACTCCCCGCCTCGCGCGCGTCTTCGACCGCTACGTCGGGGTCGACCTTCCGCCGATGGTCGAGGAGGCCCGACGCCGCCTGGCCGTCGAGGAGCTGGACAGTGTCGAGCTCGTGGGCAGCAAGGTCCAGGACTACGAGCTCGAGGAGGAAACGTTCGACCTCATCCTCTCGATGGCATGTCTGGGCAGTGCCTGTACGTCCGAAGAGCTGCCGGAGATCGCATCGCGGCTCGCGGCTGCGCTGCGGCCACGTGGCTCGCTGGTCCTCATCGACCCGTTCCACACCTTCGCTCCCCTCGTTCGGACGTGCCGGCTTCGAAGTGCCGAGGTCGTCAACCTCTTCACCTCGCTCGGCTGCCTTCCCGTCGAGCGCGGCGGCATCCATTGCATTCCGATCCGTCTCATCGTCGCCAGGCCGATCTTCGAGCGGCTGCCGGCAGTGACCCGCTGGTCGTATCGGATCGGAGAGGCGGTGGCAGCAGTCGCACCGTCGCTCCTCGGTGACTACGGGATCTATTCCTTTCGCAAGCAGGAAGCTCCTCGCTAGTGCACCTGCGGCTCAACGTCCCGGACTGGCGAGCAGGCGAGGTGGCCTGCGGGGTGCGTGCCTCGCTTCCCTGGTTGGGTGGGCGGTCTCGAGATCGCCTGGCCGCGGAGCTGATGGGGTGGTCGGAAGCGACTGTCCGCTGCGGAGCTCTCGACCTGGTCGCCTCGGCCCGCTACGGCCTGGTGGTCGCGATCCGCTCGCTCGGCCTCGTGGGCGCCCGCATCGCGGTGCCTGCCTACGTCTGCCCGGCGGTGCTCACCGGCCTCCGGGCGGCCGGCGCCGGGCCCCTCGGCATCGACATCGAGGAGGGGTCGTTTCGCTTCGCGCCGGGCGGGCTGCGGCGAGCGGTCACCGAGGAGGGCTGCGCCGCCGTCGTGGCCCCTGCGACCTACGGTTGCAATCAGGACTGGGAGCTGCTGGGCTCGCTCGCCGCGCCGGTCCTCGACGATGCCGCTTACCAGGCGGGGCTCGTCGACGGCGGCGGCAGGATGTGCGGCGCCCGAGGCGCGGCCGGGGTGTGGAGCTTCCGGTTCAAGGCGCTGGCGGGGGTCGGCGGTGGGGTGCTGCTGTCAGGCCGTGGGTCGGAGCCCTCGCACGCGAGCACGGGGCGCGCGCCGCGAGTCGGATCCGGCGAGCTCCGGCAACTCGGCGATTACCTGCTGCGCAGCATCCTGCGGCACTGGATCCCGAGGGCCCTCGGCGGTGCCTGGCGGCCGCAGGCCGGGCAGGCGGAGGTCCGCGCCTGCCACCTGGCGATCGAGGAGCGGCCGATGTCCGAGCTGCAGGCGGCGGTCGCTCTCGGCCAGTGGCAGCGGCGGGAGGAGATCGGCCGGCGGCAGCGGCGCAACACGGCGATGCTGCTCGACGCCCTGGCCGACGCTCCCGCCTTCCGTCTCGCCGGCGAGCCGGTCGACGGCCGGTTCGTCCACTTGCTCCCGCTGCTGGTCGATCCCCGGGCCGGTGACGAGGGCGAAGCGCTCCTCGCCGCCCGGCGCTTCCTGTGGGAACGGGGGATCCAGACCGAGGACCCATACCCGGTCACCCTCGGCGAGCCGGAGGCGTTTCCCAGCGCCCACGAGCTGACTCGTCGCCTCCTTCTCGTGCCCTGTCACCCGAGCCTCGGGGAGCGTGAGATCCGCCACGTCGCCGCCTCCCTCGCCGCATGCAGCGAGGCGATTCTCGATCGCCGGGGGGCCGGGAGCTCGCGGGAGGTCGCCGCTGTCGGGGCCTGAGCTCGACGCGGCGGCGATCCTCGCGGCGGGAGGCGTGGCCCTCCTCGTCTCGAGCCTCCTCGTCGTCCTGCTGCAGCCGGCGGCACACCGGTGGGGCTGGGTCGACAGGCCGGATGGCGATCCACTGAAGATCCACGCGACGGCGACGCCTCTGGTCGGCGGGCTGGCGATCGCCACGAGCAGCGTGGCGGCAGCGGCCCTGGCGGTGGCGATCGCTCCCTCGCTATGGCCGGCGCCGGCGTTCTTCCTCCCGGCCGTCGGGGTCGTCGCGGTGGGCTTCGCCGACGACCTGTGGGGCCTCTCCCAGGGCGTTCGGTTCCTCTTTGAGGCGATCCTCGCGATCCTCGTGCCGGCGCTGATCGTCGGGCCCGGGGCGGGCGCCATCGTCAACCTCAGCGGTTCGGTGGGCTCGTGGCTCGCCATCGCCGGCGCTGCGGTGCTGGTCGTCGTCGGGGCGATCAACGCTCTCAACATGCAGGACGGGATCGACGGGCTCGCCGGGACCCTCGCCCTCGTCGCCCTCTGCGGCTTCGCGGTCGTGGGGTCGGGGCTGGGGCGGCAGGGGCTGGTCCTGGTGATGCTCGTGGTCGCCGGGGCGACGATCGGGTTCCTGCCGTTCAACCTGCCGCCGGCTTCGGTGTTCCTCGGCGACAGCGGCTCGTACTTTCTCGGCTTCGTCCTCGGGGTCGGCGCGCTGGTGCTCTTTCTCGAGCGGCCGACAGTCGGAGGAGCGGCCGGGGCGCTGCTGCTCGTCGGGGTGCCGGTCCTCGATGGTGGTGCGGCGGTCGTGCGGCGGCTGGCGCGGGGGCAGTCGCCGTTGTGGGGGGATCGGGGGCACTTCTATGACCTGCTGCTGCAGCGCGGGTGGCCGGTGGGGAAGGTGCTGGGGGTGGCGGGTGTGGCCCAGGTGGCGTGTGTGGGCGGTGGGGTGTTCGTCTATCTTCGGTGAGGAGAGTCGTGGGGGCTCCGCTTGAGCGAATATAGGGTTTATCTTTCGCCACCCGACGTCGGGGAGGAGGAGCGGCGGTTGTTGCTCGAGGCGTTCGACTCCGGGTGGGTTGCACCGGTGGGACCAGAGCTGGACGCCTTTGAGCAAGAGGTTGCGGAGCTTGTCGGAGTGCAGGATGCGGCCGCGGTGTCGACGGGAACCGCAGCGTTGCACCTGGCGCTGCGCCTCGCCGGGGTAGGTGCGGGCGACCGAGTGCTTTGCCCGACTCTGACGTTTGTCGCTTCGGTGTCACCGGTCTGCTATCTGGGCGCGACGCCGATCTTCGTGGACGCCGATCCTGCGAACTGGACTGTCGACTCGACTCTCGTGGAGGAGGAGCTGGCGCGGGCCGCCAGCGGCGGCGACCGGTTGGCCGCCGTGGTCGCGGTCGACCTCTACGGGCAGTGTGCCGACTATGGCCCACTGGAAGAGATCTGCTCGCGGTACGAGGTTCCCCTGATCGAAGATGCCGCCGAGGCCCTCGGCGCCAGCTATGAGGGCCGACAAGCCGGGAGCTTCGGTCGGTGCGGGATCCTGTCCTTCAACGGCAACAAGATCATCACGACTTCGGGCGGCGGGATGCTGCTCTCGAATGATCGCGAGATGATCTCACGTGCACGCCGGCTTGCCAGCCAGGCCCGAGATCCCGCTCCTCACTACCAACACTCCGAGCTGGGATACAACTACCGGATGAGCAACCTGCTCGCTGCGCTCGGTAGAGCACAGCTTCGCAGCCTCGAGGGTAAGATCGCCGCCCGCAGGGCCCATTTCCAGTTCTACACCGAGGCGCTCGGCGATCTGCCTGGGCTGTCCTTCATGCCCGAGAGCCCCCGGGGGCGCTCGACGCGTTGGCTCACATGCCTTCTCGTCGATGAGGAGGAATTCGGGGCCGGTCGCGAGGACGTGCGCCTCGCTTTGGAGGCTCAAAACATAGAGGCCCGACCGGTTTGGAAGCCGATGCATATGCAGCCTCTGTTCGAAGGCGCTCTCGTCCGCGGTGGCGACGTGGCGCGCCGGCTTTTTGAAACAGGACTCTGTCTACCCAGTGGCTCGAACCTCTCGGAAACGGACCGCGAAAGGGTCGCTTCGATCGTGCGGGAGCAGCAGGGGAAGGGCGGCTGATGTCATGCGGGTGATGAGCGTTGTCGGAGCTCGCCCCAACTTCATGAAGATGGCCCCCGTCGTTCGGGCTCTGAAACGGTCGGCCGGCGTGGAGTCGTTACTCGTCCATACAGGTCAGCACTACGACGAAGAGCTGTCCGAAGTCTTCTTCCGGCAGCTAGGGATGCCGGAGCCCGATGCCTCGTTGGCAGTCGGTTCGGGGACTCATGCCGAGCAGACGGGCCGGCTCTTGACGGCTCTCGAGAGAAGCTGCATCGAGCTCGGGCCGGATCTCGTTCTGGTTGGCGGTGACGTGAATTCCACGATGGCGGCGGCGCTGGCGGCCGCGAAGCTCAAGATACCCGTGGGGCACGTCGAAGCCGGTTTGCGCTCGTTCGATCGGTCGATGCCGGAAGAGGTCAATCGAGTCGTTGCGGATCACCTCTCGGAGCTTCTGTTCACCACTGAAGAGAGCGGTAGCAGGAACTTGCGAAGGGAAGGAGTCGCTGAGGAGCGGATCTTCTTCGTTGGCAACTGCATGGTGGACACTCTCTTGGAGCACATAGAACACGCGCTGGCGCAGGAGCCTTGGAGCGAGCGTCAGCTCGATCCAGGCGGCTACCTGCTGGCCACACTTCATCGGCCAGCGAATGTGGACGACCCCACGGTGTTGCGAGGGCTCGTTGATGCCTTGAACGAAGCAAGCCGGATGCTCCCGGTCGTTCTCCCTCTGCACCCTAGGACGCGGAAGCGGCTGGAGGAGGGGGCGATTTCGATGAGCCGTGGGGTTCGCCTCGAGCCGCCGCTCCCGTACCTCTCCTTTCTCGGTTTGATGGCTCGCGCTCGGTGTGTCCTTACGGATTCCGGAGGGATTCAAGAGGAAACGACCGCATTGGGTGTTCCCTGCTTGACGCTGCGGCGCAACACCGAAAGGCCGATCACCGTGGAACTGGGCACGAACAAGGTGATCGGAAATGAGCCGGATCAGATTGTCGAAGCGCTGCAAGAGGCTCTGGCAGACGAGAGGAAGGCGGGCTCGCAGCTACCGCCCCTATGGGACGGCAAGGCAGGCGTGCGTGTCGCCGAGATCGTGGCAGAGTGGGGTGGTCAGAACCGCACCATAGGCACTAAGGTCTCAGGCCGTTTTCCGAACCATAGACACGCTTTCCCGCGACATCTCTAGCTCTAGCGGTGCAGCCTTCTGGAGCATCCCGATCATTACAGCAAAGGCAAGTCTTCCCTTCCTTCATGCTACAGGTCCTCTGTAGCATCCGCGCTCCGAGTTCGCTCTCCTGCTACTTCTCCCTCGCAGGAGCCCTCGGCCACCTCCGAGGCGCCGAAGTAGAAATCCCCTGATCC
>DATLFI010000210.1:0-6260 GCA_035524895.1 Thermoanaerobaculia bacterium | reverse complement strand
AAGATCTCGCGGAGCGGCCAGTATGTGATGCCCTCCCCGTAGGGGAGACACTGGCCGGTCAGCACGGTGGCATCAGCTCGGACCCCCGCCGCCAGCGAGAGCTCGCGGGCCATGCGCGACTTGCCGATCCCAGGAGGACCGAGCAGGGTGACGAGCATGCACCGCCGGCCCAGAATCGCATCGTCGAGGACCTCCCGTAGCGCGTTGAGCTCGCGCTGCCGCCCAACCAGCGGTGCGTCGAAGCGACGGCCGAATTGGGCGGGCTCCAACAGCGCCAGTAACCGATGGGCCACGACCGGCTCAGCTTTGCCCCGCACCTGCATCGGTGCGACCGGCTCTGTCTCGATCGCCCGGCGGGTGAGGCGCCAAGTCGTTTCCCCCAGCAGCACCTCGCCGGGCTCGGCCGCCTGCTCCAGCCTGGCCGCCACGTTGACGGCATCGCCGGTGGCGTACCGCTCCCCCTGCGCGGCATCTCCAGTCACCACGTCGCCCGTGTTCAGACCGATCCGAGCTTGCAGCCGAATCCCGAACTCGGCGTCGAGCTCCGCATTGAGCGACGCCAGGCGCTTCATCATCTCCGACGCCGCGCGGACGCCACGCAGTGCGTCGTCCTCGTGCAGGCGTGGGACGCCGAAGACGGCCATGACAGCGTCACCGATGAACTTCTCGACCGTCCCACCGTGGAGTTCGATGGCCGTCCGCATCTCGTCGAAGTAGCGCGACATCACCCGTCTCAGGGCCTCCGGATCGAGGCGCTCGCCGAGCGCCGTCGAGCCGGCTACATCGGCGAAGAGGACCGTGACGGTCTTCCGGACCTCGCGTCCGTGGCCGATCGGCAGCTCGGCGCCACACGCACCGCAGAAACGGAAGCCATCTGGGTTGGCGCGCTCGCAGCGCGGACAGGTCGGCACGGCACAACAGTAGCGGGGGCGTCCACCTATCTGTCGACGGGGTGGAGCCGGGTACGAGCGACGCATCTTCGAAGAGAGCAGAAAACTCGACCCGTTACGCTCCGCTCCTCACGCTCGGCGCCACAGCGCATCGGCCGGGATAGTCCGAAGTCAGCTGCTCTATCCACTGAGCTACGGGCGCGTGATTCACGCTCAAACAGAGCGGAAAAGTCGATTTCTCATCCGCTACACCGCTGCAGCAGAGAATAACTCGGTACGGCAAGGCGCAGTTCACGCTGCTCCCCTACCTACCCGATGAAGATGTGGGGCTCGCGACTGTCTGGCCAGACGGCAACTTGGCCATTTGGCGCAGCGTGTTTATGCGACGCGCGCACGATGCACTGCCCGCCGTCGAGCGAGTGCTTGGAAAGCAAGTCGGGCAGCCGACACTCGCCAAACCACCCAGCGACGAGCTCCTCGAGGCAGTTGCCGATGGCTGCCGTGAAGCAAAGAGGTCTGGTCACCCCGCGCCCGTCAGCACCAGCGCCGAGGCCTCACCGCTCGACGGCGGCAGTAGTTAACCCGTTAGCCTCCCCCGCCCCCCGATCGTCGCCGCATTTGGGTGCGAGCAGAGTCGGCTTGCAACCCATCACGCTAAACACCCTTAGTGTCACAGCGCGCGCGGGCGACTCCGATTCCGTCGGCAACCACGCCGACGTGGTCCGGGCTCACGTCGATCCGCAGTTGACAGGCCTCGCTGACAACCTTGCGGCGGGGTTCCCGGACGCACGCGACGCGCCCATACTGAAGGCGGCGGTCGACCACGCGCTTGAGTTCACTACCTGGAGCTCGCTGACGGGAACGCGCGCGCTCTCGGATGCCGAAGCTGCGGGGTTGATGACTACGTTCGTCGGGACTGTCGCGTCCCGTGCCAGCAAACGTCGAGGGGAAGCGCAGCGGTGTACCAGTACGGTGGAGCCCTCGGAGCACGGCATCTGGGACATACCCCCTAGCGCAGTCATCGTCGGCGCCATGGGGCGGGGCTTCTCGACTGTTCTATCTCTTCGATGGACACCGAAATCGTTCGCTCGAGCAGCGCCCGGGCAGCCCCGTGCACGCGCCCCCACTGATCAGAGCGGGCCGCGTTTGCGCGAGGCCACCCCTATGCGGATCGAACCTGATCCGAGACCGGCACTGGCCGACCCCCTGGTCGAACCTCGGCGGGCGATGCGTCGGCGAGCGCGCCGGCCAGTTGAGCGAGATACGGACGCGCACCGAGCCGCTCGAGGAGGGCGCGTGCCTCATCGGCGACTCGCTGGCGCTCCGCGGGCTCCAGCGCATCGGCGACGATGGCGTCCAAACCCGTATACGCAACCACCCACGACGTGTTCATCTCTCGAAACAGCCGGAGCGCCTCCAGGTACTGCGCTCGGGCCTCGGGACGCCGACGTTCGAGTGCGGCCAGGGCGCCCTCCATCACGGCTCCGTAGGCCGTCGTCTGGCGGCCTTTGCGGGCTCCGGCGTAGACGGCGAGCATCTCGCGGATCGCATCCGCGTCACGCAGGCGCAGAGCTGCCCGAGACACGATCGGCGGAGCGCCGTCGAGGGCGCCTTGGCCGCCCCATGTGAGGGACGCCTTGCCCCGCTCAACGACCTCCGCGTACCGGCCGGACGCCATCATCGCCATCCAAGAGCAGTACTCGGTCTGCCCGCGATACTGCGGGTCGTCAAAGCCGGCGGCGATCCGCTCGAGCTCGGCAACAAGCTCCGCCACCGGCTCGCCTCGCGCGGCCAGGATTTCGACCTCGACCGCCCCCAACCAGATGCGCTCGGCAGGCTCGGCGTCGTCCCAGATCGGATCCCGTGCCTCACCGAGCGCCCAGTCCCAGTCCCCGACAAGGATCGCGGTCTGGGCCGCATTGCCGAGGAGGTAGCGCAGGCCGAGGCGCTGGCCCCATTGGCGAGCCTTTGCCGCCCCGTCGCGTGAGATGCGATATACCAATTCCGGGTCGTCCGGGTCGAGCGCATACCCCAGGTTGATCATCGCCCGCAGCTGTGGGTCGTGCAGGTTGAGCCGTTCCGCCAGCGCGATGACCCCCGACAGCGAGGAGACCGATTCGATCGGCCGGCCGATGTTCGAGAGGGAGACGGCGCGGGTCGTGAGCAGCCCGATCGCCAATGCGGTGAGACCGCGCGCCTCCGCCGCGGGGAGGGCACCCTCCGCGATCGCCACCGCCTCGTCGAAGCGTGACCTGCGCATGTTCAGCTTGGCGAGCGACTCCGCGATCTCGACGTAGCCCTCGTCATCCGACGTGAGGTCGGGCTCGGCCATCGCATCGCTCAACAGCTGGAAGGCGCGGTCCTGATGGCCCTCGATGAGGACGTTGCCGAGGTGACCGACTGCCCTGCGCCGAGCGACGGTGTCCCCCAGCTGCGTTGCAAGCTCGATCGCGCGTTCGAGATGGGGAATGGACGCCTCGACCTTGCCCGAGTCCGCCGCGAAGCCGCCCGCCTCCCGACGAAGGCCGAGCTCGTCGGCCGGGTCGGTGGTGACCTCCAGGGCCAGCTCCACGTACGTGAGCGCGTGGGCGGGCGACGCGAGCGCGCTCGCTCGTGCCGCAGCGCCGCGCAGCGCGACACGGGCCTGCGCCGCCACGGCGGCCCCTTCCTCGCCGCTCGGCTGGGCGTGGTACGCCTCGACGTAATGCTGGGCCAGCACTCCTGCCAGCTCGTCGTCACCGAGCATCTCGAAATGTCTGGCAGCGGCAAGGTGACGGGCCCGACGGTCGCGCTTGGCCAGCGTGCCGTAGGCGACCTCCTTGATCAGGCCCTGGACGAACCGATACTGGCCGCGCTCCGGCGACCGCGGGTCGTCGTCGAGCGCGATCAGCTCTCGGCGGGCGAGGTGGCGTAGTCGCCGATCGACGTCGTCCACGGCCAGGCCGGACACCGCCGCAAGCGCATCGGCGGCAAATGAGAGACCGATGACCGATGCGTCCTGCAGCAGGCTGCGCTCCGCGGGATCGAGCCCGTCCAGCCGTGCAGCAATCAACGCGTGCAGCGTCTCCGGCACCGCGAGCGTGGAGAGGTCGCCGACCGGCTGATAGGCACCATCGGTCAGTTGCAGGCGGCCGTCGTTGAGGAGCATGCGCACGGTCTCGACCGCGTACAGCGGGATCCCCTCGGCGCGATCGACGATCGTCCGAGCCGCTGACTCCGGGAGGCCGGGGACGAGGCCGCCGAGGAGCTCGAGCATCTCGGCATCGGTCAACGGCTCGAGGCCGAGCGATGTAAATCCGCGCTGCCCCGCACCCCACGTCGGACGCCGGTCGAGGAGCTCTGGCCGAGCCAGGGTGATGACGTAGATCGGCCTCCCGCGCGACCAGGCCAGCAGATCCTCGATGAAGTCGATGAGCCCTTCATCGGCCCATTGCAGGTCCTCGAAGACGAGCACCACGGGCGCCTGCTCCGCGATGCGTTCGAAGTACAGGCGCCACGCCGGGAACAGCTCGCCGCGCTCCGCCCGGAGCCGTTGTCGAAACCGAGGAGCTGGAGCAGCGGACCCTCAAGGGTCCGCCTCTCGTCCTCGTCCGGCACGAACTCAGCCAGGCTGGCCGTGAGGGCCTCGCGGGTCGCTTCCTCGTCGGCTCCTTCCCCGATGCCCAGGCGCATGCGCACCATCTCGCCCAGGGCCCAGAACGCGATCCCGTCGCCGTAGGACGGCGAGCGCCCCTGGTGCCAGTACGCGAGCTCGGTCACGCCGTCGATGTACTTGAGGAACTCCCACGCGAGCCGGGTCTTGCCGATCCCGCCCTGGCCGATGACGCTGACGAGCCGCACCCCGCGCTCGCGCGCCGTGCCGTGATAGAAGTCCTTGATCAGCTGAAGCTCGGCGCTGCGACCGACGAAGGGAGTTTCGAGCTGCTCGCTGCGTCCGGCCCCACCGCGCTTGGCGACGACGCGGAGCGCGCGCCAGGCGGCGACCGGCAGCTCCTTGCCCTTGAGCACCTGGTCCGCGACGGCCTCGTAGGCGATCGCATCTCCCGATGCCCGCCGCGTCGAGTCGCCGACCAGCACGGTGCCGGGCGGCGCCGCGGACTGGAGCCGTGACGCGGTGTTCACGAGGTCGCCAGCGACCATCCCCATGTCGCTGGCGCCCAGGGTGACCGCCGCCTCACCGGTCAGGACGCCCGCGCGCAGCGCCAGGTCCGGCACGCCGGCGGCTTCGCCCATGCGGTGGACCGCGTCCACGAGGTCGAGCGCCGCGCGCACCGCCCGCTCGGCATCATCCTCCTGCGCGATCGGCGTGCCCCACACCGCCATAACCGCGTCCCCGATGAACTTCTCGATCGTGCCGCCGTAGCGACCGATCGTCTCTCGGCACAGCGCAAAGTACCGCTCCAGGAGCTCGCGCACGTCCTCCGCGTCGCGGCTCTCGGAGATCGTGGTGAAACCCACCAGGTCAGCGAATAGCACACTCACCAGCCGGCGCTCGGCTACCTGTGCCGCAGTCGCGGTCACTGTGCCGGTGGTTGCTGTCGCCAGTGCGGCTGGGTCCGAACCCGGGGCGCCCAGCGGAACCCCGCATTCCCCGCAGAACTTGCCGCCGGCCGGATTCGGCGTACCGCAGCTGGGACACGGAACCGCCAGGGGCGTGCCGCACTCGACGCAGAACTTTCGTCCGGCGTCGTTGTGGCTGCCGCAGTTACCGCACGTCACGGGGGCCTCCTACTCGGAGCGCAGTATCGCCGTTTCGCACTCGGGGGGTCAACGCGAGGATGCCGCTGTTCCGGCCGCACTCTGGCAAGCCGCTCGCTGTCCTTCCACTCGGTCCCCCTTTCGGCCAGCGAGCGCAAGCGACCCAGGATTCGGAGCGGATCACGGGATCAGTCTCGCGCGGTCCCGCCACTTGAGCGGCAAGAATCAGAGGCCTTCGTCCAGGCGTGGGTGAGCGTCCGGTGCTGTGTCGCGGGAGCATGCAGAAGCCGTCGGGGGATGGACTGGCGAGTCCTCCCGCTCACCCACCCCCAGGGACGGTGCCGTCGCCGTGTCGCGAACGGTCGACCAGCGCGCCCCTACAAGGCCACGGCGACTAAGAACGCTACATAGGCGACAAGGCCGAGCCAACCCATCGTCTCAATCAATCGGCGGGGCGCACCGAAGAGCAGATAACTCGGCGTGTTTCGCTCGCCACTCCACGCTCAGTGCTACAGCGCATCGGCCGGGATAGTCCGAAGTCAGCTGCTCTGATCCACTGAGCTACGGGCGCCGGTTCACGGTCAAACAGAGCGGATAACTCGCGCGCCATTGTGCCACAGCGCTCAGGCAGCGCCTAACGTGGGCGAAGTGAACTCGAGACACCGGTCATTC
>DATLFI010000209.1:0-11811 GCA_035524895.1 Thermoanaerobaculia bacterium | reverse complement strand
GCCCGTGGAGCGCCGAGACGCCAAACCTGTACGTGCTCGAAGCAACCCTCGAGGACGGGACGGGAGCACCGCTCCACCGTTTGCACCAGCGCTTCGGCTTCCGCACCATCGAGGTGCGCCTCGAAGGACGTGGACCCGTCGACCAGGAATCGCCCCCCGGTGTCTACGTCAACGGCCGCCGGGTGCTACTGCGCGGCGTGAACCGTCACTCGTTCTGGCCCGACACCGGCCGCGCCGGCTCCCCGGCGCGCAACCTCGCCGACGTCGAGAAGCTGAAGTCGCTCAACCTCAACGCCGTGCGGACGTCGCACTACCCGCCGGATCGCGACTTCCTGGACGCCTGCGACGAGCTGGGGATCTACGTCATCGACGAGCTGCCGGGCTGGCACGACGCCTACGACGCTGTGGTCGGTGCTTCGATCCTGCGCGCGATGCTGCGCCGTGACCGCAATCACCCCTCCGTGATCCTCTGGGCGAACGGCAACGAGGGTGGCTGGAATCGGCGGCTCGACGCGCGCTTCGCCGACCAGGACCCGCAAGGCCGGCCGGTGCTCCATCCAGACGAGGACTTCGGCGGCTTCGACACCAAGCACTACCCGACGTTCGAGGATCTCCGGGCGCGTCTCGCCGAGCCTGCCCCGGGCGGCACGCGCTCGCTGGTGCTCCCGACCGAATGGCTCCACGGTCTCTACGACGGCGGCGGCGGTGCCGGGCTCGGCGCCTACTGGGAAGCGATGCGCACCTCGCGCCGAGGCGCCGGCGGCTTCCTGTGGTCGTTCACCGACGAGGCCATCGCGCGCACCGACCGCGACGGCGCGCTCGACCACCACGGCAACTTCGCCCCCGACGGCATCCTCGGGCCGTGGCGCGAGGAGACCGGCAGCTCCGCGGCAGTGCGAGAGATCTTTGCGCCGGTGCGACTCCTGGCGGTCGTGACGGAGGAAGGTGCGCCGATCTCCGACGCGGCGGGGCACCATCATGCACATCCCATGGCAGGCGAGTCTCGCCCCTCTCCTGCCGCTGCACCCCGGCCTGGCAGTGGCCGCGAAATGCTCGCTCACTCTTCCGCCACGGAGTCGCGGCGGCCCGCCGTTCTCCTCCACATCGAGAATCGCACCGAGACCCTCGACCTGGACGCCTTCACGTTCACCTGGCGGCACTCGAGGATCCCAGGCCCGCTCGCCGTCGAGGAACCGTCGCCGCGGGTGCTCGCGAGCGGGGTGATCGAAGGTCCGCCCTCCCGCCCGGGAGAGCGCGCGTGGCTCGCGGTCGAGGCGAACGCCACGAGCCCGCCTGCGACCGCTCGAGCCGACGACACGCTGGCGCTCGACGTGCTCGAGATCCACGTCACAGAAGACGCCGCGCGCGGAGGGCGCGAGATCGCGCGCTGGGCGCTGCCGCTGGGATCCGATCCACCGCAGGGGCCCGATCCCTGGCCGGCGAGTGCTGGCGATTCAGAGGATCCAGAGGATTCGGCCATCACACCACGCGACGGTTTCTTGGAGGTGCGCGCCGGCGGCACCGCCGCCCGCTTCGACGCCGCGCGCGGCACGCTCTCGTCTCTGGAGCGCGACGGCATCGTGCTGCCGCTCCATGGCGTCGTTGCCCTGGACGACGAGAATTCAGCGGCATCTCGCGTCGCGGCTCGACGCACCGCCAGCGGCGACGTGCTCGACGTAGCCTGGACAGCGATCGGAGCGCTTCGCGAGGCGAGCTGGCGAGTCGACGCCAGCGGGTGGCTGCACCTGCGCTATCGCCTCGAGAGCTCCGGTCCTGCAGCCGCGAGCGGCATCGCCTTCACCGGGCTGGCGCGAAAGGAACTGCGTCGCCTCGACTGGACCGGCGGCGGACCCTTCCGCGCCTGGGGCAACCGACTCGAGGGTGTGACCCTCGGCCGGTGGAGTCTCGAAGCAGGCCAGGACGAACCGCTGTCGTGGGTCTCCAACGAGCTCGAAGGAGCACGCTCCGGTGTGCGTTGGCTGAGCATCGAGCTGGAGACCGGAAGACTGATCGTGGTCCCGAGGCTTCGACCACAGGAAGGCGAGGATCTCCGTGCCCCGCCCGGCCAGGCACCGCCCGGGGCTCCGTTCGTCTGGCTGTCGACCCCAATCTTCCCTGAAGGCTCACGCGGCGCCGTCGCGGAGCTGACGAGCGTCCTCGATGCCGCCGACACTCTCGCCGTGTTGCACCGCCTGCCCTCGATCGGCACCAAGTTCCACGCCGCCGCCGAGATCAGCCCAGCTGGGCCTTTCGCCGAGGAGGTCGTGGAGGGCGAGGTTGCACTGTTCTGGCAGCCCCGTGAGCCCGGGCCATCCTCGCCGATCCCGATCACGCAGTGAGAATCTCGGCACGCAGTGAGGATCTCGGTCACGCAGTGACGACCTCGACCAACCCTCACGAGGGGACTCACGAGGAGGTCCGCACGAACTGCATCGGATAGGCTGACAGCGTTTCGAGTCCAAGGGTCATGACGGTGTTCTCGCGCGATCTCATCCGGCGCCTTCCGAAGACCGACCTCCACGTCCACCTCGACGGCTCGCTGCGGCTCGACACGCTCATCGAGCTGGCGCGCGAGCGCAAGATCGAGCTGCCTTCGTATCGGCCCGACGGCCTGCGCGAGCTGGTGTTCAAGGAGCGGTACAAGGACCTCCCCGACTACCTGCACGGCTTCGCGTACACCTCGGCGGTGCTGTGCGACGCCGAGGCGATCGAGCGGGCAGCGTACGAGCTGGCGCAGGACTGCCTCGAGGAGGGCGTGCGCTACGTCGAGGTGCGCTTCGCGCCGCAGCTCCACGTGCGGCCGGGCTTCGGCGTCGGCGACGTACTTTCGGCGTGCTACGCCGGGCTCGACCGCGCGCGGCGCGAGCACGAGCTCTCGGCGGCGGTGCGGGAGCGCGGCGAGCCGCCGTTTCGCTACGGGATCATCGCCTGCGCCATGCGCATGTTCACCGCCGGCTTCGCGCCGTACTACCGCAACCTGGTGTCGGTGCTCGACCACTGGCCGGTGCGCAAGGTCTACGGCATCGCGTCGCTGTCGCTCGCGCGCTCGGTGGTCGAGGCGCGTGACCGGCTCGGCGTGCCGGTGGTCGGCTTCGACCTCGCGGGCGCCGAGGCCGGCCACCCTGCCTCGGATCACGTGCAGGCGTACCAGTACGCGCACGAGAACTTCCTCAAGAAGACCGTGCACGCCGGCGAGGCCTACGGCCCCGAGAGCATCTTCCAGGCGATCACGCTGCTCCACGCCGACCGCATCGGCCACGGCACCCATCTGTACGCCGTCGACCAGGTCCGAGCGCACGACCCCGAGCGCTACGTCCGCCAGCTCGTCGAGTACATCTCCGACCGGCGCATCACGCTCGAGGTCTGCATCACATCGAACATCCAGACCATGCCCGAGCTGCAGCGCGTCGCCGACCATCCATTCGGCCATATGGTGCGCGACCGCCTGTCGGTCGCGCTGTGCACCGACAACCGGCTGATGTCGCGCACTACGGTGACCGACGAGATCCTGCAGGTGGTCGAGCACTTCGAGCTCGAGCAGCGGGACCTCCGCCACATCTTCATCTACGGCTTCAAGCGCAGCTTCTTCCCCGGCAGCTACCTCGAGAAGCGCAAGTACGTGCGCCACATCATCGACTACTACGACCGGGTGCTCGAGGAGACGGGGCTGAGCGACGAGGAGTAGCCGTGGAGTGGGCGGTCAGCGGCGGCTCCGGCAGTAGCTGAGGGTGAAGCGGCCTTGGGCGCGCCGGTCCGGCAGCGGGTACGCTCCACGGATGCCCGAGACGGTACGAGGGGCGACGCGCCCGACCCGGCTCCCGGCCCTGGTTGCCGCGCTGACCCTTGTCTCCGCAGCCATACGCCCTGGCGAGGCGCAGGACCCCGATCCTCAGCGGCCAGCGCTCGAGGACACCGTGGAGGTTCGGGTCGTCGAGGTCGCGGCCGTGGTCGTGGACCGGCGCGGGCGACCGGTGCCCGATCTCACGGTCTCGGACTTCGTGCTCGAGGAAGACGGCAAGCCGGTCGAGATCCGCTACTTTTCCGCCCCCCGCTCGCGTGCCACCAGCCCCGGCGAGACTGCGATCGACAGCAGCGCCGGCGGCACCGACGAGCAGACACCAACGGAACCAGGGCCTCGGCGCACCGTGGCGCTGCTGCTCGACGACCGCATGCTCGGCGCCGCGGGCCGCAGGCGCGCGCTCGACGGCGTAGGCGAGCTCGCCGCCCGGCTCGCAACAGATGCGCGATTCGTGATCGCCAGCTATCGCGATCGGCTGCAGCTCCTGGAGATCGCGGAACCGAACGCCGAGCTCGACGGCGCGGCCTTGGCCAGTATCACCGCGGCAGGGCCGATGGGGCAGGCGATCGCGCGGTCCAACGAGCTGCGCCGCACCCTCGCCGCGGTGACCGCGAGCTACGAAGCCTGCGAGCTCATGCCCCGCTGCTCGCCCTGCCAGGACAACTGGCACGAGCTGCTCGCCCAAGCGCGCACGCACGCGGCGGCCGAGGAGGCGAGGGTGGAGCTGGCGGTGGCTCGCGTGGCCGAGGTGATCGCGACGATGTCGGGGCTCGACGGCGATTCGTGGCTGGTCTACCCGAGCGAGAGCCTGCCGCACCGGCCCGGGATCGAGGCGCTCTTCTTCGTCGGAGAGATCTGCGCCTCCCCACGCCCCGACGGCGAACGGGAGCTCACCCAGGAAATGCTGCAGTACGATGCCTCCTCGCTGCTCCACCAGCTCGCGGCGTGGGCGAACGCGCGCGGGGTACGCCTGTTCCCGATCGACGCGATCGGTCTCGGCGGAGCGAGCGCTGCCTCGGTCGATTTCGCGACCTCGAGTCTGCGGCCCTCGCTCCGCTTCGACGAGCTGGTCCGCGTCAACCGCCAGAGCGGGCTGCACCTGCTCGCGCAGGAGACCGGCGGCACCGCGATCTTCAACAGCAACCGACCGCTCGTCGACCTCGACGTCGCGGTCGAGCTCGAGGGCAGCTATGTAATGGGCTTCGAGCCCGCGCACCCGGCGACCGGGCACGTGCACGCCCTGCGCCTCGAGCTGGTCTCGCCGAAGGGGCGCACCGTCCGCTATAGGCGCAGCTACCTCGACCGAACGCTCGAGCAGCGGCTCGCAGACCAGCTGGTCTCGGCGCTCTACTTCGAGCCCCGAGAGAACCCGCTGCGGTTGAGCGCCTCGATCGGTACGGTCGAGGCCACCGCGGGCGACGCCCGGTCCTTCCGCGTCCCGGTGCGCGTCGAGCTGCCGCCGGAGAGCCTCTCCCTGCTCGAGGCGTCCGCGAGCGCCGTCGCACGCGCGACGGCGGCGAGCGGGCGGCTGCGGCTCTGGCTCGCAGGGCAGCGCGCCGACGGTGAGCGCACCGCGATCCGCCAGGAGACCCTCGAGGTCGGCGCCCAGGGGCTGGCCCCGGTGGACGGCCGCTTCAGGGTCACGGTGGAGATGACGCTCGCCGCCGGCGATTGGATCCTCGCGATCGGCGCCCGCGACGACGTGTCGCAACGTATCTCGCTGGTGCGGTTGGCGGTGGAGGTTCCACCGGTTCCCCCGCGCCCGTAGCCGCGCCGCCTTCGCAGCGGGTCGGGGCTGCAGCCTGGGTCCGCGCTCGCCGTATTTCTTCTGGAATGCGAAAGAAAGATCAGACCTCGGGCGCGCCTTCCGGCCCGGATCGGTCGAGGCCTCGGTGGCGGTCCTGGCGCTGCTCCTCGCCGCCTTCGCCGCCTCGATCTGGCCGGCGCGGCCGATCGCGCTACTCCCGCGCCGGCGGCGCGCCGTCGATCGAGATCGCCCGCCCTGCCTGCGCCGGGCGCGGCAGCGACGCCTGCGTCCGCCGCATTCCCGCGA
The DNA here is from genome assembly GCA_035524895.1 of Thermoanaerobaculia bacterium. Classification (GTDB taxonomy): domain Bacteria; phylum Acidobacteriota; class Thermoanaerobaculia; order Multivoradales; family Multivoraceae; genus DATLFI01. Next base: position 5,959 of record DATLFI010000209.1, on the reverse strand, counting down.
GCCGCGCGGCGATCTCGTCGGGCATCGCGGCCACCCGCCGCGCCCTCGCGTCGACGAAGAGCGACAACACCTCGCACGTCGCGGCGAGGAAGCGCTCCGTCGCGTGACGCATGCGAAAGAACGAGTGGATGCGCTTGCGGTCGTGGGCGAGGAGCTGCGCGCTGATCTCGAGCGGTGCTCCCTCCGTCACCTCGCGCAGGTAGGTGACGTGGTTCTCGGCGGTGAAGGTGGTCACGCCGTGCCGCTGGCGGTACTCGGCGGTGATCCCGATCGAGTCGAACCACGGCACCAGCGCGGTGTCGAAGACCACGACGTAGTAGCCGGCGTTGAAGTGGCCATTGCGATCGATCCACGCGGGCTCGACGAGCGTGCGGTAGACGACGGGGGCTTCTCGGATATCGCTCATGGCACGAAGGGGTAACCGGGCCGGTCGGCGGCGGCGCGGATTATGACCGTACCGATCTCGGGCTTCGAGGGTTTGGCGATCGCCGGCGCGTCGTGCGTTACGGTCCCGCCGCCATCCACACCCGCGGTACCCGCGCTCTCGTCCTGGGGCATCGCTCTGCTGTTCGCGATGCTGCTGGGCGGCGGCCTCGTCCCTCTCAACGGAGAGCCCCTCCCGACGACGCCACGACCTCGCGTGGCGGATCAGCCCGCGCCACGGCGTAGTAAGGGGAGAAGGACGCCCCGGAGAGGCCCGCACCATGAGCACCCATCGACCCGCACCCAGCCACACTACCCACGTAAGCGGTCGCCGCACGATTCCCGCCGCGCTGGCCGTCGGCGCGCTGGGCGTGGCGGCGGCCGCCGCCCTCGCCGCTCGCACACGTCGAGGGCACAGCTTCGACCCGCTCGAGCCCCAGACCTGGCCACCCGACACGCTCGCCTACTCGGGGTAGGGCGCCACGTCCGGACCCCCTTCCAACAGGCGCCCGGCGACCAGCCGCAGTCGCACCGCTGCCCACGACCGTCCACCGTCGGCGGCGACCACCCGCACTCTCTCCGCCCGCGGCGAAGATTGGCCGCGCGCGATGCGCTCGATGGCGCCCGGGCCGCGCGGCAGCGGAGCGAGCAGGATCCCGCCGGCCGCGGTCCCGGGGACCAATCGGTAACGCCGCCGGGCGGCGTCCCAGACGACCTCTGCGTGGAGCGGCGCGGAGCGCAGCAGGAGAGACTGCATCCGGCCCAGGAGGCTGGGTTCGGCCTCGATCTCGGCGAACAGGAAACCAAACCCCGACGGGGTCGGCGGCAGGTCGAGCCACTGCCCGACTCCCAGCTCGACGACGCCCACCTCCTCGAAGCTCCAGCGCAGCGGCCGCTCCCTCCGGCGCAGCAGGATCAGCGGACGATCGGGCGCCACCGCCTCGAAGCGATAGGCGGCGAGCACGGCGCGCCAGGCCTCGGGGGTGTCCCACACCGGGTTGCGGCCGTCGACCTGGCCGAAGTGCACGAGCAAGGCGTCGGGTGCGCTCGGCGACAGGAAGTGCGCCGCGACTCGCCGGTCGAGCGCGGCGGTGTAGGCAGTGTAGAGCTGGAGCGTCGGGCTCGGTCGCCAGGCCAGGTCGTTGGCGGCGATCAGGCTGAGCGCGTAGGGCACCACGTCGGTCTCGACACCCGGCGCGCGCAGCGGGGCGACGAACTCGCCGGGGAGTCGCTCGGGCGCCAGCCACTCGCGATCGAGCTGCCGGTAGCCCGCGGCCCGCTGCGCCGGCCGCGCCAGGGCGAGCCATCCGTCGAGACCGCGCCAGGCGACCTCGGCCGGCGCCAGACGGTGACCGCGGACGTCGAGCCCATAGAGACCGCCGGCGGCGGCGAGCATCAAGGCGACGACGACGCACGCCGTCTCCTTCGCGTCGCGCGCCAGGAGCAGTCCGAGCGCCGTGCCGCCGACCAGCAGCGGGAAGAACGCCAGCACGTGGTCGTCCGCGCGCGCGAACGCGTGGCGGAACGAAAGCATGACCGGGATGGCGGTGATCGACCACCAGGCGAAGGTGCACCAGCGCCGCCGGGCGGCCAGCCCGGCGAGCACGAGCCAGACCGCCAGCCCTGCCACGCCCGCGACCAGGAGGCTCGGGTCGCCGGCGAGCGCCATCGCCTGGCCGAAGCCGAGCGCCAGCTCGAGCTGGCCGGAGATCCATTGCGCCAGCGCTCCGGGCGAAGGAAACAGCAGACCGCTGCTGGCTCCGGCCGCGACGATCGCGGCCAAGAGCGGCGCGCGAACCGACCACCGCTCCCGCGGAGAGATTGCCGGTGATCTCCGCCGCTCCAGCACACGAAGAAAGAGCCCCACCATGAGCACTGCGCCGCCGGCGAGGGCCAGGCTGGTGCGGGCGAAGGCGAACACCGGCACCAGCCCCGCGACCAGGCAGCTCCGCTCGAGCCGTCTCGGACCCGGTGCGCACCACGCGAACGCCAGCCCCAACACCACACCGGCCTCCAGGTGCAGGCCCAAGGTCACTGCGAGCAGCCAGCCGAGCGTCGCCGCGACCAGCCTCGCCGGCCGCTGGCGACCCACAGCCAGCAGCAGACCGGCCAGGCCCAGGTGGCCGGCGACTCGCAGCGCCGCCGAGACGTAGAGCGTCGGCCCCTCGGGCGGCGGGATCAGCAGGTGCCCGAGCGGGCCGAACGGAAACACCCAGTCTCGGCCCGGCGCGACGTCCGGCAGCTCGGGCAGACGTCCGATCGCCCAGACGTACGATGGGTCGAGCCCGGGACCCAGCGCGGAGAGCGGCACGAACGCCACCGGCGAGCCGATCGCCGCCAGCACCACGCCGCAGCCGACGACGACCAGCAGAGCGCCGCGACCGCGGGCGGGGACCTCGGGTGCGATCGGATCGGCGGTCGCGGCCGCGGTTCCGCGATCGCTCACCGCCGCCCCTAACGCCGCCCGAACAGCGACCCGCCGAGCGCCGTGCCGATGCGCGCCAGGTCGTCAGCGATCGAGCCGTCGTCGTTCTGGTCGAGCAGGTCCATGAAGCCCTTGCCGCCGAGCTGCGGCGTGCGTTGTTCCATCTCCGCCCGCTGCCGGCTCAGCACGTCGGCGAGCCCGTTGTCGTCGAGCCGCTGCTGCTGCTTGACCTTCGACAGCGCGCTCATCACCAGCGGCGCCAGCATCACCAGCAGCTTCATCACCTGCTGGCCCGACAGGCCGCTGCCGCGCTCGATGCCCTGCTGCACCGCGCCGCGCTTGGGACCGAGGATGTGGCCGAGGATGCCGGCGCCGTCGAGCGACTTCGGCAGCCCGGCTGGCTTGGAGCCGCCGGCCAGCCCTTCGAGCAACGACCCGAGACCTCCGCCGGCTCGACCCTTCGCGCCGCCGCCACCGCCGCCGAGCAAGCCCCCGAGCAGACCACCCAACGCACCGCCGCCACCGCCGTCACCACCGCCGAGCAGCCCACCGAGCTGGTCGAGCAGGTCAGGGCTGTGGTCGCGATCGAGCGCGCTCGAGAGCTGGTGGGCGCCGTTCGGCCGCGAGGCGTTGTTGGCGAGCGCACCCATCAGCAGCGGCAGGGCCATCTCGATGCCCTTCTCGGTGCTACCGGGATCGGCACCGATCTCCTGGCCGATGGCGCCGACGCGACCTTCGAGCTGACGGGAGAGTAGCTGCAAGAGATCGGACATGGGTACTTCCTCCGTGCGGTCGGGCAGAAGCTCGCCAGCGATCGAGCACCGCGACGAGCCTCACAGCTCGAAGCGTATCTGGCCGGTGACCTTGCTCGAGATGATGTCGCCGAAAACGTGCTGCTGCACCCGCCAGTCGAGCGCGTTCTGGCCGCTCAGAGAGACGGTCACCCGCTCGCCGTGGAGCGCAAGCCGAGCGTGAAGTTGGGCAATCGCTCACCCTCCGCGAGGCAGCGCGGAGCGCCGGTGGGGCGCTCGGCCTCGACCGAGCCGATCCCGCCGGCGCAGACTGAGAAGCTGCGAGCTCCGACGAGCCTAGCTCGGGATCTCCCGGCGGGCGCCCGCCGCCTTCGCCGAGCCATCGGACGCGAGTCACATACAATCGCCAAGGCCCCCCGCTTACATCCACTACTGGAACGCCTCGAGCCATGCCGAGCCACTACGAGAGCGCCCTCGGCTACTTCACCGATGCAGCACGCATCATGGACATCTCGCCGTCCATCGAGCGCTTGCTGGTGGAGCCGCAGCGCCAGATGGAGGTCGAGGTTGCGATCGAGCGCGACGACGGCTCCATCGCGGTCTACCGCGGCTACCGCGTGCAGCACAACGCGGCGCGCGGACCCTACAAGGGGGGCATCCGCTACCACCCGGAGGCCGACCAGGACGAGGTCAACGCTCTGGCCAACCTGATGACCTGGAAGACCGCGGTGGTCGGCGTCCCGTTCGGCGGCGGCAAGGGCGGGATCAAGGTCGACCCACGCGAGCTGAGCCAGGGTGAGCTGCAACGGCTGACGCGCAAGTTCGTCGACCAGATCCACTTCATCATCGGCCCGAACGTCGACATTCCTGCGCCGGACGTCAACACCAACTCGCAGACCATGGCGTGGTTCGCCGACCAGTACGCCAAGTACCACGGCTTCGAGCCCGGCGTGGTCACCGGCAAGCCGATCGAGGTGTACGGCTCGGTCGGCCGCGAGGAGGCCACCGGCCGCGGCGTGGCGTTGTGCTCGAAGTGGGCGCTGGCAGAGCTCGACCGCGGCGTCGAGGGTGCCACCTTCGCACTCCAGGGGTTCGGCAACGTCGGGAGCTGGACGGCGCGCATCCTCTGCTCCTGGGGCGCCAAGCTGGTGGCGGTGGGCGACCACGGCGGCTACCTGGAGAACCCGGATGGCTTCGACGCCGAAGCGCTCGTGCGTCACGTCGCCGAGAATCCAGATCGGTCGGTGATGGGCTTCCCCGGTGCCGATCGCAGCAGCTTCGAGGCGCTCTTTGCCGCCGATGTCGACGTGCTGATTCCCGCCGCGCTCGGTGGCGTCATCGACGACGAGGTCGCGCGCACTGTGCGCGCGAAGGTGGTCGTCGAAGGCGCCAACGGACCGACCGAGCCCTCTGCGCACCGCATCCTGGTCGAGAAAGGCGTCATCGCGGTGCCCGACATCCTGGCCAACGCCGGCGGCGTCACCGTCAGCTACTTCGAGTGGGTGCAGAACACGCAACGCTTCCTGTGGGAGCGCGCGCAGGTCGATACCGAGCTCGAGCGCATCATGCGGCGGGCCTGGGACCAGGTCGCGGCGCTGGCTCGAGGCCACAAGCTCGACCTGCGCACCGCCGCGTTCATCCTGGCGATCCGCGAGGTCGGCAAAGCGACCGTTTTGCGGGGCCTTTGAGCTTTGAGCTGGAGACCTTCATGGACGGCATGGACTACAGCCAACATCCCTTCTTCCAAGGTCTCGATCCCAAGGACATAGAGGGCCTGCTCTCGGCCCTGTGCGACGTGACCATCGCGGCCGGCGAGACCTTCATCCACGAAGGCAAGCAGGAAGGCCTGATGTACGTGGTGTTCGCCGGTACCACCGAGGTCTACAGCACGCGCAACGGGGGTGAGTCGCTGCTGGCGGTGATCGAGGCGCCCGCTGTGCTGGGCGAGATCGAGGCACTCTCCGGCGGCAGCCGTGCGGCGAACGTTCGCGCCAAGACCGAGGTGCAGGCGTGCGTCCTCGACGCCAAGAAGTTCTTCGAGAGAATCGATGCCGGCGAGCCGGGGGCTCACAAGCTCCTGCTGCGCCTGGCGCGCGTGCTCGCCAAGCGGCTCTCGGCGATGAACCAGAAGTTCACCGAGATCGAGCGACGGCCCAAGCCGCCACGGCACGACGAGCTGCGCGAGTTCCAGCGCAAGCTGTTCTCGGAGTGGTCGGTCTAGCAGCCCGTGGTGGAACCCCCGTGGGCTGCGTTGGGAGCGCCGTGGGGCCGGATGCTCATGCGGTGCGCGGGGAAGGTCCTTCGCCTGCAGGGGCTCTACCGGCGGCTCGGCGTTGGCGCGCGAGCGGTGGCGATGCTG
>DATLFI010000208.1:0-3067 GCA_035524895.1 Thermoanaerobaculia bacterium | reverse complement strand
GAGATTTACCACGTCCCGTGTGGAAGTCAAGATCGAGCAGCTCGCGACCGGCGAGACCAAGACCTACGTCTTGGATGAGGTGCCTCGCCATAGCGATCAGCTTCCCGGGCGGGTAGACAGAGAGGCATTCTTGCCGTAGCTGTGCGCAGGGTTCCAGCCTAGCGCGATGACTCCTCGAGACCGTGTGTTTCGGTTCGCTGCTCCAAGTCCCCGAGCACGTCCTCGATCTGAGCAAGTGCCGAGCGGAGGTCGTCGGCGATCTCCTGGGCGAGGACGTGCGGATCAGGGAGGTTGGCGGAGTCTTCCAAGCTCTCATCGCGCAGCCAGAAGAGATCCAGGCTGACCTTGTCGCGGCTGAGGATCTCGTCGTACATGTACGGCCGCCAGCGGCTTTCCGGCGTCTCCTCGGACCAAGTCGCCGTGCGGTTGTGGCGGTCTCCCGGGCGGTAGCACTCGACGAACTCGTCGAGGTCGGTGCGGGTCATGCGCTTCGTCTTGAGCGTGAAGTGCTTGTTGGTGCGGAGGTCGTAGACCCAGACGGTCTTCGTCCAGGGCTCCTTCGCGCCGGGCTTGCGGTCGAAGAAGAGCACGTTGGCCTTGACGCCCTGGGCGTAGAAGATCCCGGTGGGCAGGCGCAGGAGGGTGTGGACCTCACACTCCTTAAGGAGGTTCTTGCGGACGGTCTCGCCGGCTCCGCCCTCGAAGAGGACGTTGTCGGGCACGACGACGGCGGCGCGGCCGTGGACCTTGAGCAGCGACTTGACGTGCTGGACGAAGTTGAGCTGCTTGTTCGAGGTCGTCGTCCAGAAGTCCGGGCGGTTGTATGTAAGCGTCTGCCGGTCGGTCTCGCCCTCCTCGTTGACGACAGTGATGGAGGACTTCTTTCCGAAGGGCGGGTTGGTCAGCACCACGTCGGCGTGGGAGCCGGGCTCGTCGCGCAGCGCGTCGTCCGTGCGGATCGGCGGCTCGCGGTCGTCCGTGCCGTCGGGGCCGATACCGTGCAGGTAGAGGTTCATCCCGCACAGGCGGGCGACATTGGGCACCAGCTCGGTGCCGCGCAGGGCCTCAAAGCGCAGGTTCCGCTTCTGGTCGCGGTCCAGCTCGAAGTGGCTCTTGAGGAACTCGTGGGCGGCGAGCAGGAAGCCGCCGGTGCCGCAGGCGGGATCCGCGACGATCTCGCCGGGCTGGGGCCGGACGCAGTCCACGATCGCGTCGATGACCGCGCGCGGCGTGAAGTACTGCCCCGCGCCGCCCTTCACGTCCTGGGCGTTGCGCTCGAGGAGGCCCTCGTAGGCGTCGCCCTTCACGTCGGCGGACATCGCCGACCAGTTCTCCTTGCCGATCAGCTCGACGACGAGCTGGCGCAGCTTTGCGGGGTCCTGGATCTTGTTCTGTGCCTTTTCGAAGATCAGCCCGAGCATCCCGCCCTGCTGGCCCAGTTCGCGCAACGTCTCGCGGTAGTGCTGCTCCAGCTCGACGCCCTCCATCTGGGGCGCGGCGAGGTCGGCCCAGCGGTAGCCCCGGGGGATCGGCTGCTCCTCGCCGGTGAGCCGCGCGCGCTCGTCTGCCATCTTGAGGAAGAGCAGGAAGGTTAGCTGCTCCAGGTAGTCCTGGTACGAGAGCCCGTCGTCCCGAAGGACGTGGCAGTAGGACCAAAGCTTCTGGACGATTCGGTTGGCGGCGTCGCTCATGGTTTCAGTGACCTCGCTCTCAAGCGGCGAGGGCGTCGCCGGGGATTGCCGTTCGTGGACTCGCGCTCAGCTCGGATGCGTTCGAGGAGTCGCGAGGCGGGCTCGTCGGTCGGGTCCTGATCTACGAGGCGGCCTTCGAAGGCCCACTTGAGAATAGATTGGCGGAGTTGAGTGGAACGTGATTCGGCGAAACGCATCAGACGCTCCAATTGAACGACGATAGAAATCTGCCTATCAACCTCATCAGCAATGCGTACCAATTCTAAGACCGGGGGGAGGGGAATTGCATAGTCACCAACACTCTTGGCCGAGAGGTTTGGCTGCGCTGTCCCATTATCATGAACGTCAATGAGGTGTAAGCCCCAAGAGCTGGCCAAAGCCGCATATATGTAGCGTGGATCGAGGAGCGGTGGTGTCCGGATGATCACCAGAGAGGAAGCGATTGCACCTCTCGCAAGGTGACGGACAATCGCACTCTTTCCAAGGGATCCGCGAAGGCAGTAAAGGATGTCGCCGTCTTCAATCTTCCCGGCTCGGAGTAGGTCAAATCTCTCTTCTGAGATGAAGTTCAGCGAGGAGTTATCAAGGCGACCGTGGGTCAGATTGGTTGCGGTAATAAACGGAACGCCCTTTTCAACGTAAGCGCTTCTCGATGGATAGTTCTTCCCGCGGTCACCATTGAGAAGCTCAGCGACATCGCCGAGTCTCACCCAAGTCCATCCCTCAGGAATCGTCGGAAGGTCGGTCCTATCTAACGCAATTGGCTCCGTGTACTTCGCCTTCCACTTGTCGTCCTTCGGGGCCTTGCCCTTGGCCTTCATCTTCGCCAGCTCAGCTTCCTCCCAGCCCCGGCGGCGTTCGGCGAGGATGCGCTCTAGGAGGACCGAGGCCGGCTCGTAGTCGCGGCCCACGGCGCGAGCCAGCTTGGCCTCTGTCGGCACCAGCCGTCCTTTGACGGCAGCCTTGAGCACCGAGGCGCGATAACGCTTCAGGTTGCGCTGCACCCGCTCCAGCGTCGCCACGGCGTCGTCGAGTCGGGTGAAATAGGACTCGATGGCTTCGACGATGCGGCGCTGCTCGCCCTCTGGGGGAAGCGGCAGCCTGTGACGCCGGACATCGTGAGGACGAATCGCGGGGTAGACGACTCCTTGAAGATCCTCGCACACGTCCGCGACGAATTCGTTGGTGCAAACGCGGTAGAACACCCATTCCGGGAGTACCACCACCGGGCGAAGTACATCGAACCCGGTTGATGCGACCGCGCCATCCAAGTCCTCGTGGGCCTGAGCGACCGCGTTTAGGTTGGGGCGAGTCATGGACACGAGGACATCCCCAGCCCGAACCCACTGCCTTGCGCGAGTGGGAGCGTCCTTGGC
>DATLFI010000207.1:0-21762 GCA_035524895.1 Thermoanaerobaculia bacterium | reverse complement strand
TCCGGCGATCCCGAGCAACAGCAGCATGTCGCTGCGGCTGAACGGCAGCCTCGAGTCCGACCCGGCGAGCTGGATGACACCGTAGACGTCATCCCCCGCGATCATCGGCACGCACAGCAGAGCACGCAGCCTGAGATCGTGAAGCGTCTTGAAGTCCTGGAACCGCTCGTCGCCGACGGCATCCGAGGTCATCAAGCCGCTGCGGGTGGACATCACCTCGCGGATCAGGCTCCGCGAGATCTGCACCCCCCCGGCGTTGGCCCCTCGCGTGCGGGATGCCTTGGGCACCAAGAGGTCGTGGGCCGTGTCGTACAGCACGGCCGCCGCCGATTCGGCCTGCGGATAGACCTCGAAGAGGCGATCGACCACGGTCTGCAGGATGGAGGTCTCGTCGAAGCTCTGCCCCACGTCGCGCGCCAGGTCGTAGAGCAGCCGCATGCGATCGGCGGCCTTGACGTCGTCCGAGACCGAAAGGTGCGCCGAGGCCGACAGCCGGTCGAGCACGCCGCTGTCGGTGCTCGCCTCTCGCACGTCGTCGCGCAGCTCCACACCGGGTGCCGTCGCGGACCCGGTGTCGGCGCCGAGCGAGAACTCGAGCTCGACGTTGCCGACCCGGATCAGATCCCGATCCGACAGGATCGTCGACCCCTCGACGCGCTGCTTGTTGACGTACGTTCCGTTGCCGCTGCCCAGATCGGTCAGGACCCAGACACCGGAGCGCAGCTCGATGGTCGCGTGACGCCGCGAGATGGTGAGCTGCTGCAACCGCACGTGCGAGGACGAGCTGCGACCGATCACGGCCAAGTCCGCCAACTGGAACTCGAGCGGTGTGTAGCCTTCGCGGACGCGTAGGACTGGCATCGGTTGCTATCGGATCTCGCGGCGCACTCGTAGCGTCGAGGCGCCCCGAACGCACGCAGCACCATCGCGCCGACACGGACGCCCGCGGCTGAGCGGACCCGAGCCGACGCTGCGTTTCCCGGTCGCCGGCACTTCCGCCTACCGTCAGGGCTACTGAGCGCGGAAGCGCAGCTTCACAGCGCCGAACGCGACTTCGTCGTCATGCTGGATCTCGACCAGGTTTCCGGCATCGATCCGCTGGCCGTTGACGAACGTGCCATTCATGGTGCCGGCCTCTTCGGTCAGGAAGAACCGGCCATCCCGTCGCAGCAAGCGCGCGTGCCGGCGGCTGACGGTCCGCTCGGAGTTGAGGTCCGTGAGATCGATGTCGGGGACCGACCCCGCCGCCGAGTCCGGTCTGCCGACCGTGGTGGACTCGCCAGCCGCCAACGGGAACGTAGCGCCCGTGACCTCGAGCACGAGCACCTCCGCGGCGGTGCTGGCCTTCTCCTGGTGAACCTCGGCAGGAGGCGGCGCCTCGGTGATCCGCGCCCGCAGGGTCATGTCGGACCTGTCGCGGCCTCGCGACTCGACGTGGCGGAGGCGAGAGCTCAGCTTGCGCATCATCCGGACCGCGATCTCGGGATTCTCCTGCAGCAGCTTGGTGAAGGTCGCACCTCCCACCGACAGCACCCGACACGCGGTCAGAGCCCGCGCCCCCGCTGTGCGCGGCTCCCCCTCCAGGACGGCCATCTCGCCGAAGAAGTCACCCTGCTCCAGGACTGCCAGCCGATCTTCCTTGCCACCCGCGTGTAGGAACACGATCTCCACCTGTCCATCCTGCACGATGAACATCTCGTGTCCCGAGTCGCCTTGACGAAATATGACCTCGCCAGCTCGATACTCCCGAAGCGGGTCGACCTTCGACGCCTCGGGATCGCCACCGATCTGCCTGACCATGCTTCTGATGTCTCCTGACTGGTCGGCCCAGCCGGCCGGGGCGCGAGGGATCGCCGGCTACGGGCTCGTGTTCTCAGGGTGCCTGGAATTCGAACACCGCAGCGCCGATGCCGATCTCGTCGCCGTTCTTCAACTGGCTGGCCTTCTGGCGCTGACCGTTGACGAGCACACCACCGCCGCTCGACACGTCCTCGATCAGGTAGCCGCCGTTGTCGAAGCGGATGACCGCGTGGCGCCGTGACACGGTAGCGCCCTGCACCACGACGTCGCACTGGTTGCTCCGCCCGATGGCTAGGCCGTCCTTGTCGATGACGTAGGTCTTACCCGCGTCGGGCTTCTTGCGAGTCAACAGCGCCTGCGGCAGACCTTGCGTCGAAGAGGAGTCACCGGGACCCGGCGCGGGCGCCTCGGCGGCCCCGGACGACGGCAGGGACATCAGCACCGTGCCCTCGACGGCCGGGGCCGATGCTGACGGAGGCGCCTTGGCCGGCGGAGGCGCCGCAGGCGGAGGCGGCGCGGCGGACGGCGCGACCCGCGCCGCGCCTTTCTTGGGCGCGGCCGGAGCAGCCGCCGCAGGGGGCGGCGTGGAGAGCATCACGGTTCCCTCGCTCGCCGGCGGCGCCGGCGAAGACCCACGCACGCCACCCGGCGAAGTGGATTCGGAGGGTACCTGCGGCGGGGGGGCGGCCGGCTTGGCCATCGGAGTCGTCCCGGAGTGCGGCGGAGCCTCCATGGGGGCTGGAGCAGAGGGACGCTTGCCTGCCTCGCCCCGAAGCACGGCTTCGAGATCCTCGCCGAGCAGGTCCTTGGCGGTGGTCATCGTCGACTCGATGGTCTTGAGCTGCTCTTGGAGTTGGTTGACCAGCGCCAGCTTTTCGGCCTCGCGGCGCCGTAGCTCCTTCTCGTCGAACTCACCCACCCGACAACGGAAGCGAAGCTCCTCGAGCACTTCGTTCACCTGGTCGAGCTCGAGTTGCAGCCGGGTCTTGTCGCCCTGGATCCGTCGCAGCTCCTCGCCCGCACGATCGCGCAGCGGCGCGTACTCCTCGGCGATCTCGTCCAGCTGTCGGCGATAGTCGTCGGAAACGCGGCTGAAGATCTCCGCGGCCACCTGCTCGCGGCCCTCTTCCGCGGCAGCCACGAGGCTCTCCACTCGCTTCCGGTGATCGACGACCTTGCGGGTGTCCCGCACGAGATCCTCGCTCAAGCGCAGAGTACCCAGGTCGATCGGCTTTTCCACGCGGCCCTGGACGGTCTGGTCTTCGCTCATACCGTTCACCTTGGTCGATCGACGGCTTCCCGGCCGCCGCGGGGCTGCAGGCGAGCTGTGGCCGCAACGGCCCAGGATCGCCTGGCATGCAACTGCCCGCGCATCTTCTCCGCCCGAACGCCACGCTGCCACGAACGAGCTGGAATCGAATGCAGTGTATCGTGAGCCACGCATACACGCCAGCGCACGATCGGCCCAGGCACGGACACGCCCGTTCGTCGGGGTTGCCCGAAGGTACCCTTGGCCGGTCGTGGACCATCATATTCTGCGTCCCGCGGACCGGTCGCAGCAGAAGAAACGGGCCATGCCGAAGAGCGAAGACGCCCCCGCCAAGCCGGCGAAGACCCGCGTCGGGGACGGCGGACGCCGGATTCGTCTCCCCACCGGCCTGGATGCCTTGGAAGCCCTCATCCCGGAGATCGAGGGCTTCTCGGCCGAGCACGGCCTCGATGCCTCGGCTGCCTTTGCCCTCAACGTGGCTCTGGACGAGCTGGTCAACAACGTCGTGAGCTATGGCCTGCGCGGCGGCGAAGGACACTTCCTGGAGGTTCGTATGCGAGTCGCGGGTGGGCGACTCGAGGTCGAGGTCGAGGACGACGGTGTGGCCTTCGACCCCTTCGAACGCGCGGCGCCCGACACCGACCTCCCCTTGGAGGAGCGTTCCATCGGCGGGCTCGGGATCGAGATCGTCCGGCAGCTCATGGACGAGGCACGCTACGAGCGCCAAGGCAACCGCAACCTCGTTACGCTGCGCCGCTCGCTCGGCGAGCGAGAGTAGCTTCCTCCGCCAGTGCACGTCCGTCGGTGCCACGGCGAGCCTCGACGAGTCCCGACGCTGGTACGCTGGTGCGGTGCCGCGCCTCGAGGTCCGGGTAGTCCGTTCACTGCGCGACGTGCCGCGCGACGCCTGGAACGCGCTGCTGGAGCCGGACGACAACCCGTTCGTGACCTGGGACTTCCTCGAGGCCTTGGAGTCCTCGGGCAGCGTCGGTCCCGAACGCCGTTGGTGGCCCGCACACCTGACGGTGTGGCATGGCGACCGACTCCGCGCCGCGGCGCCCGCCTACGTCAAGCGCGACGGCATGGGCGACTTCTCGCGCGACTGGGCGTTCACCCATGCCCTACAACAGCTCGGTGGCAGCCTCTACCCCAAGCTAGTGATCGGCGTACCGTTCAGTCCGGTGCAGGGTCGGCGCCTCCTCGTCGGCGGACCGATGGCCGCCGATCGGGAGCCAGCGGACGCGGAAGCGGCTACCGCGGCCTCCCTCCTGATCGAGCTCGCGCAGGAGCTCGCTCGCCGCGAGCGGCTCGCCGCCGTGCAGGTGCTCTACCACCACCGCGACGAGACGAGCGTGCTCGAGGCAGCCGGATTCGCACCGCGGGTGCTGGTGCAGTTCCATTGGCACAATCGCGGCTATCGAGACTGCGACGAGTGGCTGGCCGGCCTGCCCTCGAAGAAGCGGACCCAGATCCGCCGAGAGCGCCGCGAACCGGAGCGCCAGGGGTTGCGCGTGCGCGTCGCCGACAGCTCCGCACTGCGGTCGCGGCCGGGGGAGCTCGCGGGCCTGGCTTTCGCGCTCTACCGCTGCACCTCCGCCAAGCACATGTGGGGCGCCACCTACCTCACCGAGACCTTCTTTCGCCAGCTCTTCGAGCGCCTCCCGAACCGCGTCGAGCTGGTCTTGGCGGAGCGCGGCGACGACGTCGTCGCAGGGGCCGTCGATATCGCGACCGACACCCACCTGTACGGCCGCTACTGGGGCTGCTTCGAGGAGCACCGCTTCCTGCACTTCAACGTCTGCCTCTACCGCGGCATCGAAGAGTGCATCGCCCGCGGCCGGTCCGTGTTCGAAGGCGGAGCCGGTGGCGAGCACAAGCTGGCGCGCGGCTTCCTGCCGGTGCTGGTGCCAACCGCCCACTGGTTCGCCGAGGCGCGGATCCACCGCGCGCTGGCGCCCGCCCTGCTCGCCGACCTCGCCGAGCGCGAGCGGCAGGTCGACGAGTTCGTAGCCGCCGCGGCGGCACGCTAGCAGCCCAGGCTGACCGACCCCGGACCGGGGACCGGCGCCTCCAGCGGCGCGGATGCGACCAGCTTGCACGGTGCGAGGAGCCCATCGGTCCGGGTTGACCCCGACCTCTCGTATCCTGGAGTGGCGAGCGGACGACGCGGGGACACACCCCGACCGATCCGCCGCGAAGCATGCGCAGGAGGAGCCAGTGACCGCACTCGAGGAATTGGTTGCACCACTGAAGGAGATCGAAGTCCTCTCGCCCGACGAGTGCGACGAGATCCGCGGCCGCATACACGCGCTACGAGAGCACTGGATCCCGCGGCGTCCGGACGTGCCGTTCTTCACGCTCGGTACCGCGAGCTACCTGGATGCCACGAACGGTCGCGCGGCGCAGTACAGCGCCGGGGCGGAGCGAACCAACCCGGTGCTCGCCCAACACTTCGGCGAGCTGCACCAGCGGCTGCTCGAGAAACTAGCGGCCGAGGTCGGCGAGCCGTGCAGGCTGGAGCCCGGATTGGCGTATCCGGGGTTCCACGTGTTCGGCTTCCACCCGATGTTCACCAAGCCGCTCGCGAGCGTCCACTTCGACATGCAGTACCTCAGCATCGACTGGTCCGCCTACGGCAAGCTCGACTTCGACCGCCAGCTCTCGATCACGTTGTCGATCCGCCTGCCCGCGGGCGGCGGCGGCCTCCGAGTCTGGAACATCAACCAGCTCGACCTGCGCAAACTGTCGAAGGAGGACGCAGCGGCCATGCAGCGCGCCAACGCCGAGCCGGAGTACCACCCCTACCGGGCCGGTACGATGGTCCTGCACTCGGGCCATCAGCTCCATCAGATCGCCCCGGCACCGAAGCTGGTCGAGGGCGATGAGCGGCTGACCTTGCAGGCGCATGCGGTGCCTGCAACGGACGGCTGGATCGTCTACTGGTAGCCGCGCTACTGCACCGCGCCCCCAGCTCCGCCGGAAGAGGCGGTAGCCGGTGTCGTAGCCTCTTCGAGCACCGGCAGATGAAGCGCGGACGGGAACGCCGCGCCGTGATGGATCGCGTTGCGCGCCACCCGAGGCGTGGCGACCTCTTCGCCGGGCGCGTGCCCGGTGTTGGGGTTGACCTCGAAGCGCGGGAAGTTGCTCGAGGTGACGTGGAGCGCGATCTTGTGGCCGCGCTCGAATACGTTCGCCGTCGACCACAGGTCGATGCGCAGCAGCTCGGGCTTGCCGGGCTCCATCAACTTCACGTCCTCCGGCCGGCGACCCTCGCGGTAACGCGCCCGCAACGGCGCGTCGAGCAGCAGGGCTTCGTATCCGTCGGGATAGACGTCGACCAGCTTGACCATGAAGTCGGTGTCCGGCGCGTCCGTCGAGACCCAGAGGTCGACCGTCACCCGGCCGGCGATGGTGAGGTCCTCGGTCAGCGGCGCGGTCTCGAAGCGCAGGTAGTCGCCGCGTTCGCCGATCTCGCGCTGATCCATCGGCCCGAGCGGCAGGGTCAGGTTGGCGCCGCCGACCGTGGGCACCGGGTTCTTCGGGTCGAAGGTGTAGGTGCTGGTGGCATCGTTCGCCGGCGGCAGGGCGATGCTCAGGGTCATGCTCGGAGTCAGGTAGAAGGCGACCTGTTGGTGCTGCGGTGGCCAGACATCGGCCGTGCGATAGCCGTTCTTGCTCGACGTGCTGCCCTTGCGCGCCGCAGCCATCTGGTAGTACTTGACCGGCGGCTCGTCCATGATGCCGTTGTCGACTCCCTTGAGCCAGTAGTCGAACCAACGCAGCTCCTCGACGAAGACCTGCGCGATGCCGCCGCCCTGCGGGTACTCGAGCTCGCCCTCGAGCTGCCCGTGGCCAAACGGCCCCATGAACAGTTTCTGGTTGCCACGCGCGCCCTCGGCGCCCCGGTACTGCAGGTACTCGAAATTCGCGACGTTGCCGTTCGAGAACAGGTCGTACCAGCCGCCGAGGTTGTAGATCGGGATGTCGACTTGGTCGAGGAGGAACGGCAGGTCGCGACCCCTCCAGTAATTGTCGAGCAGAACGGTGCGCTTTCGTTCAGCGACCTGGTCGCCGGCACCCTGGCGCCGCATCCAGTTGCCGACATCGGCCTCCTTGAACACACCGCCGATGAAGGTCGACTCGAACAGCATCGAGTGCGGCGCGACCACCACGAAGGCCGCGACCAGGTGCGGCGGGTTCGCCGAAGCCGCATAGTTGCCGGTGATCCCCATGGCCGAGGCGCCGGTGATGCCGACCTTGCCGTTCGACCAGGGCTGTGACGCGATCCACTCGATGGTGTCGTAACCGTCCTCGCGATCGGTCTCGAATGGGCGGTACACGCCCTCGGAGCGGAACTGACCGCGGGTGTCTTGGGCGACGAACGCGTAGCCAACTCGCGTGTAGCGCGCAGCGCCCTCGCCGAAGCGGCCGTCCTTGCTGTAGGGCGTGCGGGTAACGATCGCGGGCCACGGGCCGTCGCCCTCGGGCAGGAAGACGTTGGTCGCGAGCCTCACGCCGTCGCGCATCGCCACCATGTGCTCGGTGGCGCCGGCGGCGACCTCGGGCAAGGGCTGGGCTGCGGGCTGCTGCGCAAGGAGAGCACCGTCGATCAGAAACCCAAAAAGGCCTCCGAGCACCAGCAGTCGGAAGGCGGGGCGGAGAGCGTGATTCGACGTTTCGGCCATGGCAGAGCCTCCGTGAGCGGGACGATCCTCAGATCCTAGCTCCCTGCCGCCCTTAGCAGCCCGCCTTCCCCCGCCCGCCGCGACGCCGCGGCCCCAAGGGTTGCGCGCGACGCTCCGACCTGCCAAAGCCTTCCCCTATCGGTGCAACAGGAATTGCCAACCGAGCGGCCCATACCCGCCGCAATCGGTGAAGCTCGGCCGGTATCGGTCGACGCACTCGGCCCAGGCGCGGCGCTCGCCGAACCGGGGTGAGGCGCGGTTGCAGTTCCAGTCGTCGAACAGCAGCGTGCAGCCGTCGCTCCAACGATCGTGCTCGAAGAGGTCCACGAGCACGTCGAGCGTCGACTCGTACAGATCGCAGTCGAGGTGCACCAGCGCGAAACGCACGCCCGGCTCGACCCGCGCGAGCGAGTCGCGGAACCAGCCGGCGTGCGTGCGCACCCGTTCGCGGCCGAGGTAAGCGCCGCAGATCTCGACCAGTTCGGCCTCGCTCCTGCCCTTGCCCTGCCCTTCTGCCCATACCCCGGCCGCGACGCTAGGCGACTCGACATCGGCCGCCGCGCTGACACCTGGGAAACCCTCGAAGCTGTCGAACAGGTGAAGTTTCCTCTCGCCCAAGCCGTGGGCGCGGATCCAGTCGCCGCCGAAACGCTCCACCTCGCGCATCGATCGCGCCAGCGCGGCGGCCGTCAGCCCCGAAAAGGTGCCGAACTCTGCGACATCGCCTTCGACCGCGGCCTGGTACACGTAGTCGACGGCCTGGGCGAGCTTGTCGACCGCGGCCCGGCGCCAGCTCATGGCGAAGTCGTAGAACAGCGGCACGCGCCGACCCAGCACCGACACCGGCACCGACGCTAGGGCCGGAGGCGAGGCTGGAGCCTGCGCGGTACGCGGACCGGGCGTCTCCGCCTTGGGGCGATCAGCGCTCATCGGCGCCGCCAACGGCGCGCAGGCGCCAGCCGGTACGGAAGCGCACGATCTCGAAGCCGTGCCGCTCGCGGAACTTCTCGAGCGCCTGGCGGACGCCGAGCCAGTCGAAGTCGTCGCCCACCAGCTCCGCCTCCGGAAACAGCCGGTAGCTGGTCTCGAGGTCCTCGAGCACCGACTCGTACTCGTGCCCCGCGTCGACGTAGACCACGTCCGGCGCCACCCCGTGCGCAGCTACCGCCTCGAGCCCCTCGATGGTCGAGCGACGCACCGGCACGATGCGCGCGCGGTGCTCCCAGTTCATCGCCAGAAACGTCTCGTAGAGCGCCGGCAGCATCCGCCGCCACTCCTCCGACTCGTGGTGCTCGGGGCTGCCCTGCCAGTGATCGACACTGATCACGGTGGCGTTCCGCGCCCGCTCGAGCACGAACCGGGTCGAGAGGCCGAGCCAGGCGCCCAGCTCCACCACCACTCGGGTGCTCGCCGACAGCGCGCTCGCGAGCGCGTCGCGGCTGCCGTCACGGAGCCAGCCTTGGTTGCGCTCCGGTACCTCGAGCGCCAGGGGCCTTGCCGCTGGCCAGGGGAAGGCGGCGGCAAGGCTGGCCAGGGCCTTCGTTCCCGCCGCGGCGCTCGTCGGTCGCTCCGAGACGGGCAATCCGTCGCTCACGACGAGGCTCCTGTCCGACCCAAGCGCCGGAGGCGCTCCCCCACGCGATGGCGGCGCTCCCAGGCCACCCGCGGCACATGGAACAGCAGGACCAGGTCGCGCACCTCGAGAACCCGCGCCTCCGCCGGTGGCCAGGGCTCATCGAGCGCCGCAGTCGCCGCGGCATCGAGCTTCGATGCGAGGTAGGCGAACAGGAACTCTCCGCGCAATACGCTATCGGCCTCGATCGCGCGAGCCGCCTCTGCGAGAGTTTCCCAGCACGAGCGCTCGTCCGGACGATCGGCGGCCTCCTGCCAGGCCGTTCGCAGGCGCATATCGTGTCGCGCGAAGGCCCTTTCGAACTCAGCGTGCATCGTGGTTTGCCAACGGTGTTCCATCCAAGACCGGGGTGCGCCCCGGGTCATCCTTCCCACACCACCCGTCTGTTCCCGCCGCCCAGATCACGATACTCCGGCGGAAACCAGGAAAGGCTGCGCGCCCCGATGTCGTAGTCGCGCCCATGCTTGCGAAGAAGAGCGCGCACCAGCCGGTAATTGCGCGCCCCGGCCGCCGACCGGTAGCGCGATGCGTCGAGCGCAGTCTGATGCGCGGCTTGCACGTCGCGCAGGTAGTAGCCGAGAAAGCCTGCTCTCATGGCGCGCATCCAGTAGTCGACGTCGTCCCACGAGTAGGCCATCCCCGGCGGCTCGGAGAAGTAGCCGAGCCGATCGAAGGCCTCGCGCGAGATCGCCATACAGCTACCGACCGCCCACGTCGACCACGGTATGACCGCCTCACCGCCCGCCTCGACGCTCGGCGCGGTGCGTAGCAGGTGATGGTTCACCTGTGACAACCCCACGACACCGATGCGCGGATCGCTGCGCGACAGTGCCAGCATCCGCGACTCCCAGGCCGGCGTGATCGGGCAGATGTCGGAGTCGAGCTTCACGTAGAGCGCGGCGCGCGGGTCGGCATGCGCGCACGCGACGTTGAAGCCCCTGGCGTTTCCCAGGTTGGTCCTGGCGAGCACCAGCCGCGACACCAGCCGCAGCTCCAGCGCGCGCTCGAGCAGCTCGCGGCTGCCGTCGGTCGAGGCGTTGTCGAGCACGATCAGCTCGCAGTTGCGGTGCTCGATCGTGCGGTGGAACGCGTGGAGCGTGTTGCGCAGGTACTCCAAGCGGTTGCAGCTCAGCACCACCACCGCGATCCGCGGCAGGTCCGTGTCCTGCTCGAGAGGCGCGATGCGACCAGGCTCGTCGGGCCAGGAGGCCGGCGCGGCGACCAGCCGCTGCAGGCGCCAACCAAGGACCGTGCGGAAGAGCTCCAGTCGGTATCGCTCCTCCCGCTCGTCGTCAGACGAAGGCGGAGTGGCGCCCGGGGACAACGTCGCGCGAGCGAGGATGGCGTCGTACGCGAGCTGCGGCTCGACGCCCAGCCGGCGCGCGCCATCGCGGACCGCTCGATAGAGGATGTCGGTGTAGATCGGCGCCCACGAGAGCTCCATGTGCCGAAGCGCCTGGGCTACCTCGGGAGTTACCGCTGCCGTCGCCTGGCGCAACAGCTCGGCGACCGAGTCCACGAAGCCCTCGATGTGGGTCCCGTCGTCCGACAACGGCGCGTTTCTCCGCGAAGTGGGCGAGCCACGGAGCGTATCGTAGGGGACGACAACGCCACGCGCGCGACCCAGCGCCTGCAGCGAAAGCCATAGCCAGCTCGGATGCTATCGTCGGCGTCGACGGAGGAGGCGTTCCGCGTGCCTCGACACGACGAGCAAGGCAAGGTCTTAACACGCACCGAGACCCGGACCAGGCTCTCGCGACCGAAGCTCTACCGGGTCCTGCTGCACAACGACGACTTCACCCCGCGCGACTTCGTCGTTCTGGTGCTGCAGCATGTCTTCCACATGGGGGAAGCGGACGCGACCCACCTGATGCTCCACGTCCACAACCACGGCGTCGGCGTCGTCGGGCTCTATCCCTACTCGGTGGCCGAGACCAAGGTGGCCGAAGTGGTAGCCGTCTCCGAGAAGTCCAAGTTTCCACTGCTTTGCACAATGGAGCCCGCCGACGACGGCGAGGAGGGGGACCAGGGCTCCTGAGCCCTTACGGCTCGCAGGCGCCACGGAATCGCGGCTCAGGTCGAAACACCGAGCCCGTTTGCCTCGTCCCTCAGAAAGCCATGACCCATCCAAGCATTCGCTCCCGCCCTAGCAGCCCGTGGTGGAACTCGCGTGAGGCTGCGCGCGGGGATCTGCGGCCGCTGGCAAGGCGTGGCCGACGAACGCGATGCGGTGACATCGTGCAGGAGGCCCAACGCAGCCAGCGGCCGCAAACCCCCGCGCCCCAAGCGGTTGGGGCGGCGTGGGGCCGTCTGCGTTGTTCCGCTCGCTCAGCGATGGACCCAGCATCGCCACCGCTCGCGCGCCTAGCATCCGGCCCCACGGCGCTCCCAACGCAGCCCACGGGAGTTCCACCACGGGCTGCTAGAGGCACCTGGCGCCACTGCCCCGCTGCCCACTCGGCCGACTGCCGGCTGGTGACAGCCGATCGGCCTTCCTGCGAGGCGCCCCCTCGATGAAGTTGACCGACGAGCTGCAAGCCACGATCGAGACCGCGATCGCCGAAGCGCGCGAGCGTCGCCACGAGTACGTGACCCTCGAGCACCTGCTGCTGGCGTTGTGTGCCGACCCGCGCGGTTTGGAGATCCTCCAGGCGGTCAACGTGCGCGTGTCCAAGCTGGTCGAGCACCTCGAGAAGTACCTCGAAGAGCACCTGGTCAAGGTGGCGGTGCCCGGTGACGACGAGGACGACGCCTTCGAGCCGAAGCAGACCCTCGCGTTCTGGAGGGTCTTCGAGCGCGCCGCGCTTCACCTCCAGGGTGCCGGCAGGGACACGATGGACGCCGGCAACGTGCTCGCGTCCCTGCTGCGTGAACCCGAGTCCCAGGCGGTCTTCCTGCTCGGGCAACAGGGAGTCAGCCGCCTCGACGTGGTGCGGTACATCTCGCACGGCACGACCAAGCACGGGCTGCCGGCCGGCGAGACGCCCGAGACCGAGGAAGAGGAAGACGAGGCCCCCGCGAAGGATCCGCTGCAGGCCTACGCCGCCAACCTGAACGAGCGCGCGGCCAAAGGCCTGGTCGACCCTCTCGTCGGCCGGTTGCGCGAGCTGCAACTCGTGATCGAGACACTGGCGCGACGCCGCAAGAACAATCCCGTGCTGGTGGGCGACCCCGGCGTCGGCAAGACCGCGATCGTCGAAGGCCTGGCCCTGGCGATCCACAACGGCGACGTGCCCGCCCTGCTGCGCGACGCGCAGATCTTCGCGCTCGACATGGGAGCGCTGCTCGCGGGCACCAAGTACCGCGGCGAGTTCGAGCAGCGCCTCAAGGCAGTGATCCAGGCGGTGCTCGACGAGCCGAACCACATCCTGTTCATCGACGAGATCCACACCATCGTCGGCGCGGGAGCCGTCAACAGCGGAGCGCTCGACGCCTCCAACATCCTCAAGCCCGCGCTCGCCTCGGGCGAGCTGCGTTGCATCGGCTCGACCACCCACGCCGAGTACAAGTCGGCGTTCGATCGCGACCGTGCTCTCGCCCGGCGCTTCCAGCAGATCGACATCGAGGAACCCAACGTCGAGGACACCGTCGGCATCCTCAAGGGCCTGCGCGAGCGCTACGAGGAGCATCACGAGGTGCGCTTCCTCGATGCCGCGCTAGAGCGTGCCGCGGAGCTCGCCGCCAAGTACATCAACGACCGCCGGCTGCCCGACAAGGCCATCGACGTGATCGACCAGGCCGGGGCGGCCAACCGGCTGCTGGTGCCCCCCGACCGCAAGGACTCGATCGGCGAGCACGAGGTCGAGGCGGTGGTCGCGCGGCTAGCCAAGATCCCCGAGCGCTCGGTGTCGAGCTCCGACGAGGACGCGCTGGCACACCTGGAGCAGAAGCTGCGCGCCGTGATCTACGGTCAGGACGACGCCGTGGCCACCCTGGTCGCGGCGATCAAGCAGTCCCGCGCTGGGCTCGGACCCGAGGGGCGGCCGATCGGCTCGTTCCTGTTCTCGGGGCCCACCGGCGTGGGCAAGACCGAGCTCGCCAAGCAGCTCGCCGAGGCGATGCACATCACCTTTCTCCGCTTCGACATGACCGAGTACATGGAGAAGCACACGGTGTCGAGGCTGATCGGAGCGCCCCCGGGCTACGTCGGTTTCGACCAGGGGGGCCTGCTCACCGACGCCATCCGCCGCACGCCGCACGCGGTGCTGCTGCTCGACGAGATCGAGAAGGCGCATCCCGACGTGTTCAAGGTGCTGCTGCAGGTGATGGACCACGCCACCCTCACCGACAACAACGGCCGTAAGGCCGACTTCCGGCACGTGGTGCTGATCCTGACCACCAACGCCGGCGGCCGGGAGCTCACCGGGAGGCGGTTGGGGTTCACCGGAACCCACGCGTCGACCACGACTGCCAAGTCCCGCTCGGCGATCGAAAGGTTGTTCAGCCCGGAGTTCCGCAACCGCATCGACGCCTGGGTGGTCTTCGAGCCGCTCCAGCGCGACTCGGTGCATCGCATCGTCGACAAGATGGTCGACGAGCTGCGGGTTCAGCTCGCCGACCGGAAGGTCGAGATCGAGCTGACCGACGCCGCGCAGGACTGGCTTGCCGACCGCGGCTACGAGCCCGACTTCGGCGCCCGTCCCATGCGGCGCCTGATCGAGCGACAGATCAAGCGGCCGCTCGCGGACATGATCCTCTTTGGCGAGCTGAAGAACGGCGGCAAGGTGACGGTAGAGGTCGCGAAGAGCGGGGATCCGACAGAGGGGTCCGAGCTCTCGTTGACACCGGTTGCAAGAGCGAGCAGCGGAGCGGCCGAGGCTGATCCCCAGGGAACACCGACCGCGGAGACGGTGCACTGATCCAAGGGGGCTATCATGAAGAGCGGCGACGCGTTGTCTCCCTGCGCAGCCCTCGCGTCAGCAGCCCGTGGTGGAACCCCCGTGGGCTGCGTTGGGAGCGCCGTGGGGCCGGATGCTCATGCGGTGCGCGGGGAAGGCCCTTCGCCTGCAGGGGCTCTACCGGCGGCTCGGCGTTGGCGCGCGAGTGGTGGCGATGCTGGGTCCATCGCTGAGCGAGCGCAACACCGCAGACGGCCCCACGCCGCCCCAACCGCTTGGGGCGCGGGGGTTTGCGGCCGCTGGCTGCGTTGGGCCTCCTGCACGATGGCACCGCATCGCGTTCGTCGGCCGCGCCTTGCCAGCGGCCGCAGATCCCCGCGCGCAGCCTCACGCGGGTTTCACCACGGGCTGCTAGGGCGGCACTGCCCGCACGCCCTTCACAGAACTCTGCTCGTCCGCTACGTATACTCCTCACAGTCCGCGAATCGTTGGTTGCCCCCGCTGTGGGGAGGAGGTTGTCGTCGTGTCGAAGTGGACCCGTGGGTTCGGGCTCGGGATCGCTCTCTGTCTCCTGGCGCTGCCTTTGAGTGCCCAATCGCAGGCCACGACGGGTGTCATCGAGGGGGTCGTGGTCGACGCCAACGGTGAGTCGGTGCCCGGCGCCTCGGTCAACCTGACCAACACCGACACCGGCTTCCAGCGGGACCTGGTCACCGACAGCGCCGGCCGCTTTCGAGGCGTGCTCCTGCCGCTCGGCCCCTACAAGCTCTCTGCGAGTCTCGAGGGCTTCTCGACGCTGGTGCGCGAGGGGATCAACCTGGGCCTTGGCGAGACGGTGCGACTGCGACTCCCGCTGCAGCTCTCGACGGTGGAGCAAGAGATCGTGGTGACCGCGGCGGCGCCGCTGATCGAAGGGTCGCGCACGGAAGGCCTGATCCGCATCGACGACGCCGCGATCGAGGGACTGCCCAACAACGGCCGCAACTTCCTCGACTTCTCCAAGCTCACTCCGGGCGTCACCATCGTGCAGGGGCCCGACGGCGAAGAGCTCTCGATCACCGGCCAGAAGGGCATCAACAACAACATCTCGGTCGACGGCGCCGACTTCAACAACCCATTCTTCGGCGAGCAGCGCGGAGGCCAGCGGCCGCCGTTCACGTTCAACATCGACGCGGTCAAGGAGGTCTTGATCGTCACCGACGGCGCCCCCGCAGAGTTCGGGCGCTCGTCGGGCGGCTTCGTCAACGTCGTCACCAAGTCGGGCACCAACGAGATGGCCGGGAGCGCCCATCTCTTCTTCAAGAACGACTCGCTGTCGTCGAGCCCGCAGAACCGCGACGGCAGTCGCGAGTCGGGCTTCGACTTCGACCAGACCCAGTACGGCTTCACGCTCGGCGGTCCCCTGCGGCAGGACAAGCTGTTCTACTTCCTCGCCTACGACCTGCAGCAAGGCGACGAGACCAAGCAGAACGATCCAGGTCGGATCGATCCGCGGCTCGTGAGCTTCTTCGCCTCGCTTGGCGCTCCCAACGAGAACGGGCCTATCTCACGCACGAACGACGCCGACGTCGCGCTAGGCAAGCTCGACTGGCAGCCCTCGCAGCGCAACCTGGTCACGCTGCGCGGCACCTACACCTTCTCCGAGCAGGAGAACGGTACTTTCGACGTCAACCAGTGGGGCACCAGCGCCAACGGCATCGAGAAGGACTACTCGCACTCGTTCACCACGACGGTGATCAGCACCCTGTCGAGCAGCGTGCTCAACGAGTTCCGCGGCCAGTACGCCAAGGAGTTCCGGCCGCGGCCGTACGAGGGTCCGACCGTGCCCGGCCAGAACCGGCCCTTCCCCGACACCGCGATCGCCGAGACCGGCAACCGCTTCGGCATGCCGTTCTTCTTGCCGGTGGTCTACGACGACGACCGCACGCAGCTCAACGACAACATCTCGATCCTCAAAGGCAACCACTCGTTCAAGGCCGGCATCGAGTACAACGATGTCGGCTCGTCGCAGACGTTCATCGGCTTCGCGAACGGGCGCTACATCTTCTCGTCTGTCGACGGCTTCATCAACTACTTCAACAACCCGAGCTTCCGCGAGTGCTCCGACGGCTCGACCACCCAGAGCGGGGTCTGCCCTGCGGGATCGACGGCCACCGGGCCGGTGCTCCTGTTCCTGCAGCAGGCCGGCGTCGGCAACCTGTCGGTGGAGCAGGCCGGCACCCAGACGCTCGAACAGGTCGAGACCTCGCTATTCGTCCAGGACCAGTGGCAGGTGACGCCGTCGCTGACGCTGGAGCTCGGGCTGCGGTACGAGCACACCGACCAGCCCGAGACGATCACGCCGGCAGAACAGGTGTTCTACGCCGACTTCATCGGCCAGACCGTGAACACGGCTGCGGGTCCCCAGAGGTTCCCCTCCGACGGCGGCATCCCCGACGACTCGGTGCTGCAGCCCCGGTTCGCGCTGGCCTGGACGCCGCCCACCGAGCGTCGCTCGGTCGTGCGTTTCAACGCCGGCTACTACGCGGCGCGCAGCCCGGCGCTGACCTGGGCATCGGTACGGTCGACCAATGGCAGCCGGGGCCAGACGCTGTTCCGCAACAGCTTCCTCGGTGACATCGGCGTGCTGCCGAACCCGCCGGCTTGGCCGAACCTGATCCCACAGAGCGAAATCGGCATCCCGTTCTTCCCCGACGTGTTCGTGGCGGACGAGGACTTCGAGCTGCCCAAGACGATCTCGAGCGCGCTGTCGTGGGAGTGGGAGGCGATCGAGGGCTACGCATTCCTGTTCAAGGTCAACTACGCGAAGACCGACCACATCACGCGCTGGGTGAACCGGAACGATCCGCTGCTCGGATCACCGTGGTCGAGCGGCCTCGCGCCCGGTGGCATCAACGGCGTGTCCGCGCTCAACACCGTGGAGTCGACCGCCAAGAGCCGCTTCCGCGCCTACACCGTGGGCGTCAACAAAGCGCTCACCGGCAACTTCCAGTTCCAGGCCTACTACACCTGGTCGAAGGACGAGTCCGACGACGACAACGAGCGCGACCCGTTCACCATCCGCTACGCCAAGGTCACCGACCTCGAGGCCGAGTACGGTCTCTCGGACCGACACCAGCGGCACCGCTTCAACGCCTGGATGCTGTGGAACGCGCCGGCCGGCGTCGACATCAACGCTCGGTTCAGCTACCGCGACAACCAGCCGCTCGACGTCGATCCCTTTGGCAACCCAGTCGGCTTCCCGCCGGCCCAGCGCTGCATCCCGGCGCCCCCGCCGGGCAGCAACACCTGCGACCCGACCGCCGATGTGTTCCAGCGCAACCAGGGCGAGAAGGACAACGAGTTCATGAGCCTCGACGTTCGCCTGTCGCGCAAGTTCTCGGTCGGCAACTACACCATCGAGCCGGTGATCGACATCTTCAACCTCACCGACGAGGAGAACTTCCTCGTGCCCGAGGTCACCAACTTGGCCTTCAACTTCGACGGCACCGTTCGCAGCGGAGCCGGCGAGCCCAGGGAGATTCAGGTCGGAGTGCGGTTCCTGTTCTAGCCTGTGCCCGGTGCGCGCGATCGCTGAGTCAACCTCGCAGCGCAGTCACCACGTCCGGCAACAGCACCTCGGCCGGCTCGCGGAGCAGCCGCACGAACGAGTACGGCGCCTCGTGCGCGCCCGGGTCGATCGCGTAGATCGGCACGCGGCGGTAGCCGCATCCCTGCAGCACGAGCTCGGTGACGCCGACCGAGAACGAGGTGCCGACGAACAGCACCAGGTCGGCGCGCTCGGCGGCCTCGTTCACGCGGTGCCACTGGTAGTCGTCGTGGTCCTGGTAGTACTCGTCGAACCACAGCACGTGCGGGCGCAGGATGCCCTCGCACTCCGGGCAGCGAGGCAGCAGCTCGTCGCAGGGGGAGGCGAGGAACCGCTCGAGCGACTCGCCCGGACGCGGTAGCGATCCGCGCGGCGCACCGAGCCGGCAGCCGTACGAGGAGCAGCGCACTCGATCGGAGCGCCCGTGCACCTCGACCAGTCGCTGCGCGCCCGCCTTGCGGTGGAGCGTGTCGGTGTTCTGGGTCACCAGCAGGAACTCGCCCCCGCGGTCGCCATGACAGCGCTCGAGCTCGGCCAGCGCATGGTGCGCGGGATTGGGCAGCGCCTGCACGACGCGGTCGAAGCGTGTGCAGTACCAGCGCCACGACTCGACCGGATGACGCTGGAAGTAGTGGTCCGTCGCCATCTCGAGGATGTCGTTCTTCCACACCGCTCCGGGGTCGGTGCCCCGGAAGGTGGGGATGCCGCTCGCGAGCGAGATGCCGGCGCCGGTGACCACGAGCAAGAAGCCGTCGAGGTCGCGGAGGTGGTGGAGGAGGTGGTCTCTCGGCGTCATCGTGCCCGGCCTGCCGCAGCGCGAAGCGCAGCATAGCCAAGCGCTCGTCGCGCTCTCCAACCGGTCCCGGCCACGCCAGCGCCGAGGTCTACGGCTGAAGCAACTGGAAGCCGGTTGCTTTGCCGGCTCGACGCGGCGAGCGATGCTAGGCCCACAACCTACCCTTCGTCGCGCAGCGCCTGCGCCGGGTCGAGGCGGAGCGCCCTCCGGAGGGGCCCGAGCTGGGCCAGCAGCGCCGTTGCGAGCAGGGCGGTCGCGACCAGCAGGAGGCTCTCGGAGTCCCCGGGGCTTACGCCGTAGAGCAGACCCTCGAGCGCGCGCGCCAGAGGCAGTGCGCCGAGCGCGCCCAGCACGAGGCCGGCGATGGCGAGACTCGCTCCCTGGCTGAGCACGAGCCACGACACCGAAGCGTGGTCCGCACCGAGCGCGACGCGGATCCCGACCTCGCGCCGGCGCGCCTCCACCAGATAGGCGACCAGGCCGTAGAGCCCGATCGCGGCGAGCAGCAGCGCGATCGCGGCGAAGGTGCTGAGCAGCCCGCCGGTGAAGCGCTCGAGCCCGGCTGCCTGCCGCTCCAGCTCCGCGAGCGGCGTCACCGCGTAGGTCGGCACGTCGGGCAGGGTTGCCGCGACGGTGGCGCGCAGGACCTCGGCCTGCTGCTCGAAGGGCAGCGAAGTGCGCACCACCAGCGTCACGTAGGAGTCCGGGAACTGCGGGATCGGCAGGTAGAGGCTCGGCAGGAACGGCCGGCGGAGGTCGACGTGCCGGACGTCGCCCAGCACGCCGACCACGGTGCGCCACGGTGCGGTCTCGCCGCCGATGCGGACGCGGCGGCCGAGCGGGTCCTGCTCTGGGAACAGGCGCACAGCTGCGGTCTCGCTGATCGCCGCGACCAACTCGGAGTCGGCCCGGTCCTGGGGCGTGAACCAGCGTCCGGCGACCAAGTCGATGCGCAAGGCCTCGAAGTAGTCCTCGGTGACCGAGTAGCGCTGGAGCGAGATCTGGTCGACGCCGCTCTCGACGATGCGTCCCTCGACCTCGACCCCTCGTCCGTCGAAGTTGCCGCCCAGCGGCAGCTGGCTCGCGACCGCCGCGCTCTCGACGCCCGGCAGGGGGCGCACGCGTTCCAGCAACTCGGCGACCGCGCCGGCGAGCGAGGCGTCGTCGCGGTAGCGCGGTGCGGCTCCGAGTACGGCAGCGCGCGAAGCACCACCGCGTCGAGCACCGCGAAGATCGTCGTCGTCGCAGCGATGCCGATCGCCAGTGTCGCGATCACGCTCGCGGCAAACACCGGGTGGCGCCGCCATTGACGTGCGGCGAGCCGTACGTCCTGGCCCCAGCCCGCGACCGGCGCGGTGCGGTGGTGGCGGGTCGGAGCCAGCGCACCGATGCGGGCGAGGAGCGAGCGAACGGACTGCGTCCAGTACCAACGCCGGGCCGACCGAGCGTCGCGCGCGGCACGCTCGGCGAACTCCTCCTCGAGGTCGCCGCAGATCGCCTCGCGCGCCGAGGCGTCTCGCAGCAGCAGGCGCAGCAGTAGGCGAGCGAGCGGCGGCGATGTCACGACCAGCTCGTTCCCGCGGCCGGGTCGCCCGCGAGCTGCCGCAGGGCCCCGAGGCTGCGCTCCACCGAGCGCACGGCGGCGGGCAGCACCGTGTAGAGCCGCTTGCGTTTGCCCCCGCGCACCGGCGTCGGCTCGCCGAAGCGCGAGGCCACCAGACCCCGACGCTCCATGCGCTCGAGGGCGGTGTAGATCGCGCCGGGTGCGATGTCGCGCCCGGTGCGGTCGAGGATCTCGCGGCGGATCGCGACACCGTACACGTTGTCCGGGTCGCTCGCTGCGACCCGCAGCGCGGCGAGCAGGATCAGCCGCTCGAGCTCGCCGATGCGCGGCGGCGGCTGCGGGTCGCTGCGCCGGTCGGGCGTCTGTTTAGACTTCATCGTAGTTATTATCACTGCCGACGGTCGATCGAGCAAGCGCGCACGGATGATCCGGCACGTAGGATCGTCAGGACGCTTCCGAAGCCAGCGTGCGAGTACCTCGCAATGCCCAGCTCCACCTGCCCGTTCCACCGCCACTTCGCGCTCGACGAGCTCCTACCGGCGGGCGAGGTGTGGCTCAACACCGCCCACCAGGGTGCGTTGCCGCGGGTCGCTGCCGAGGCAGCGCGGACGGCGGTGGAGTGGAAGCTCGACCCCCGCCAGCTCACGTCAGAGCGCTTCGTCGAGGTGCCGCGTCGAGTGCGTGCGGCGGCGGCGAGACTGCTCGGCGCCGACCTCGACGACGTGGTGCTGACCAACGGCTCGTCGTACGGCTTGCACCTGCTGGCCAACGGGCTGCCGCTGCGCTCGGGCGACGAGGTGCTGCTGCAGCGCGGCGACTTTCCGTCGAACCTGCTGCCCTGGCTGGGCCTGCGCGAGCGCGGCGTCGAGGTTCGCCTGGTCGAGCCGCGGAGCGGTCCGGTGCTGGAGCCCGAGGAGGTTTCGGCCGCGCTCTCGGCGAGGACCCGGGTGGTCTGCCTGAGCTGGGTGCACTCCTTCTCGGGCTGGACGACCGACCTCGCCTCGATCGGCAAGGCGTGCCGCGCGAACGGCACCTGGCTGGTGGTCAACGCCACACAAGGGATCGGCACGCGGCCGTTCGACGTCGCGACGCTGCCGGTCGACGCGGTGGTGTGCTCGGGCTGGAAGTGGCTGTGCGGCCCCTACGGCACCGGCTTCGCCTGGCTGCGACCCGAGCTCCGCGAGGCGCTCCAGTACAACCAGCGCTACTGGCTCTCGATGCAGACCGCCGACGAGCTGGGCGCCCGCGACGACGACCCGGAGCGCCGCGACCCGCGCGCGCTCGGCGCGCGGCGCTACGACCTCTTCGGCACCGCCAACTTCTTCAACTTCGCGCCGTTCGCCGCCTCGCTAGAGCTCTTGCTCGAGCTCGGGGTCGACGCCATCGCGGCCCACGACCGCGCACTGGTCGCGCGGTTGACGGACGGCCAGGAGCGTCTGGGATATGCCTTGATCAGCCCGCGCGATCCGCGGCGCGCATCGTCGCTCGTGGTACTCGTGCCACCGGCGCCCACCACAGTCGAGGCCGCGTACGCGCAGCTGACCGCCCGCGGCATCCACGGCGCGCTGCGGCGCGGCGCCATCCGCC
>DATLFI010000206.1:0-42416 GCA_035524895.1 Thermoanaerobaculia bacterium | reverse complement strand
GGCTTGATCGTCGTGGTTTCCACGTTCAATGTCGGCGCGACCCTGGTGGTGCTGGTGCGCGAGAAGATGCGGGACGTGGGCGTTCTCGCGGCGCTCGGGATGCGACCCGCGCCGCTGAGGCGAGTTTTCCTGCTCGGCGGGTTGTACCTCGGCGCTCTCGGAACGGCGTTGGGCGTGTCGCTGGGGGCCGCACTTTCCTGGTTGTTCACTCGATTCGAGCTGCTGCGGTTCGATGCCGAGGTAGCCCAGATCTACTTCCTGAGCTCGGTGCCGTTCCGCGTGCGTGGCGGCGACCTGCTCGCGGTGTCGTTCTTCAGCCTTGGCGTCACGCTCCTCGCCTGTCTGATGGCGGCGCGGCGAGCGGCCCGACTCGACCCCGCGGCAGCCCTGCGCTACGAGTGACGCGGACCAGGCGCGCACTGTGCGCGCCGGGCGACTTGCTATGTGGCCCTACGCAACGACCCAAGAGAGCCATCGGCGCGAACAGAAAGAGGGCCGCTCGCGCGGCCCTCTCGGTGGCGGGCGCGACCGGCGGGGCCGATCGCGGTGTGGTGAGTCGTGGGACGTGAGCGGCGACCTGGCCAGTCACCGCCGTGGGGCCCCCAAAGTCCGACCACGGACGTGGTTCGCGGGAAGCCTGGCGGGAGGGAACGGGATACCTTCGGGTGAACTCTCCCGTCCCGCTCGATACATGTATACGAACCGTCAGCCCCCTGCGTTTTCTTCCCGTCCTGGCGCCCCCGCGCCGAACGGACGTGGCGGGGGCCGCGGTGGCTGGGAGGGTCGGTGAGGCCCGAGGAACCCGCCGCCGGCCTGTCGATCGACGCCGGAGTGTGCGCCGCTTGCGCGTTTGCCCGAGTGGTGCGGTCGCAGCGGAGCGCGTTCTTGCGCTGTGCGAGGTCGGACTTCGACCCGGCCTTCGACCGTTACCCCCGGCTGCCCATGCCGGCGTGCCGCGGCTTCGAGCCACGCGTTGCGCCGTCCGGCGCGGCTTCCTGAGCTCCCGAGGCCAGCTCCGCGAGTGGGGCCGGCGGCGTTGCTACACTGCCGCGTCGTGCCTCGGCGTTCCGACCTACGGTCGATCCTCATCCTCGGCTCCGGCCCGATCGTTATCGGTCAGGCTTGCGAGTTCGATTACTCGGGTACTCAGGCCTGCCGGGTGTTGCAGCGCGAAGGCTTTCGGGTGGTGCTGGTCAACTCGAACCCGGCGACCATCATGACGGACCCGGAGTTCGCCAACGCCACCTACGTCGAGCCCCTGCACCCAGAGTTCGTCGAGCGGATCATCGCAAAAGAGCGCCCCGATGCGCTGCTGCCGACGGTCGGCGGACAGACCGCGATCAATCTGACCCTGGCCCTCGACGAGGCGGGGGCGCTCCGCCGCCACGGCGTCGAGGTGCTGGGAGCCTCGGTCGAGGCGTTGCGCCTCGGTGAGGATCGCCTGCTGTTCAAGGAGGCGATGATCGACATCGGGCTCGAAGTGCCCCAGAGCGGCTACGCCTCGAGCCTCGAGGAAGCTCGCTCGATCACGGCCGAGCTCGGCTACCCGGTGATCGTGCGTCCCAGCTTCACCCTCGGCGGCGAGGGCGGCGGCGTGTTCTACAACCGCGAGGAGCTAGAGGAAGTGGTCGAGCGCGCGCTGCGCGCGAGCCCGGTACATAGGGTGCTGCTCGAGCAATCGGTCCTGGGCTGGAAGGAGTTCGAGCTCGAAGTGATGCGCGACCACGCCGACAACGCCATTGTCGTGTGCTCGGTCGAGAACTTCGACCCGATGGGCATCCACACCGGCGACTCGATCACGGTGGCGCCGCAGCAGACCCTGTCGGATCCCGAGTACCAGGCGATGCGCGACGACGCGTTCCGCGTCATCCGTCGCGTCGGGGTCGCCACCGGCGGCTCGAACATCCAGTTCGCGGTGGATCCAGCCACCGGCCGCCGCGTCGTGATCGAGATGAACCCACGCGTCTCGCGCAGCTCGGCACTGGCGTCGAAGGCGACCGGTTTCCCGATCGCGAAGATCGCTGCGTTGCTCGCTGTCGGCTATACCCTCGACGAGATCCCCAACGACATCACCGGCAAGACCTTCGCCGCGTTCGAGCCTTCGCTCGACTACACGGTCGTCAAGATCCCGCGGTGGGCGTCCGAGAAGTTCCCCCGCGCGCAATCCCGCCTGGGCACCTCGATGAAGTCGGTGGGCGAGGTGATGGCGATCGGCTCGAACTTCCGTGAGGCGCTGATGAAGGCGGTCGCCGGTCTCGAGCACGACCAGGAGTTCGCCAAGCTCGAGGAACGCGCGAGCGATCCAGTGTCGCTGCGCCGCCGGTTGAGCGATCCCACTCCACAGCGGCTGTTCGCGCTCTTTGCTGCCCTGCGGCAGGGATACACGGTCGAGGAGATCGCGCGGATCACTAGCATCGACCTCTGGTTCCTGCGCGAGATGGCGGAGATCGTGAGGTTGGAGACCGAGCTGGCCTGCTTGACCGTCTCGACCGCTCCGACGTCGCTCCTGCGCGCTGCCAAGTCGAGCGGTATCGGCGACGAGCGCGCGGCGCAGCTCCTCGGCGGCGCGGCGGACGATCTGCGCGGGGAGCTCGCGCAGCGCGGGGTGCGGCGGGTCTACAAGCGTGTCGATACCTGTGCCGCCGAGTTCCCGGCCCTTACGCCCTACCTGTACTCGACCTTTGGCGAGGAGGACGAGGCCGACCCATCGACGCGGCAGAAGGTGCTGATCCTGGGGTCGGGCCCCAACCGCATCGGCCAGGGCATCGAGTTCGACTACTGCTGCGTTCACGCCTCGTTCGCCCTGCGCAAGATGGGCTACGAGACGATCATGGTCAACTGCAACCCTGAGACGGTCTCGACCGACTACGACACTTCGGACCGGCTCTACTTCGAGCCGCTCGACCTCGAGCACGTGCTCGCGGTCCACGAGCGCGAGCAGCCGCTCGGTGTGATCGTCCAGCTCGGTGGCCAGACCCCGCTCAAGCTGGCCAAGGGGCTTCACGACGCGGGCGTGCGGATCCTGGGGACCAGCCCCGACGCGATCGACCTGGCGGAGGACCGGCGGCGCTTCGGCGCGCTGCTGCGTGCCGAGGGCATTCT
The DNA here is from genome assembly GCA_035524895.1 of Thermoanaerobaculia bacterium. Classification (GTDB taxonomy): domain Bacteria; phylum Acidobacteriota; class Thermoanaerobaculia; order Multivoradales; family Multivoraceae; genus DATLFI01. The sequence continues at coordinate 39,314 of DATLFI010000206.1, read as the reverse complement.
CCAGCCCGAGCACGGCAGTGCCGTCTCGGTGGCCGAGGCGACCGAAGTGGCCAAGTCCATCGGCTATCCGGTGGTGGTGCGGCCGAGCTACGTTCTGGGCGGCAGGGCGATGGCGATCTGCTATGCCGAGCGCGAGCTGGTCGAGTACATGAAGCTGGCTACCGACGTCTCGCCTGGGCGGCCGGTGCTGCTGGATCGGTTCCTGGAGGACGCCTTCGAGCTCGATCTCGACCTGGTGTGCGATGGCACCCGCGCGGTGGTGTGCGGCATCCTGCAGCACATCGAAGAGGCGGGCATCCACTCCGGCGACTCGGCCGCCGTGCTGCCGCCCTACCGCGTCGGATCCGCCCAGCTCGACGAGATGCGCGCCATCGCGTGCCGCCTGGCTCTCCGTCTCGGCGTGGTCGGCCTGATGAACGTGCAGTTCGCCATCTTCGAGGGGCGAATCTACGTCCTCGAGGTCAACCCGCGGGCGTCGCGCACGGTGCCGTTCATCGCCAAGGCGGTCGGCCGGCCCCTGGTACAGGTCGCTGTGGCGGCGATGATGGGCCGGGCGCTGGAGGACGTCGGCTTCGTCGAGGAGCCCAGACCGAGCTGCTTCTTCGTCAAGGCGCCGGTGTTCCCCTTCGACCGGTTTCCCGACCACGATCCGCTGCTCGGTCCAGAGATGCGATCGACCGGAGAGGTCATGGGTATCAGTCGCCATTTCGGACACGCCTTCGCCAAGGCCCAACTCGGTGCCGGTATCGATCTGCCGGGCGGCGGGGCAGCGTTTCTGTCGGTCAACGATCGCGACAAGGCTGCCCTGGTGCCCGTCGCAAGGGGTCTGGCCGAGCTCGGCTTCGAGCTGCTGGCGACCACGGGCACGGCCGATTACCTCGAGCTAGAGGGCCTCGCTTGCCGTCGTGTCAAGAAGGTCGCGGAGGGCCGCCCCCATGTCGTCGATCAGATGATCAACGGCGAGGTCGCGCTGGTGATCAATACGCCGCTCGGCGGCGAGGCCTTTCGCGACGACATGCAGATTCGCACCATCGCCCTGCGCCACCGCGTCCCGTGCATCACGACGCTGTCGGGTGCGATGGCTGCGGTCGAGGGCATACGCGCGCTGCGCGAGCACGACCTCGAGGTGAGGTCGTTGCAGGAGATCGCCGCAGAGTCGACGCCGGGGTCTCGGCTCGCTGCCGCCCCGGCGGAGCGATCGGGTAGCTGAGACCAGGACACCGAACGCCGCAGGCCCTCGAGGAGACCATCCCCGTCATGCCCGACACCCGCATCGAGTCCGACTCCCTCGGCGAGATCGAGGTCCCCGCCAGCGCCTACTACGGCGCGCAGACCGAGCGCGCGCGGCGCAACTTCCCGGTCAGCGGCCAGCGCATGCCGAGGCGCTTCGTGCGCGCGATGGCCATGATCAAAGCCGAGGCTGCGGCGGTGAACGCCGAGCTGGGACACCTGGAGCCGGCCCTGGCTCAGGCGATCCAGACCGCTGCCGAGGACGTGCTGGCCGGTCGCTTCGACGAGCACTTTCCGCTGGACGTGTTCCAGACGGGCTCCGCCACCTCGACCAACATGAACGTCAACGAGGTGCTGTCGAACCGCGCGATCGAGCTTCTCGGCGGGACCATCGGCAGCAAGAAGCCGGTACATCCCAACGACCACGTCAACGCCGGGCAGTCGAGCAACGACACCGTGCCGACCGCGATCCATGTCGCCGCCTACGGTGCGGTGGAGGAGGAGCTGCGGCCCGCGCTCCGGGAGCTGGCAGCGGCCCTCGAGGAGAAGGCACGGGAGCTCGACGACGTGGTCAAGATCGGCCGCACCCACCTGCAGGACGCCGTTCCGGTGCGGCTCGGCCAGGAGTTCTCTGGCTACGCGCAGCAGGTTCGCAACGGCGAGAAGCGCCTCGAGGCCGCACTCCCGAGGCTTGCGGAGCTGGCTCTCGGAGGCACTGCGGTGGGCACCGGGCTCAACGCTCCACCGGGGCTCGCAGAGGGCGTGATCGGGCGGCTGGCGCAGCGTACCGGGCACCCCTTCGTCGCCGCCCCGAACAGGTTCGAGGCGTTGGCGGCGAAGGATGCCGCGGTCGAGCTTTCGGGAGCACTCAAGACCATAGCGGTATCGCTCACCAAGGTCGCCAATGACATCCGCTGGCTGGCCTCGGGTCCGCGCTGTGGCATCGGCGAGATCGCCATCCCGAGCCTCCAGCCGGGCAGCTCGATCATGCCGGGCAAGGTCAACCCGGTGATTCCGGAATCGGTGCTCATGGTCTGCGCGCAGGTGGTCGGCAACGACGCCGCGATCACCTGGGGCGGAGCCTCGGGCAGCTTCGAGCTCAACGTCATGATGCCGATGATCGCGCACAACCTGCTGCAGTCGATCGAGATCCTCGCCAGCGCCTCCCGTCTGTTGCGCGAGCGGTGCGTGGTGGACATCGTGGCGGACCGCGCGCGCGCCAACGAGCTGGTGGAGCGCTCGCTCGCGATGGTGACCTCACTGGTGCCGCGCATCGGTTACGACCAGGCCGCCGCGATCGCCAAAGAGGCCTACGCCAAGGGTCGCACCGTACGCGAGATCTGCCTCGAGCGCGGCGTGCTGCCGCGAGAGGAGCTCGAGGAGCTGCTCGACCCGTGGGCGATGACCGAGGGAATGGGGTAGCGAGGTCTCGCCCGAGGCCATCGAGCCAAGCGAGATGGGCCGGAGGCGAAACCGGTGGCATCGGTCGGCGCCGATGCTGGCCGCGCGGCGCCGCAGGGATGGATCGCAAACTCGACCGAACGCAGGAGGGCCGGCGCCACGAGCGCAGTGACCCGCGACGAGCCCCGCACCGATCGCAGGATCCTCCACTGCGACATGGATTGCTTCTACGCCGCGATCCACCAGCGCGACGACCCTTCGTTGCGTGGAAGGCCGGTGGTGGTGGGCGGCGATCCCGAAAGCCGGGGGGTGGTGGCCGCGGCGAGCTACGAGGCACGGCGCTTCGGCATTCGTTCGGCGATGCCCAGTGCGCAAGCACGCCGGCTGTGTGCCGCCACGGTCTTCCTGCGACCGGAGTTCTCGAGGTACCGCGAGGAGTCGCGCCGGGTCTTCGAGATCTTCCGCACCTTCACGGCTCTGGTGCAGGCGGTCTCGATCGACGAGGGGTATCTCGATGTCACGGAGGCCTACCAGCCGTATGGCTCAGCCACCGCGGTGGCGCGCGCGATCCGCGAGCGGGTGCGAGGTCAGACCGGGCTGACCGTCAGCGTCGGCGTCGGCCCCAACCGTCTGGTGGCAAAGATCGCGTCCGACTGCAACAAGCCCGATGGGCTCACGGTCGTGCCGCCGCACCGGGTGTTCGAGTTCCTGGGGCCGCTCGCCGTGCGCAAGCTCCAGGGCGTCGGCCCCGCCACGGAGCGCATCCTCGCCGAGGAGCTGGACGTGCGTACCGTAGCTCAGCTTCGCGAGGTGCCTCTGGAGCGCCTGGTGAGCCGGCTCGGTCGCTACGGGACGACTCTCCACCGATTCGCCCGCGGTGTCGACGACCGGCCCGTCGAGACGAGGAGCGAGCGCAAGAGCTACAGCTCGGAGCGCACCTACGAGCGCGACCTGCGGGACTACTCCGCCGTCGAACGGGAACTGGTGCAGCAGGCTCACGAGGTCGCAGCGGGACTGGCGCGTCACCGCCTGCTGGGCGCCACAGTCACCATCAAGGTGCGCTACCCCGACTTCACCACCGTCACGCGGTCGCACACCCTGCCCTATCCGACCTCCGACCAGGCCGAGCTGGAGGCTGCCGCGAGGCTGCTACTCGCGCGCACCGACGCGGGCAGGCGACCGGTGCGTCTGGTGGGCGTGGGCGTCTCGAGGCTGATCGCGGAGGATCACCGGCGCCAGCTCGTTCTGCCGGAGCTATCGGCTCCCGTGAGCGGATCTTGGGGCTAGCAGTCGTCCCTGGGCCGCCATGGACGACTCACCCCTCGCGCAGACGCTCGATGCGGCGCCGATCCTGCTTCGTCGGTCTGCCGGTCCCGCGCTCCCGTCGCGCGTGGAGGCGCACTGCTGTTCGCTCGATCGGATCGCGAGTGGGTCGCGGCGGGCTGCGATCCTCGTAGAGTGTCGCGGCGTCGGCCTTGGCTACCGGACGGTCGCGCAGGAGCAGCACCGCCAGGACCCGTGTCCAGTCGCCTGCTTTGATCTCCACTACATCTCCCACGCGCAACGACCGATGCGGTTTGGCTCGCTCGCCATTGACCTGGACACGACCCAGAGCGCAGGCGCGAGTGGCCTGGCTGCGGGTCTTGAAGGCTCGTGCGACCTGCAGCCACTTGTCGAGGCGGACCTCGGCGGGGTCCGGAGCGGTCACGATGCCTCGCGGAGCCGCTCGATGTCACGGTCGCGTCGGTCCTCGATCCGCCGGCGCTCGATCTGGTACTCCTCCTCGGCTCGCTGTCGCTCGGCGGCGTCGGCGATCGATTGCAGCTTCTTCTGGTGGAGGATCTCCAGCTCGGCCAGCTTCGCCTCGGCCTTCTGTCGCGCCTCTGTCATGCGGGCGCGCACCTCTTCGCTCAAGGCCTCCAGGCGCGGGCGCCCGATGCCGTCGCGGTCGAGCCGCTCCATGGCCAGCTCGTAGGCTGACTTCACGTCCCTTCGCTCCATGCGACTCGACAGCTTAGCACCGCCCGCGACCTCTCCGGCGCGCCTGCTGCTGCTGTTCTTCGACGGCGTTGGGCTGGCGCCTGCCGGACCTCGAAACCCGCTCGCCCTCCTGCCGACACCGGCGATCCGCGACCTCCTGGGGGGTCCATTGACGGTCGAGCAACTGCAGCGGCGGCCGGGGCTCTGTCTGCGGGCTCTCGACGCCACCTTGGGTGTGCCGGGGCTGCCGCAGAGCGCGACCGGCCAGACCTCGCTCTACACGGGCGTCAACGCCGCGCGGAAGCTGGGGCACCACGTGGCGGCCTTTCCAGGGCCCCGCCTACAGCGCATCCTCGCGCGCGCGAGCCTGTTCCGAGCCTTGCAGCGTCGAGGCCACGCTTTCACGCTGGCGAACGCCTACGCACCGAGTTACGCAGAGCTGGTGCAACGGCGTCGGCTGCGCTGGCCCGCGAGCGCTTGGGCGCTATGGGCGGGAGGTGGGCGCTTGCGTGGTGCCGCCGAGCTCGAACGCGGCGAGGCAGTGACTTGGGACGTGGTGGGCGACCTGTGGGGAGCCGAGCGCGCCCTCTCGACGCCTGAGCAGGCCGGCCGCGACCTCGCTGCACTGGCTGCTGCCCACCGGTTGACCCTGTTCGAGTCACACTTGACGGACCTCGCTGGGCATGGCCGGGGACCAGTCGGTCCTGCGGAGGCCCTCCGCAGGATCGACGGCCTCTTGGCCGGGGCGGTCGCAAACCTGACGCCCGACGTGACCTTGGCGGTGGTGAGCGACCACGGCAATCTCGAGGCCGGCGAACACCGGCTGCACACCCGCAACCCCGTGCCTTTGCTGGTGTTCGGGCGCCATGCGGCGAATTTTCGTCGCGTGCGCTCGATCACAGGACTGGTCCCAGCCGTTTTGCGTACTCTCGACGGCGGCGCGACCCCTTTTGAGGACAGATCCGATGGCGTTCCGGGAGATGGACGCGCCGACCGATAGCGTAGAGCATGCTCTCGACCCCAACATGTTGGGTTTTTTCTTGACTTTCCCTACTCCTTCACGTACCGTGCCGGTGAATCGTCCTCCCAGTCGAGCCCAGTGAGAAACCGCCGAGGACGCTGAGCGCCAAAATGACCGCGACGAAGACACCCGAGCTTCACGCCACAGCGAGACACCTACATGGGTGCTCGAGTGGTCTTCGGCGAGTCGGGGCGGCGGCAGCGCTTCGCAGGTGTACTCGGCAGGGCAGCCTTCCACGGGAAGTCCGCGGCGACCGTATCGTCGGCGTCGCGCTTCGAAAGCGGGGCGTCGCCGGTGGCGTCGCTCCACGGTTTTGACCCATATTTGGGAGAGAGACCAGATGGCAGCGAAGAAGAAGACCACGAAGAAGAAGGCGACCAAGAAGAAGGCCGCCAAGAAGAAGGCCACCAAGAAGAAGGCCGGCAAGAAGAAGGCCGCCAAGAAGAAGGCGACCAAGAAGAAGGCTACGAGGAAGAAGGCCGGCAAGAAGAAGGCCGGCAAGAAGAAGGCGACCAAGAAGCGGGCTACGAGGAAGAAGGCGAGCCGCAAGCCCGCCGCCCTGCTGCCGCTGGTCGGCAAGTAAGCCTTCTCTCGATTGCGTCGGATCGCCGCAGCTTCCGAGCTGCGGCGGTAGAGCGGCGGCCCTGCGCCTTCGCTCGACGCCGATGAGAGCCGGGGTAGGGCCCGGGGCTCTTGGGTCCCGGGTCCTTCCTGCCTCCTTTCTCCCTCCGGGGGGACGCTCGCTGCTCCAGTTGTCTCGGCTCCTCGCCCCGGTCCTCGGTACGCGAGCGGGTTGGATCCTGCTTGGTGGCGTGCGCAGGGGTCGACTATCCTTGCGCCGTGAGCGTGCAGGCCGAGACCGACACCGACCCCAGCAGAGTGGCAACGAGGCCGGTTCGTAGGGCGGCCGGGTTTCTGTTGTTCCTGGCGGCCTTGGTTGCCGCCTCGACTTTGGGGTTCTGGCTCGGTCGCCAGCGGCTCGAGGGGTCCATGGTCGGCCCCGCGACCGCAGGGGGAGACGAGGTCCGCTCGGTCCAGGCGCTCTCCCTGGCGAGTCTCCGGTTGCCGACATTGGACGGCAAGCTGCTGGGCCCTGCCGATTTGCCTGGCCGCGCCGTGGTGCTCGAGTTCTGGGCGACTTGGTGCGGCCCTTGTGCCGTCCAGGCCGACATCCTTCATACCTTGTACGAGGAGTACGGTGGTCGGGGCGTGGCGTTCCTCGCGGTGAACTTCGGGGAGCCGGCCGAGCTGGTACGCGAGTACGCGGCCAAGCACCCCTTCCCTTATCCCCTCGTGCTCGACGAGGACGGCAGCTTGTCGGCGCGCGCGGGTATCGCGGGCCTGCCCACGGTGGTGGTGCTGGATGCCGAGGGCAAGGTGGTGCTCGAGAGTGTCGGTATCACGGGGACGAGCCGGCTTCGCCGGACACTGGACGCGGTCCTGGCGAGCTGACCATGGCCGTGCCCACCGATCATGAGCGAGACCCGCGGTCGTTCAGCATTCGCAACCTCACGATCCGCTGCGGACAGTGCAACGGCTACCAGACGCTGTCCGGGTTCTCTCGCCGCGAGGGCTGGAATGTCTATACCTACGAGTGCGAGGGCGGCCCGTGCAATGCCAGCGTGACCAGGACCCTGCTCGAAGTGCCGATGGAGCTGGACGACTTCGCCCGTCGGAACCCGGGTTGGAGGGGAGGAGGGCGCCACGGTGCGTGGGGCGGCTCTGCGGGTGAGGCTGGAGACTGAGGCAAAGGCTCGACGCCCCCATGCCCTGCGGGGCAGAAGGTCGCTCGGGGACTGGGGGGCGTAGCGTCGACGGGAACAGGTCTTTCCGCCTCGAAGGCTCCGCGGCGCGCCGAGTGGCTGTGCAGACGTGAACCGACCGTCGAGCGCTTCGGGTCGTGGCACAGAGTTTCGCGACTCCGGCCCGATGATCGAGTCGATCTGACATCGAAGAATCCGAGGGAAGCATGAGCAGAATCGTGCACGTCGTGGGTACCGGGACCATTGGAGAGCCGCTGATCGGCCTGTTCACCGACTTCGCCGACAAGATGGGAATCGACGAAGTCACCTTTCACAAGCGGACGCCGCTGAAGTCGGATCGTGCCAAGCTGGAGCACTTGATGGCGCGCGGCGCTCGGCTGGTCGTGGATCCCGAGCGTCGGCGCGAGTTCGAGGCGCTCGGTCACAAGGTCAGCTACGAGAACGACGAGGCACTGCGGCGCGCTACCGTGGTGATGGACTGCACCCCGGGCGGGAACGCCCACCGGGAGCGGATCTACGAGACCCAAGAGGGCCCGCAGGGCTTCATCGCTCAGGGCAGCGAGTTCGGATTCGGCAAGCCTTACGCCCGCGGAATCAACGACGAGGCTCTCGATGCGGATGCCGATCGCTTCCTGCAGGTCGTCTCGTGCAACACCCACAACATCACGACGCTGGTCAAGACACTGTGCGAGCGTGACGGGAAGATCGAGCTCGACCGGGCCGAGTTCGTTTGCATTCGTCGAGCGAACGACATCAGTCAGTCCGACAAGTTCATTCCGTCCCCCAGCGTCGGAAGGCACGAGGACGCCGACTTCGGCACCCATCACGCTCGTGACGCGTACCACGTGTTCAGGACGCTAGGCGCCGACCTCGACCTGTTCTCGAGCGCGCTCAAGGTCAACAGCCAGTACATGCACTCGATCTGGTTCCACCTGAGTATGGGCCGCGACACCACCCTCGAGGAGATCGTCGAACGGCTGCGCGGCAACCCTCGCGTCGCGGTCACCGAGAAGCGCGACGCGAACCTCATCTTCAGTTTCGGCCGGGACCACGGGTATTACGGCCGCATCCTGTCGCAGACCGTGGTGGTGCTGCCGACCGTGACAGTGCATCGAAAGCGCGACGTGTATGGCTTCTGTTTCACCCCGCAGGACGGCAACTCTTTGCTCTCGTCGGTGGCCGGGACGCTATGGCGCATGAACCCCGACTGGGACGAGGTCGCTCGGCTGCTGCAACCGATTCGGCGGTGGATCTACCGCGAGATCTGAGACAGTCGGCCGACCAAGGCTGGTCGCAGGGACTTCTGCGGCCGGCCCGCTGGGACCAGACGGTGAGGTGCCGGAGCCGTGCAGCGAGGGAGCGAAGAGGATCGGAAGAGCGCCGACGATCGCGAACGGCTGAGCGATCGCCAGCGCCACGCGGCCGCGGTGTTGGCACGGGTCGACTCGGCGGAGCTGCGGATCGAGAAGCTCGTCCAGGGTGGGGATGGCCTGGCTCGGCTGGAGGGCGTGCCGATCCTCGTTGCACGCACCGCGCCCGGCGACCTGGTGCGGATCCGGATCAGCGAGCGCCGTGTCGGTTGGGCGCGAGCGGAGGTCGACGAGCTCCTGGAATCCGGTCCGGGGCGGCGGCCTCCGCCCTGCCCGGTCTTCGACCGTTGCGGCGGCTGCGATCTCCAACACATCGAGGATTCGCTGCAGGGCCCGCTCAAGGCAGCGGCAGCCCGCGAGACGCTCGAGCGTCTCGGCGGCCTGCGGCTTGCGACCGAGCCGGTGCTGCTGACCGGGGAGCCGTGGGGCTATCGGCTCCGAGCCCAGTGGCGGGTGGCAGGGGAGGGTCCCACGGTTCGCGCCGGGTACTTCGCCCGTCGCAGCCACGACCTGATCCCGACCACGGTTTGTCCGATCCTCGACCCGCGGCTGGAGCGGGAGCTGGCGTCGCTCCCGGACCGACTCCGCAATGTGGCCGAGCCGCCGCGTCGGCTCGACGTGGCCGTGGGCGACGACGGTCCGAGCTATGCCCCACTGGTGGAGGGTTTTCCGCACGGCGCCCTCGATCTCGCGGTGGGTGAGCTCGGCTTCCAGTTCGACTCCCGAACGTTCTTCCAGGCGCATCGCGGTCTCCTGCCGCGCCTGGTCGAAGAAGTGGCGGGGAGCCACCGCGGCGAGCTCGCCTGGGACCTCTACGCCGGGGTCGGCCTGTTCGCACTCGCCCTCCGAGCGCGTTACACCCGCGTGACGGCAGTCGAGTCGGACCGCATCGCCGTCCGCTACCTGCGGCGCAACGCCAGGGACCAGGAAGCGCCCGAGCCGATCGAGATCCACAACATCTCCGCGGAGAGCTTCCTGCAACACGCCGCCACGAGACCGGACCGCGTGGTGGTCGACCCGCCGCGGACCGGGCTTTCGCGCTCGGTGGTGCAGAGCTTGCTCACGCTGCGCCCGGAGCGCTTGACCTACGTCTCCTGCGACCCGGCAACCCTCGCGCGCGACTTGCGGGCCCTGATCCCGACCTATGAGCCCGAGAGACTGGTATTCCTCGATCTATTCCCGCAGACCGCGCACCTCGAGACCGTGGTCCATCTGGCACAGAGGTCCTGAGTCGCGTCGTTGCTACCATGTCGGTCGTGCGAACGAGCACGGAGAGAGACGTCTTCACCCTCGAGCTGGCAAAGGAGGACTTCAAGTTCTCCTCCGCGCACTTCACGCTGCTCGACGTCGACTGCGGCGAGCTGCTGCACGGTCACAACTACCAGGTAGCGGTTCGCGCCAGCGGCCAAGACCTCGACGAGCTCGAGCTGCTGCTCGACCTGGCCTCCCTCAAAGAGCGCATTCGCGAGCTGTGCAGCGACCTCGACAGCCGCACCCTGCTGCCTGCGCACAGTCCGCACCTTCGGCTGGTGGTCGCCCGCGCCGAGGTCGAGGTGCGCTTCCAGTCGCGGCGCTACCTGTTTCCCGAGGCCGACATCCGGCTGCTGCCGCTGCGGAACATCTCGATCGAGTCCCTGGCGCGCTTCCTCTGGGAGCAGCTCGTCGAGCGTCTCGACAGCGCGACCACCCGGCGGTTGCAGCGCCTGGGAGTGGCGGTCGAGGAGACCGCGGGCCAGCGCTGCTGGTACGAAGCGCCGGTGTCCGGCCCTGGGTCCGGGGAAGAGCCGAGCCCACCGGAGCGTTGACGACAGGGCATGAACGAGGAGACCACGGGATGAGCGGTGAGCGGCTCGGCTATGGGATCGAAACGTCGGCTCTGGAGACGCCCGAGCGCGTGGAGCGGATCGCGAGCCATGTGCGGGGCATCCTGGTGGAGCTCGGGCTCGACCTCTCCGACGTCAATCTCCGCGAGACCGATCGGCGCGTGGCCAAGATGTACCTCGAGATGTTCAGCGGGCTAGCCGAGGGCGCGCGGCCCACCGTGACCTGCTTTCCGAACGACGAGGGCTACAGCTCCATGGTGATGGAGCGGGACATTCCGTTCTACTCGCTCTGCGCTCATCACCTGGTGCCGTTCTACGGCCACGCCCACCTGGCGTACGTGCCCGACAAGAAGATCGTCGGCCTCTCGAAGCTCGCCCGCATCCTCGAGTTCTATGCCAAGCGCCCGCAGCTACAGGAGCGCCTGACCGAGCAGATCGTGACCTTCCTGGTCGAGGAGCTCGAGCCACTCGGCGCGATGGTGGTGGTGCAGGCGCGCCACCTGTGCGTCGAGATGCGCGGGGTCAAGAAACCGGGCGCCGTCACCGTGACCTCTGCGATCCGAGGGATCTTCCATGAGCGACCCATCCGCGAGGAATTCCTCGACCTGCTGCGCCGTGCGAACGAGTAGCGCGACCTGGGTCGCGGTAGTCCTGACGACCCTGCTCTGGGGCGTCGAGGCCGCTGCCGAGACTGATCCGTTGGCCTGGACCAACTTCATGCTCGGTCCCGAGCACTCCCAGTGGCTGGTGGGCGCGCTCGGCCGCATCGCGACCGACGCAGAGCGCAAGGAGTTCCTGGCATTGGAGGACGATGCCGCCGCCGCCGCCTTCGTCGAGCGATTCTGGGCGCAGCCCGGTCGCGAGCGTGTGCGGCGTATCTACGACGAGCGCGCCGGGCTCGCCGACCGTCGATTCGGAGAGGCGGCTCACCCGGGGCGCAAGACCGATCGTGGAACGCTGTTCATCCTCTTCGGCGAGCCCGAGGAGACCTCCTTCGAGGATCTGCGCCATGTCGACGAACCGCCGGTCGAGCTCTGGCGCTATCCCAAAGGCGCAGAGGCCGGGCTGGACGGCACGCGCCCTGAGCGGATCTACCGTTTCGCGAAGCGCGGCGACCTGACGCGGATGTTCCGCAAGGGCGGCCAGGACGACCCGGCCGTCCTGCGACGACGGATGCCGCCGAGCGTGCGGTTGCCGTCCGGAGGCAGACCGGATCCTCCCTGACGGGATCCCGCTTCGTAGGAGCAGGGAGCAGGGAGCAGACCGGCCGGGCGAGGCTCGCCTCAACCGGAGGCCGGCGGCAGCTTCGGTGCCAGCTCGAAGCGAATGCGATCGAGGAGCTCGCGGGTGCGACGCTGCCAATCCGCTGGCGTGAACGCCTTCGGAGGCGCGCTGAGCTCGACGGCGCTTCCCTCCCCGGCGGCGGCTACCTCTATCCGCATGTCGGACCACACCAACGACCAGGTCGGTGCGACTTCGATCCGGATGTCGTAGGGCAGGCCGAGAGCCCGCAGCGCGTCGAGCACTGCACCGAGAGCACGGCCGCCCGCCTCGTAGGGGACATCGAAGAGCTGTCGCGCGACGTAGTCTCCCGGAGCGGGACCGTGGAGCTTTGTCTCCAGGAGCTCCCGGAACGCGGTGCTGGGCCTCAGGGCATCGAAGGCCGGTTCTGTTCGGGCCTGCAGCCGTATCTTCTCGTCGGCCAGGAGCGCGGTGCGCAGCGTTTCGACGGCGAGCGCCTGGTAGCCACCGAGCGCATAGTTCTTGGCCACCATCAGGCCCGCAGGGCCCGGCTCGGGGCTGCTCGCCAGGTACTCGCGGAAGAGCTCGCTCGCCTCCTCGACCCGTCCCAGCAGGAGCAGGGCGGTACCCAGGTTGAGACCGTTGTCGGCGGCGCCTGGATCGAGCTCGCGGGCACGCTCGAAGGCTTCGAGCGCCCCCTCGTGCTCGCCCTCCGAGAGTCGTAGCGCGCCGAGATGGAGCCAGCCCTGGCGGAGCGTCGGGTCGAGGCGCACGGCCCGCTCGAGGTCCTCGGTGCCGCCCTCGCGGTTTCCTTCGATGAAGCGTGCCGTCGAGCGGAGGAGATAGCCGGAGGCCGATTTCTCGTGGCGACGGAGGAACGGATCCAGCACCGCGAGCGCCGCGCCGGCATCTCCCTCCTCGATCAACGCTGCGGCGCGCTCGAGCGTCGCGGCCTGTGCGCCGGAAGAGGGTGGAGGTCCGCTGGAAGCGCCAGCGAGCCATCCCAGCAGGACGATGCTTCCGGCGAGGAGTGGGTGGAGCACGGCTGGATTGTACCGCCGCCCTCGAGGTCCGCGGGGCGCCGTACAATCGCGGCACGATGCCGGTACCACTCAGGCCCGCGGCCATCGCCGCCGCGTTGGAGCAGCGTGTCGTCGGACAACGCGCCGCGGTGCGGGAGATGGCCGTCGCGCTGGCCAAGCGGCTGGCGGACGTCGGTCCGAGCAACATCCTCCTGATCGGCTCCTCCGGCTCTGGCAAGACCACACTGCTGCTGGCGGTCGAGGAGTACCTGGCGAGCCACCCCGAGCTTCGCTTGCCGGTGGCGCGCATCCACGCCAACGTCCTCGGTGAAGAGGCGGAGCGCGGTCGTCCCGGCGAGTCCGTGCTCGTGCGTCTCTTGCAGCGAGCGCGCGAGCTGCTCGGCGAGGACGCCGATACCGAGGCGGTGCTGGGTGCCGCCGAGCACGGCGTGGTCTTCGTCGACGAGATCGACAAGATCCGCTCGCGCGTCGGCGGAGAGCCCCATCTGCGAGGCATCCGAGCTCAAGAGGCGTTGCTCACGCTGATGGAGGGCGAGACCATCGAGATGGAGCTGCCGGCCTCGCTCGGAGGAGGGAGCGCCGCGTTCGATTCGGCGCAACTGTGGTTCGTCGGAGCCGGAGCTTTCGAGGGCCTCTACGAGGCCGTCTACGATCGCATCACCGTGGGCACCGATCGCGGGTCGCTCCTGCCGGTGACCGTGGTAGAGGCCGGGGGCGTGCGGCAGGAGACTCCGTTCCTGCTCCGGAACTGGCTGCGACTGGAGGATCTCTTCGAGTACGGGATGGGCCCGCAGTTCCTGTCGCGATTTGCCTCCACCGTACTGCTCGACGAGCTCGGCGAGGGCGAGCTCCTGCGCATCCTGCTCGAGCGACCGGAGGCCGGGTACCAGGAGGCGCGGCGCTTCTTTGCCGCGTTCGGCGTCGAGCTGGCACTCTCGCCGGCTGCGGCTCAGCGCATCGCGGCCGCGGCGAAGCTCCGGCGCCGGATCGGCGCGCGCGCGTTGCGCGAGATCTTCCACCGGATCGTCAGAGAGCAGGAGTTCGACCCCGCCGGGATCGCGGGTGGTGTGCTCTCCATCGACGTGTCAGAGGTCGAAGCGGCGCTGGGTGGCGACGATCGTCGCCGGTAGCTGGTGGGAGCCCGGTTCAGATCTCGAAACGGGTCCGCCGGGAGCGCTGGTCGCGCAGCGATCGGTATCGCCGCGCCCGGCGCCACGCCACGATGCGTGGCGGCAGGAAGCTGACCGCGAGCAGCAGCAGCGAGGCGACGACGATGTTGCGCACCGCGTTCCCGCGGTCCGCGCCGGCCGCGAACAAGGCGTCTGCGAAGTAGCTCCACACCAGCATCACCGGAGCCATGGCGAGGGTGGTGGTCACCATGAAAGGAGTCGGTCGCGCTCCGGCGAGCGCGCACGCCACGTTCGCGAGCACGTAGGGGATCGGTATGAAGCGCAGCCTCACGAGCGCCCAGAAGCCGTGCCGCGCCAGTAGCCGCTCGACCTGGCGGTGTCGGTTACCCACCAGCCTGGCCACGAAGTCGTAGGCGAGGTGTCGCGCAACGTAGAAGTGAATGGCCGCCACGATCACCGCTCCGGTGTGGCTGAGCAGCGCTCCGAGCCAAACCCCGAATGCCGCACCGCCCGCGAGCACGAGCGCCGTCGTCGGAGCGCCGGCGCCGACCAGCAGCACGAACAACCCGAGGAAAGCCAGTGGTGCCGCCGGATGGCTGCGCAGCCGCTCGAGGAGGTCGAGGAGCTCTGACGGCTGCGCGAGGTCTCGCAGCGGAGTGAACCGGAAGGCAGCCGCCGCCGCGACCAGCAGCAGGCACAGCACGAGAAGGCGCAGCCAGCCGCGCAGGCGGCGCCTTCTGCCCTCGACGTCGAGGGGCTCGAGCTCAGGAGCCAACGGCTGGCAACCGCAGGAACTCCCGCAGCTGCTGCTCCAGCGCGACCTGAGCTGCGGGGTCCAGGAAATTGAGCCGCAGCTCGTTGATCACGCGGACCTCGTTCTCCCGCCACAGGTTCCAACAGTCACGGCACGAGGCGGCGGCGATCTCCACGCCGAGCGGGCCCGGGTACGGGGGACGCTGCAGACCTTCCGCGAGGCGACCGCAGCGAAGGCACTGAACCTGTGCAGCCATGGTCGAGCGCGGAGACGGTCAGAGCTCTCCGGGGAGCACGATGCGGCTCTCGGCGCGCTCGACCACTTCTCGCGGGACGCGCACCAGGAACAGCAGGTCGCCGCGGTCTGGAGAGCCGCGCAGGCCCTTCACCACCTGATCTGGAACCGCCAGCTCGACGGTTGCCGGACGCCGATCGTTGGCCCGGCGCGAATCGGTGAGCAGGTCAGCGACCTCGGTGATCTCGATCCGCTGCGGAAACTTCTCCAGAGCGAGGAACAGTTGTGCGATGTGCTGCGCGCTCACGGCCGGGATCTCCGTTCGGGGACGCCACGCGGGCCCACCGGAGGCTCCTCGCCGAGCCCCTTCGAGACCGCCGCTGATGCTTCGATGCTGCGGAAGTGCTCGACGGTGCGAGCCAGCCCCTCTGCGAGCGACACCCGCGGCTCCCAGCCGAGGAGTCGGCGCGCCAGGGTGATGTCGGGTTGCCGCGTCTTCGGGTCGTCGACCGGGAGCTCGCGGTACTCGATCCGACTGCGGCTCCCGGTGAGCTCGCGAATGGCGTGCGCGAACTCGAGGATCGTCATCTCTCGCGGGTTCCCGATGTTGACGGGATGGTGCTCCGAGGACAGCAGCAAGCGGTAGATTCCCTCCACCAGGTCGTCGACGTAGCAGAACGACCGGGTCTGGCTGCCGTCGCCGTAGACCGTGAGCGGTTCGTCTTGCAGGGCCTGCCGCACGAAGTTCGGCACCACGCGTCCGTCCCGCAGCCGCATGCGCGGACCGTAGGTGTTGAAGATGCGGACGATGCGCGTGTTCACAGCGTGGGTGCGATGGTAGGCCATCACCATGGCCTCGGCGAATCGCTTGGCTTCGTCGTATACGCCGCGAGGGCCGACGGGGTTGACGTTGCCCCAATAGCTCTCTGGCTGGGGGTGCACCAGGGGATCGCCGTAGACCTCCGACGTGGATGCGAGCAGATAGCGGGCTCGATGCGCCTTGGCGAGACCGAGCGTGTTGTGGGTGCCGAGGGAGCCCACCTTGAGCGTCTGGATCGGCAGCTCCAGATAGTCGATCGGGCTCGCCGGTGACGCGAAGTGGAGGATGTTGTCGAGGCGGCGCTCGCTGTGGAACGGTCGGGTGATGTCGTGCTCGACCAACTCGAATCGCTCGTGCGGCAGCAGGTGCGCCACGTTGGTGCGGCTGCCGGTGACGAAGTTGTCGAGGCAGATCACCTCGTGCCCTTCCTCCAGCAGACGCTCGCACAGGTGCGAGCCGAGGAAACCCGCGCCCCCGGTGATCAGCGTGACGGTCATGTCCCGACCTGCTGCCGGCCTACCGAGGTGTAGCGGAAGCCGGCAGCGGCCATCTTCGCCGGCTCGTAGATGTTGCGCAGGTCGACGATCACTGGCTGGCGCAGCGCCGCGCGAAGCCGGCCGAGGTCGAGCGCGCGAAACTGGTTCCACTCGGTGACGATGACCAGCACGTCGGCGCCTTCCGCGCACTCGTAGGCATCGCCGCACAGCTCCACGCTCGGCAGCAGCGCCCGCGCGGCGGTCATCGCCGCGGGATCGTGCGCGCGGACGCGGCAGCCCCGCTCCTCGAGAGCGGCGGCGATGGTCAGAGCCGGCGAGTCGCGCATGTCGTCGGTGTCGGGTTTGAACGACAGGCCGAGAAGAGCGGCGGTCTTCCCGCCGAGATCGCCCACCGCCGCGGCGATCTTCTCGACCATGCGCAGCTTGATCAGGTCGTTGACCTCGAGCACCGTCTCGACCAGTCGGAGCCGAGTGTCGTGCTCGCGGGCTATGTGCACCAACGCGTGGGCGTCCTTGGGGAAGCAGGAACCCCCGAAGCCGGGTCCGGGATGCAGGAATCGGGAGCCGATCCTCTTGTCGAGCCCCATGCCACGCGCGACGACCTCCACGTCGGCCCCCAGGCGCTCGCACAAGTGCGCGATCTCGTTGATGAACGAGATCTTGGTCGCGAGGAAGCTGTTCGAGGCGTACTTGATCATCTCGCTGGACTCGGTGTCCGTGATTACGAAGGGCACGTCGGCCACCCGCAGCGGCGAGTAGATATCGAGCATGATCTCGATCGCTCGGGGGTCGCGGCTGCCGATCACCAGCCGGTCCGGGTGGAGGAAGTCCTCGATCGCCGAGCCCTCGCGCAGGAACTCGGGGTTGCTGACCACGGCGAACTCCTGGCGGCCGCGCGAGGTAGCAGTGACGATCTCCTCGATCATGCGGCCTGTGCCGATCGGTACCGTGCTCTTGGTCACGATCACCTTGTAGTCGTTCAGGTGCGCACCGATCTGCTCGGCCACCTCGCGGACGAACGAGAGATCCGAGGAGCCGTCCGGTCGAGGCGGCGTGCCGACTGCGATGAACACCGCGCGCGCTGCCTCCAGCGCCGGCGCGAGCTCGGTGGCGAAGGTCAGCCGCCCGGCGGCGACGTTCGTGGCGACCAGCGTCTCGAGGCCGGGCTCGTAGATCGGGATCTCGCCTCCCCGAAGGGCCGCGATCTTCGCGGCGTCCTTGTCGACATTGGTGACCGTCATGCCGAAGTCGGCGAGACAAGCGCCAGTCACGAGGCCGACGTAGCCGCTGCCTACGACGCAGATTCTCATCGTCATGCCGGGTTCGATGGGCCTTCGTGGGGCTTCTGGGGACGGAGCCCGCCGGGTGCGACGAGCCGCCGAACGTTAGCCGAAAGCGCTCCGCCGCAGAAGTCGGGCCGCCCCGTCGCGTGGTAGCTTGAGCTAGCTCTCCGCGCGCCACCATGCGGTCCCTGCTCGCCACCATCCTCACGAACCTGTTCCTGGTCGTGGGCTCGATCGTCTTCGCGCTGGGGGCGATCCTCGGCGCGGCGATACCCCCTCGGGGTGTGTGGTCGTTTCGCAGCGCTCGTGCCTGGGCCCGCGGATTGCTCTGGTGCGCCGGGGTGCGCCTCGAGATCGAGCGGCAGTCCGCCCTCCCGCCCGAGGAACGCTACGTGTTCGTGAGCAACCACCAGAGCCTGTTCGACATCCCGGTATTGCTGGTGAGCGTACCCGGCTCGACCCGGTTCCTTGCGAAACGCTCCCTGTTTCACATTCCGGTTTTCGGCTGGGCGATGCGGGTCTCCGGTTTCGTGCCAGTCGATCGCGAAGATCGGAGTCGTGCGAAGGAGGCGATGGACGGAGCGCTGCGCCAGCTCCAACAGGGACGCTCCATCCTGCTGTTCCCGGAGGAGACACGCTCGCTCGACGGTCGGATTCGCGAGTTCCAGCGCGGCGGATTCCTCATCGCTCTCAAGGCGAAGTGCCCACTCGTTCCGGTGGGGCTGAGCGGCACGCGCAGGATCCAGCGCAAGGGCAGCCTGTTGGTCCGGCCAGGAGCCGTTCGTGTGCGCTATGGCACCCCTGTCGATCCCAGCCTAGGCGGCGTGCGAGCCCGGCGCGAGCTGGTCGAGACCATGCGCGCGGAGGTCGTGCGGCTATCGGGAGAACCCCCGGTGGGCGACGACCAGGCCGGGACGCAGGAGCAGGACTCGACGCAGCAGTGACCCATGGGTTCCATGGGTCACTGCTAGCGCCACCTCGCAAGTCTCCGCCAAAGACAATGGCTCCGCTAAGCTGCGTCCATGGCTGGAGACCTTCAACAACGCGTGCTCGAGGCACTTCGCGGCGTAACCTTCCCCGGATTGAGCCGGGACGTGGTCTCTTTCGGCTTCGTGCGCGAGGTGGTGACCGATGGCGGGCACGTGCGGGTCGACTTGCGGGTCCCGACCCAGAACCCGGGCGCTGGGGAGCAGATCCGTGCTCAGGTGGAGAAGACGGTGGCAGGCCTCCCGGGAGTCGAGACCGCCGACGTTCGACTCGAGGTCGTGCGCCCACAGCGCTCGGAGGCTCCGGCGCAGCGGGCCGTAGCGCGCGACCCGCGACTCCTGCCAGAGGTGCGCAGTGTGATCGCCGTCGCCAGTGGCAAGGGCGGCGTCGGCAAATCGACCGTGGCCGTGAACCTCGCCGCACGCCTCGCCCAGCTCGGTCACAAGGTCGGGCTGCTCGACGCCGATATCTATGGGCCCTCGGCGCCGATGATGCTCGGGCTCAATGCGAGGCCGCGGGTCGAAGAGAACAAGCTGCTGCCGTTCGAGCGCTACGGCCTGCGGGTGATGTCCCTGGGATTCGTGCTCGACGTGGACACACCCGTGATCTGGCGGGGGCCCATGGTCATCAAGGCGCTCGAGCAGCTGCTCGGCGAAGTGGAGTGGGGCGAGCTCGACTATCTCGTCGTCGACCTGCCTCCGGGCACCGGCGACGCGCAGCTGACTCTCACGCAGAGGGTGCCGCTCTCCGGCGCGGTGATCGTCTCGACCCCTCAGGACGTCGCGTTGATCGATGCCCGCAAGGGGCTGGCGATGTTCCGCAAGGTGAACGTTCCGGTGCTGGGACTGGTGGAGAACATGTCGGGATTCGTCTGCCCTCACTGCGGCGAGCGCTCCGACATCTTCAAGCACGGCGGCGCCGAGCGCACGGCCGAGCTGTTGTCGTGCCGGTTTCTCGGCCGGATCCCACTCGACCCTGCGATCGCATACGGCGGCGACGCCGGCGTCCCGATCGTGGTCGAACAGCCGGAGGGTGTGCTCGCGCAGGCCTTCGGCGCGATTGCACAGGCCGTAATCGAAGAAGTCGCCGCCGCTCGCCGCCCCTCGTTCTCGATCGTCTAGCAGCGTGGGTCGTGGCCCCCAAGCGCGTCGCCGCGCGATCCGGGGATCCGGACCACGTCCCCTTGTGAGAGTGTGACGCCTCGTCCTCACCGCGCTGGGTGGACCTGCCGGCGTAGGATCCGTCTCCCGTTTCTCGGAAGGACTCGACGTGCAGATCGCCATCGTCGCCGATGCTCATTTGGGCGGCCCCGGGGGTAGCGCTGCGCCGCTGGTCGACCAGCTTCGCCGGTTGCCGGACATGGGATGCGAGCGGCTGGTGATCCTCGGTGATCTGTTCCACGTGTGGGTCGGTGACCAGCGTTACGAGACCCCGGAGATCGCCTCCGCGGTGGCGGCGCTGCGAGAGCTGCGGCGCCGGGGGGTGTGGATCGGCTACGTCGAGGGCAACCGCGACTTCTTCCTCGCGGGGAGCTCCTATCGTGACGCGTTCGACGAGCTCGGGCAGGAGCTCGTGGTGCAGTACCGCGGGCGGCGCTGCCTCTTCGTGCACGGCGATGGGCTCAACAGTCGCGACGTGCGTTACCTCTTCTGGCGTTGGCTCTCGAAGAGTCCCCCGTCGCGCTTGCTCTTTCGCCGCCTTCCAGGAGCGCTCGCTCGGCGGATCGTTGCGGGCACCGAGCGCCGTCTAGGGCGCACCAACTTCCGTCACAAGACCAGGATTCCCGACGAAGTGATCACGAGCTACGCCGCGCGGCGGCTTCGAGAGGGCTACGACCTGCTCCTGCTCGGGCATTTTCACGAGCCGCGGCGCTATCGCGTGGCTGGCGGCGAAGCGCAGATCGTCGAGGCCTGGTTTCACGAGCCGCGGCTGCGCTCCCTGGACGAGCTGCTGGCGCCGATCGGCGGCGCAGACGGTGTCGCAATGGCGACAGGAGAGGACGCTTGAACGAGATAGGTCGGCTGCGCGGGGCTTCCCTGGCAGAGCTGCCGGACCCGCTCGAGGTCCCCTGGCCTCGCGCCCTTGCCGGCGAGCTGCGACCTCCGCCCTCCAAGAGCCTGTCGCATCGCTATCTCGCTCTGGCGCTGCTGCTCGGCGGCGAACGGCGTGTGGACGAGCTGCTGGAGGCCGAGGACATCGGGCTCTTCCGGGAAGCGCTGCGGGTCCTCGGGCTGATCGTCGAGGCATCGGGGCGTGACGTGGTGGTTCGCGGCCAGCTCGCGCCGGCCGGCGAGGAGCCGCGACAGCTGCACTGCGGCAACGCCGGCACCATGTTTCGGTTTCTCACCGCCGCGCTGACCACGCTGCCGGGTCGGTTCGTGCTGGACGGCACGCCGCGCCTCCGCGAGCGACCGATCGGCCCGCTGGTCGAAGCCCTCCGGGAGGCCGGCGCCCGCATCGAGTATCTGGGAGTGCCGGGGTGCGCACCCCTCATGATCGAGGGGCGGTCGCTGGCAGGTGGGCACTGTCGCATCGATGCCGGTGAGTCTTCGCAGTACCTATCGGCGCTGCTGATGGCGGGCCTTCGAGCGAAGGGAGCGCTCACCGTCGAGGTGGCAGCGCTCACGTCGGAACCCTACGTGGCGCTGACGCGCCAGGCCATGCAGAGGTTGGAGGTCGACCGGGTCTCCGCGGTGGGCGGGGTTTGGCGGGTCGATCCGCTTCCGCCAGGGCCCGGTGGGGGCCCGGGACGCGTCGAGGTCGAGCCCGATTTCTCGGCCGCCGCCTATCCCGCGGCCGCCGCGGCGCTGATCGGGGGTCCGGTCGAGCTGCTCGGCCTGTCCAGCGACTCGGTGCAGGGCGATCGGCGCTTTCTGGACCTGCTGGCCGAGTTGGGCGCGCGGGTCGAGTGGACTCGTCGCGGCGTCCTCGTAGCGAGTGGCGCACCTCTCCGCTCGCTCTCGCTCGACCTGTCGGATATGCCGGACCAGGTGCCGACCCTGGCCGCTCTAGCGGCGTTCGGCGAGGGGGACACCGAGATCAGCGGCGTCGCTAACCTGCGACTCAAGGAGAGTGACAGGCTGGCCGCAGTCGCGGTAGGATTGCGAACACTAGGGTTCTGTGCCAAAGAAACGTCGGATGGCTTGATCGTCAGAGGTCAACCGCAGCGGTTGTCGGGGAACTTCTCGCCCCTGCCGCCGGCCGTCGTCGACACGCGTGACGACCATCGCATCGCGATGGCGTTTGCGCTGGTCGGGCTCCGGCGCGCGGGCACCCGCATCGCGGCCCCGGCCGTGGTCGCCAAGTCCTATCCGGGGTTCTGGCGCGATCTGTTGGGGCTGATCTCCGAGTAGCGAGGCTGCACCTCGGGGCCGAAGAGAGAGCACACGATCGAGTAGCAGGAGCAGAGCGAGCCAGTGGACCGATTCCTCGCCGATCCGGCAGCCCTCGGGCAGTCGGCGGAGGAATCGCCGGCCACTTCCAAAGGAACGACGTGTCGTAACGGTGCCACGGGTGGCGGCCTGGGCCAGAGCGCCTGGTCGTTGCGGCACGAGTGCCTCGAGTGGGACGCCACGGCGGTCCCCCTGGAGCGGCTCGAGACGAGCGACCGCCATCGGCTCGGCCTCCTCTTGCAGGGTTGCGCCCTGCTCTCGCACCTCGAGCGCTCGGGAGCTCACCTGAGTCAGGGCTTTCGCGGCGCGGCCGTGTGCGGTGCCGGCAAGCTGAGGGTCGTCGGCGTCGCTGCTGGCCGCTCGCCCGCGCTGCCGCAGGCGGAGCTGCGAGAGTTGGTCGGCCTGTTGTTTCGTTGCGGCGAGCGCTTGTCTGGACGCGGCGAAGCCCGGCGAGTGGTTCGGCGTCTGCTGGACGACTGGCGGCAGGACCTCGAGCCCGCAGTTCCGAGCCTCGCGGTGGAAGGCATCCTGCGCGAGGCGCCCTTCCTTTGGCAGGCGCCCTTCGCCGTGCATCGGCGAGCCCTCGCCGCCGAGTCCGTTTCGGAGTCCGCGCCGGCGGTATGGCTGGTTGGTCCAGCGGAGCTACGCCGCAGCGCACTCGAAGGTGTGACCCGCCTCGAGGAGGCCTGGGGCTGGCTCGAAGCCAGCGATGGCGGCGCCCCAGCCGCGAAGGCTGAGTCGGCATCGTCCCGCGGGGCCAAGCCTCCCCGGGGTGCCGTAGCGCGTCTCGAGTTGGCGAGTGAGGAGCTGGCCCGAGGGCGGTTCGAGGGTGCGCTGGAGCTGCTGCGAGATCAGCACGGTGTCGAGGCTCGATTGCTCCGGCTCGATTGCCAGGTGCAGCTCGGGAGGCTGGGCGCGGCCAAACGAACGCTGCGCCAACTACTCGCGGGCGATCTGCGTCCGGAGCAGAGGATCGAGACGGCCGAGCTGGCCGTGCGCGTCCACGGCAACCTGGGCGAGCGGGACCACGCCCGGGATTGGGTAGCCCGCGCCTTGGAGGCCGGCAGAGGGCCCCTGCGCGCGCGAGCCCGCGTCGTGGCCGCGCTCGAGAGCTGGGATCGCGGAGACCAGGGGGCCATGGCGCGCCACCTCGCCGAGGCGGAGCGAAGGGGCGGCGTCGAGAGCGAACGGGGATTGCTGCACGCCCGCGGTCTTCTCGCCGTACTGCAGGGTCGACCCGGTCTGGCCGCAGACCTCGTCGCCAAGGCCCTCGCGGTCGAGAGACGATGCCTACCGCGACACGTGGCGGGGCGCCTGTGGAACGACCTGGTTCTGGCGCGGGTGCTCGACGGCGATCTGGCGGGTGCCGAGCGCGCCTGCCGCCATTGCCTGCGCCTGCTGAGCCGTTGCGAGGGTCCGGTCAAGACCACGCTGGCACTCTACAATCTCGCCGAAGTGCGACT
The DNA here is from genome assembly GCA_035524895.1 of Thermoanaerobaculia bacterium. Taxonomy (GTDB): domain Bacteria; phylum Acidobacteriota; class Thermoanaerobaculia; order Multivoradales; family Multivoraceae; genus DATLFI01. Next base: position 15,881 of record DATLFI010000206.1, on the reverse strand, counting down.
GCGGCGCGGCCGGTTCGCCGGCGTCGAGGAGATCCTCGAGCGCTGCCAGCGCGAGAACTCGCTGTCGGGGAACGTGCGGGGCGCGGCCCAGGACGCCGAGCTCTGGGCGCGTTTCGAGCTGGCGCTCGGCCGACCCCGCGAGGCCGTGGAGCGCTGCCGAGCCGCGCTCGACCGTCTGCGGACCGACGGTGTCGACTGGAACAGCGTCGAGCTGGAGCTTCTGCTCTGTCGGGCATTCGGCTGGCTGGGGCGCACGCAGGAGGCTGCCCAGATCCTGGAGACCCTGCCGTCCCAACGAGTCCTGGCGCTCCTGGAGCCCGAGGAGCGCCCGGCGCTCTACGCGCTTGCAGGTCTTCTCGATGCCGCGCAGCGAGTGTTGGCGGACACCGCCGCCGGCGGGCTCTTTCGATCTGTGTTCCACGGACAGTCGCCGGAGCCTGCGGCGTGGGATGCGGCGGATCGGCTCGAGCCATACCGAGGCGCTCGGCTGGTCTTCGACCTCCATTTGCTGGCGCCGGAGCTCGTGCCCGAGGCTCGGCGACGATGGGCCGTTGCGGCGCTCCGTCGCGCTGGGGCGAGCGGCCTGGCCGTTCGCCTCGAGTCGGCCACCGGGGGCGTATGGCAGGCGCTCGAGCGCGTGCTCGAGACGCCTGACGACGAGGCCGAGGCCCTCGCCCGCCTGTTCGAGGTAGCGGGACACCCCGGGGTGCGGCTCGAGTGCCGGCAGGGACCCGAGGGCGAGTGTCGGACTGTGTTGGCGGGGGCCGGAGGACCCGAGCGCATCGAGCTCGAAGGTCGAGCCGGTAGTTGGCGCCTCGAGGTTGCGCGTGGTGACGCGATGGCCGGCATCCTGCTGCGATTGGTCGATCGCCTGGCGGCGCCGCCTTCGCATCGGCGAGCGTCGGTTTCGGTGGTGCCGAGGTCGCCGTCCAAGGCCCGCAGCGGGCTGCTCGGTGAGAGCCCTGCGCTGCTGCAGGCGATCGATCGGCTCGCTCGCCTGGCCCGTCTCGATCTGCCGGTACTGGTGCTGGGCGAGACCGGCACCGGCAAGGAGCTCGCCGCGCGCCACGTCCATGCCGCGAGTGGTCGCTGCGAGCGTCAGCTGCTGGTGCTGAACTGCGCGGCGTTGTCGGAGACGCTGGTGTTGTCCGACCTCTTCGGCCACGCCCGCGGCGCCTTCACCGGCGCAGACCGTGATCGGCCCGGGGTCTTCGAGTCAGCCGAGGGCGGCACCGTGTTCCTCGACGAGATCGGGGATCTGCCGTTGCCGGCCCAGGGGATGCTGCTGCGGGTCCTGCAGGACGGCGAGGTGCGCCGTCTGGGGGAGACCAAGGTGCGGCGGGTGGACGTGCGAATCGTCGCCGCCACGCACCGGGATCTCGAGAGGATGATCGGGGAAAGCCGCTTCCGCGAAGACCTCTACTACCGTCTTCGAGTGGGTCGCGTGACGATGCCGCCGCTACGCGATCGTGGCAACGACGTGCTGTTGTTGGCCGAGGCCATCCTCGAGGAGCTGGGTGGGTTGCGGGCGACTAGAGAGGCGCGCGCCGCACTCCTTCGACACCCATGGCCCGGCAACGTGCGCCAGCTGCGCGCGGTGCTCGAGGCCGCGAGCGCGATGGTGGACACCTCTAGCGTCGTGGTCGACTGGGAGCACCTCGACTTGCCTGTCGGAGGAACTCAGGAGCGCGCGCCGTGGCACGAGTGGCTGGACCAGTTGAAGCGGGAGCGGTTGCGCACAGAGCTCGAGGCTTGTGGCGGCAACCAGGCCGAGGTGGGTCGCAGGCTCGGTCTCACGAGACAGGCGCTGTCCTACCTGACCCGCCAGCTCGGTCTGGCGGGGACGATCCGTGGCGCGTGAGAGGGCCCGTCGATTGACAGTCCGTGCTCCTCTCAGCTGACACAGATTGTCAGGGCCTTGGAAGGAACGCTCCGAGTCGAGGCAGCTCTCGAAGCCCCACGGCCGGCGTCATCGGGTGGATCCGATCCTTTGGGGCAAGGGCCGTCCGGAAGCGCAACCCGTGGAATCTTCAGGTCACTCCGATGCGGCGACGCGCGTCGCAAGCCTCCCTGGGGTTGGTATCGACATTGCTATGAGGTTCCACGGGCACCCGGCTCACTGATTTCGGAGCCGCCGGCGATTCAGGAGGGGGACCTTTTGATGCTTCGAAGGTATCGAACGAGAGGGTTCACGCTGATCGAGCTGTTGGTGGTCGTTGCGATCATCGGGATCATCGCGGCGATCCTGATACCCAACCTGCTCGACTCGCTCCAGAAAGCGCGCCAGAAGCGCACCATGGCGGACATGCGCAACATCGGCACGATCTGGTTCTCGTGGCTGACCGACCAGGTGGGAGCGGCGGCGAGCGGGCGGCAAAGCACACTCGTCGAGTGGTCGGAGTACGAAACGAAGGACTACGAAGAGCTCAAGGAAGCGCTCGTGCCCGTGTACGCCGCGGAGCTGCCTGAGCGCGACGGCTGGCGCGGCACCTATGAGTTCGGCACACTCCAGATCGACCTTCCGCGATCGGTGGCGCTGCGCTCATCGGGAGCCGACGGCGTGTTCGAGGGGTCTTACACCATTGGCGCCTTCGTCTCCACGGACTACGATCGCGACATCGTGTGGGCCGGCGGCTTCTTCGTGCGCTGGCCCGGCGGTTTGACTTCCGACGCTGCGGGCGAAACTCCGTAGGGAGCGAAGCTCTCGCGCTTCGAGGCCTCGTGTCAGAGGCCTCTGTCGGATCAGGGGCCTCTGTCGGAAGTTCACGAGCCCACCATTGCCTTGCTCGGAACCTCGGTCTGTCGTGAGTCTGCGAGGGCGTGGCCGTCGCGCGGACGGCTGCATCGACAGGCGCCGCAGGAGCTCTCGCCAAGGTTGTCTCGCCGAGAGCGTCGCTCCACGCGAGTAGAACGTGGTAGCGTCTCTTTCTGGACGTTGAGAACTTGATTCTCGTCGCCTGCAGTTTCTTGTTAGGCTGCACGAGGCTACTTGTTCTAAGACGAAACGGCTATTTTGCCAACGCAGACGTGGAGGAGATCGCGAGTGCCAAGGAAAAAGAGAGGCGCCGGCAGGCGCACGGCGACCGGTAAGAAGACTGCGCGCATGGGTGGCGGAGGCGCCACGGGGACCGGTCGGAGTGGCCTGCTGACGCTGTCAGAGGTGTCTCGCCGCACAAAGATCTCCATGCCGACGCTGCAGAAGTACAAGAAACTGCATGCAGATCGGATTCCTTCGGTAGGCGAGGGCCGCCGCCAGAGATACCCTGTGGCGTCGCTGGAGGTGTTCCAGGAGTTGCGGGAGGAGGGGCTGAGCCGTCGCGGTCGTCGTCCCAAATCCGCGTCGGCATCGGCGCGTGGCAGTGCGGTCCGCGGTCGCGCCAACGAGGCGGGAAGCGGCCTTCTCTCCCTGCAACAGATCCGCTCCGAGACAGGGATCTCGTACCCGACGTTGTTGCGGTACACGAAGCTCTACCTGGATCGCATACCCCATGTCGGCACCGGCAAGCGTCGGCGCTACCCGAAGCACGCCGTCGAGGTGTTCCGGGAGTTGCGCCGGGGCAGCACGAGGGGACGGAAGCCGGCACAGCCGGCGCTTCTCGGCGGGTCCGGCGGAGCGACTGGTGGCGACGTGGCTCGACGGCTGGTGCGGCTCGAAGGTTCCCAGCGCTCCTTGGAGCGCCAGATCCGCGAGCTGACACAGATGCTCAAGCGGCCCATGGTCGTGACCGTCAGGCGCGGCTAGGAGCCGGCGGCGAGCTCCACCAGCCGCTCACCTCGCAGCGAAGTGGTCGAAACCGGCGTCCGCGATGTCGCGGCGCCGGTCGCCTTCTTCGATGGCCCAGACGCCTGTGCCCGACCGGATCCATCCGATCGGTGTGCTGCCGGCAGGTTGCCGGCTGCTCGCAGGCAGGGTGAACAACAGCACGTAGTCCTCGCCGCCGCCCAGGGCTAGCTCGCGGGCGTTCAACCCAAGCCGTGCCGCCAACTCCTCGGCGGCCTGGGCCAGAGGCAGGGTCTCGACCTCGGCGCCGACTCCGCTCGCGGCACACAGGCGGGCCAAGTCCTTGCCCAGACCGTCGGACACGTCGATGGCCGCGACGCGACACCCGGACTGGGAGAGTCGTCGCGAGAGCTCCATCTGGGGCTCTGGCGCCAGGAACCTTCGGACCGCCCGCCGCGCCGCGACCGTGTGGCTGCGCGGGCCCTCCAACCCGGCCGGCAGGACCATCCGACCCCGCTCCCAGATCGCGCCCGCCCGCACTAGCGCAAGACCCAGAGCCGCCTCGCCGAGGGTCCCGCCGACGAAGAGTTGGTCACCGGGCCGGGCAGCGCTCCGCCGCATCCAACTCGCCCTGCGGGGTCTCCGTCCGATCAACGTGAGCGTCGCCGAGAGCCGGTCGAGCCGGCTGGTATCGCCACCCAGGAGCCGCACCCTGAAACGCGCGCACGCAGCGACCAACGCGGCGACGAACCGCCGCCGATCGTACTCGGGTGGCGCGGCGAGCGAGAGCAGCGCATAGCGCGGTTCCGCACCGACGGCCGCGAGATCGGAGAGATTCACGGCCAGCAGTCTCCGAGCCGCGACCGCGGGATCGCATCCGGTCGGTAGATGGACGCCCTCGTGCTGGGTGTCGACGGTCCACGCGAAGGAGCCATCGAGGCTCAGGAACGCCGTGTCGTCGCCGATCCCGGCGTCTGCGACGTTCCTCAGCCAGGCAACGAATGCCGCCTCGTCGCGGAGCGGCCGGCGAGGGCTAGCAGACTCGCGCCGAGGCATGGTTCGAGTCAGCCTGCCGAGTCAGGGCGGGCGGCGCTCGTTGCGGCGATCGCTCGAGGCGCGACCTCGCCCGCAGCCGGTTCGATCAGCGCCAGCTCCAGCACCTCCTCGACTGTCTCCACGAGATGGAGGCTCAGGCGCCGCAGCATCGCCGGCGGTACCTCGCGAAGATCGCGGCGGTTGCCCGCAGGCAGGGCCACGCGCTTCACTCCAGCGCCGAGCGCCGCCAGTATCTTCTCGCGCACACCGCCAATCGGCATCACCTCGCCCCGCAAGGTCAACTCGCCGGTCATCGCGAGCGTGCGATCGATCGGTTTCGCGACCAGCACCGACACGATCGCGGTGGCGATCGTGACTCCGGCAGAGGGACCGTCCTTCGGGATCGAGCCGGCGGGCACGTGGATGTGGAGGTCGGAGCGGCTGAACACCGCGGGATCGATGCCCCGCTCTTGCGCGTAGCGTCGCGCGTACGACAGGGCGGCCTGGGCCGATTCCTTCATCACCTCGCCGAGGTGGCCGGTCAACAGGAGCTGACCTTTGCCCGGCAGCAGGGCGGCCTCCACCAGCAGGATGTCTCCGCCGGCGGCCGTCCACGCGAGGCCCGTGGCCACGCCCACCCGGTCCCGATCGAGCAGCTCCTCGCTGAAGTGCTTCGCCGGGCCCAGCAGGCGCTCGACGACTCGCGGCGAGACTTCCACTCGTCCCGCCTCGCCCCGCGCGACGCGTACTGCGACCTTTCGGCAGAGCGCCGCTATCTCGCGCTCGAAGCCGCGAACGCCGGACTCCTTGGTGTAGTCGCGCAGCGCTTTGCGCAGCCCGCCGTCGGTGAAGCGAATGTGCTCGGGAGAGAGCCCGCTCTCTCGGATCTGCTTCGGGATCAGGTGGCGGCGAGCGATCTCGAGCTTCTGGTCGCTGGTATAGCCGGAGATGCGCAGCACTTCCATGCGGTCGAGGAAAGCGGGTTGGATCGGCTCGAGCATGTTGGCGGTAGTGATGAAGAGCACCTTGGAAAGGTCATAGGCCACTCCCAAGTAGTGGTCGCGAAACGTCTCGTTCTGCTCGGGGTCGAGCACTTCCAGCAGTGCCGACGATGGATCCCCGCGGTAGTCCGCTCCGATCTTGTCGATCTCGTCGACCATGAACACGGGGTTGCTCGTGCCGGCGTGGTGGATGCCCTGGATGATCCGCCCCGGCAAGGAACCCACGTAGGTGCGGCGGTGGCCGCGGATCTCGGCCTCGTCGTGCACGCCACCCAGCGACAGTCGCGCGAAGCCCCGGCCGAGGGCTCGCGCGATCGAGCGGCCGAGCGATGTCTTGCCGACACCCGGTGGACCGACGAAGCAGAGGATCGGCCCACGGGCGTCGGCCTTGAGCTTGCGCACCGCTAGATACTCGAGGATCCTCTCCTTGACTTTGTCGAGGTCGTAGTGGTCTTCGTCGAGCACGTTGCGTGCGTGGTCGAGGTCGAGGTCGTCGATGCTCGTCACGCCCCAGGGCAGGCCCACGAGCCAGTCGAGATAGGTGCGGATCGTCGCGCCCTCGATGCTGTCGGGCGGGCTGCGCTCGAGGCGGCGGAGCTGTCGATCGAGCTCGGCCTGCGCCTCGTCGCTCAAGACCTTCTCCGCTGCGGCGCTCCGGTAGCCGGCGATCTCCTCGGCCAGCTCGTTGCCGTCTCCTAGCTCGTCCTGGATCGCCTTGAGCTGCTGCCGCAGGAAGTACTCGCGCTGCGAGCGATCGATCTCGCCCCGCGCCTGGGCCGAGATCTCCTGCTGCATCGTCAGCAGCTGGATCTCGCGCTCCAGCAGCTCCGAGACACGACGCAGCCGCTGCATGGGGTCGAGCGTTTCGAGGAGCTGCTGCGCGTCGGTGACGTCGAGCTCCAGGTTGCTGGCGGCGAGGTCGGCGAGCCGGCCTGGCTCGTCGAGGTTGGTCGCGATGACCATGACCTCGGAGGAGATGTTGCGCCCGAGGTGGACCACCCTTTCGAGGCCGTCACGAACGCTGCGCACCAGAGCGTCGCGCTCGAGCGAGGTTGGCACGGGGCACTCCTCGATGACCTCCACTCGCGCGGTGGGGAAGGGCGTCTGTTGCCCGAGGTGGCCGATGCGCGCCCGACGGAGCCCTTGCACGAGGATCCGCACGCGGCCGTCGGGCAGCTTGAGCATGCGCATGATCACGGCGGCGGTGCCCACGGGATAGAGATCCTCGCGGCCCGGGCTCTCGACGGTCGGGTCGCGCTGCGTGCAGAGCAGGATGACTCGGTTCTCCGTCAGCGCCTGGTCCACGGCTTGGATGCAGGAGTCGCCGCCGATCGAGAGCGGCACGATGATGAACGGGTAGAGCACCGTGTCCCGCAGCGGCAGCACCGGCAGGACGTCGGGCACCGCCGGTTCGTCGCGCGCGTGGTGCTTGTCCCCTGTCATGGCCGGTCGGAGCGCTGGTTGAGGAGCTTGCGCAGCTCGTTCATGAACTCGTCGATGTCCTCGAACTGCCTGTACACGGAGGCGAAGCGAACGTATGCCACCTGATCGAGTTGACGCAGCTGCTCCATCACCAGCTCGCCCAGCTCCTGGGTGGTGATCTCGCGGTCTTCGCGCGCCTGGAGCAAGGTCTCGGCCTCGTCGACGATGGCCTCCAGCGCCTTGAGTGGCACGGGACGCTTCTCGCAGGCCTTGAGCAGGCCCGCCAGCAGCTTGCTGCGGCTGAACTCCTCACGTCGGCCGTCGGACTTGACCACGCGGAACGCGATGTTCTCGATCTGCTCGTACGACGTGTAGCGTCGGCCGCAGGCGATGCATTCGCGACGTCGACGGATCGTGGCGCCGTCGCGACTCTCGCGCGAGTCCACGACCCGGTCGTCGTTGGCAGAGCAGAACGGACAGCGCATCAGTCGGCGCGCCGGAGGGGCGGCGCGCTCCGCCGAGTACGCTGCCGGGATCCGACGACCGCGCCGCTCAATCGCGAGGACCCAGGGCGATGTCGAGGTGCAGGCGCAGCCGCTCGAGCGTCCCGGGATCTTCGAGATCCCAGCCGCCCTCGAAGGCTTCGAGCAACTGCTCGCTGCCGTCCTCGACTCGCAGGTGGAGCGACACGCGTCGAGCCCTTCGCAGATCGTCGCGCGCCATCTCGAAGCGCAGGCGGTCGTCGATGCTGCGGCTGCCGTTCACCGTTGCGGCGGGAGCCCTGGGCGTCGCAGAGGCGGGCGCGCTGCGGGGCCCCTGGTCCCTGATCTTCTCCAACTCCGCGAGGATGTCGAGGTCGCGACGAGGGCGTGTCGGCTCGACCGGGGGCGGTGCCGCTGGTGGAGGGGCCTTTCCCGGCGTCGGCACGGGTCCGACGGGCGGACCGCTTCGCGCCGGGCCGGGCCGCGCCGGGGGAGGAGCCGCCTGGGGGCGAGCTTTCGCCAGGCCGCCGGTCGCCGCCGCACCCAGCCGTCTCTTGAGCGAGAGGAGTGTGAGCTTGGAGACGGCTCGCAGCGTCTCGAAGACCCCCTGGCCGTGGATTGCCGCGGCTTCGTAGGCGGGCCAGCCGCCGCGGTTGAGCGCGCGGTCCATCTCTTCGACGGCACAGATGTCCCTGAGGTCGCGCTTGTTGTACTGCAGCACCAGCGGCAGCTCGTCGGCGGTCAGGCCGATCTCGCGGAGGTTCTCCTCGAGGTTCGCGAACGACTCGCGGTTCGCGTGCTGCATGGGGCGCTGCGAGTCTGCGACGAACACGACTCCGTCGACCCCCTTGAGCACCAGCTTGCGGGTGGTGTTGTAGAACACCTGCCCGGGCACCGTGTAGAGCTGGATGCGGGTGCTGAAGCCTTGGATCGTTCCGACTTCGATCGGCAGCAGGTCGAAGAACAGCGTCCGATCGGTGTCGGTCTCCAGCGAGACCATCTCGCCGCGAGAGTCGCGGCTGGTGTGGCTGTAGATGTGTTGAAGGTTCGTGGTCTTACCGCACAGACCGGGACCGTAGTACACGATCTTCGCGGCCATCTGCATAGTGCTGTGGTTGAAGAAGACCATGACCGGTCCTCGGACCAAGGCGTTGCAGAGCCGTGCGCGCGCCTGTCCGCTGGCGGGCTTTTCCAGCGAAGTCAACAGGATAGCACTGGCCGGCGGGGCCGGCAACCAAGTCGCAGGGCGCGGTCTTTGGGGGTGCCCCGAACGGCCGCCGAAAGCTACCGAAAGCTACAGTGCAGCTCCGACTTCCCGGCTGCGGATAGACTTTGGCTCCTTGGCGAGCCACGTCGCGCGATCGCGACCTGGGGAAGCTGGGACCGCTGCCATGTCGAACCAGGACCTCACGGAGCTGAGCGAGCGGGATCGGGAGATCCTGCGCGACGTCGTGGAAGCGTACCTGTTGGGGGGCGAGCCCGTATCGTCCCGACAGATTGCCAAGCGGCTGCGCAACCCGCTCTCCGCGGCCAGCATTCGCAACGTGATGGCCGACCTCGACGAGCTTGGCTATCTCCGCCAGCCCCACGCCTCCGCCGGCCGGATACCGACCGCTCGCGGGTACCACCTCTTCATCGACTCGCTGATGCGGGCCGAGGGCCCTTCGGCGGCGGATCGCCACCTCATCGACGAGACGCTACGGAGCGGCCAGGGGGACGGCAGCCTGCTCCCGGGCAAGATCTCGTCGATCCTGTCGCAGCTGTCGCGGCAGATCGGCATCGTCGTGACGCCGGATCTAGGCTCTACCCTCCTCAAGGCAGTCGAGTTCGTGCCCCTGACCGGCCGCAAGGTTCTTTGCGTTTGCGTGTCGGCCAACGGCTTCATCGAGCACAAGGTCGTCGAGACGGACGCGGTCGTGGCGAGGGAGGACCTGATCTCGGTTTCGAACTACCTGACCGAGAGCTTCGCCGGGCTCAGCCTGGTACAGATGCGCGACCGGCTCCTCGGCATGATGGCGCTCGAGCGCGCGCAGGTCGACGCCCTGATGCAGCGCGCGCTCGAGCTGGCACAGAAAGGGCTCAATTCGGCCACCGCCCCCGAACCGTCTCTGCTGGTGGAGGGCACCGAGACGCTGCTCTCCCAGCCCGAGCTGGCAAGCCTCGACCGCGTGCGTCGGCTGTTCGAGACCTTCAACGACAAGGCACGGGTGGTGAGCCTGCTGAACCGCTGCATGCAGGGCGAGGGGGTGCGCGTGGTCATCGGCGAGGAGAGCGACCTGACCTCCGAGCTCGACTTCAGTCTGATCGCGCGGCGCTACGACAGAGACGGCGGCACCGGCAGTATCGGTCTTTTCGGTCCGTCGCGCATGGAGTACGCTCGTTTGATCCCGTTGGTCGACTACCTGGGAGAACGCTTGTCGGCGGCTCTCGACGCCACGATGTAGGAGAGAATCCCGTCTACGAAGCCTCATCCACCGCGACCCGGCGGTCCGGGAAGGCGCCGTCCCCTTTTTCCAGAGTCCCCAGAAACGCATCCACAATGCCCCGCGATCACCACAAGCCCGAGAAACCGGTAGCCGACGACGGCGGCGCCGACGCGTACGAGCTAGACCTCGACGAGGGACTGCCCGACCCCGAGTCCGCGATCCGCGACGCTGTGGCTGCGGTCGAAGCCCGTCGGTCCGCGGAAGGTTCCGCCGGCTCGAGCGACGGGGACGACGACACCGACGAGGACGACACCGACGAGTTGGTCCGACGGCTGCGGCACGAGGTCGCCGAGGCGCGGGACCGCTCGATCCGCGCGCTCGCCGACTTCGAGAACTACCGGCGCAGGGTGGAACGCGAGCGCGAGGAACAGCGGCGTCACGCTGCAGCCGACGTGCTGGAGCAGTTCCTGGAAGTGATGGACAACCTCGCGCGCGCACTCGAGTCGGCTGCGAGCGGAGAGGATCTCCGCCGAGGCGTCGGCATGATTCACAGGCAGATGGAGGATCTGCTCGGCAGATTCGGGGCCGTGCCGGTGCCGGCCGTGGGGTCGCGCTTCGATCCCGGTTGGCACGAGGCGGTCGCCCGGGAGGAGGACCCCGCTGTCGATGCCCCGACCGTGATCGAGGAGTACCAGCGCGGCTACCTCCTGCACGAGCGGCTGCTTCGGCCAGCGCGGGTCCGGGTGGCGGTGCCGACGGAGCCCGTGTCGTCCGAAGCCCGCGCGAGCGACGAAGCGGTCGAGGGGTAACGCGCTTGCAGCTGGAATCGTGCCGGCCGATGAGAGCTCCGAGCGTCGGCGTGAGCCGCCTGTCGGCAGGCCGCTGAGGCCAGGATCCCGAACGTGGCGAAGGTTCTCGGTATCGATCTCGGCACCACCAACAGCTGCGTGGCTGTGGTGGAGGGCGTGTCGATGACGCGGGTGTTGGCCAACCGCGAAGGCAGTCGCACCACCGCCTCGATCGTCGCCTTCACCGAGGACGGCGACCGGCTGGTCGGGCAGATCGCCAAGCGCCAGGCGCTGACCAACCCGCAGAACACCGTGTTCGCGGTCAAGCGGCTGATCGGCAGGAAGTTCAAGGATCCCAACGTGCAGCGGGCGCTCGACGTCCATCTGCCCTATCCGCTGGTGGAGTCGCCCAACGGCGACGTGAAGATCGAGATCCGCGGACGCAGCTACAGCCCCGAGGAGATCTCGGCGCTCATCCTGCAGGAGATCCGCGGGTTCGCCGAGGAGGCGCTCCAGGAGAAGGTGGAGAAGGCGATCATCACGGTACCCGCCTACTTCGACGACTCGCAGCGGCAGGCGACTCGCGACGCCGGTCGGATCGCGGGACTCGAGGTGCTCCGGATCATCAACGAACCGACGGCCGCGGCTCTGGCCTATGGGCTCGACCGGCGCCAGGGCGCTTCCAACATCGCGGTGTTCGACCTCGGCGGGGGCACCTTCGACGTCTCGGTCATGGAGCTCAACCGCGGCATCTTCGAAGTCAAGGCGACCAACGGCGACCCGGACCTCGGCGGCGAGGACTTCGACCGCCGCATCATGGATTGGCTGATCGCAGAGTTCCATCACGAGACCCACGGCGACCTGCGCGGCGACCGAATGGCGCTCCAGCGCCTCAAGGAGGCGGCCGAGCGGGCGAAGTGCGAGCTGTCGGTGAGCGAAGAAGCACAGATCAACCTGCCGTTCATCTCCGCGGACGAGAGCGGACCGCGCCATCTCTCGCGCACCCTGACACGGGCGCGCTTCGAGGATCTGGTCCACGACCTGGTAGAGCGCACCCGCGGACCCTGCCTCGACGCGCTCGAGCGAGCGGGCCTGCGTCCCGACCAGATCGAGGAAGTGCTGCTGGTAGGCGGCCAGACGCGTACTCCGCTGGTCATGCAGATGGTGCAGCAGATCTTCGGGCGCAAGCCCAACCGGGACGTCAACCCGGACGAGGTCGTGGCGATGGGGGCCGCGATCCAGGGTGCGATCCTGGAGGGCAACATCAAGGATGTCGTGCTGCTCGACGTCACGCCCCTTTCGCTCGGCATCGAGACGCACGGCGGTCTGTTCACGCGCCTGATCGAACGCAACTCGACCGTGCCGACCCAGACCTCACAGATCTTCACCTCGGTCATCGACAACCAGGACACCGTCGAGATCCACATCCTGCAGGGCGAGCGCGAGATGGCGTCCGACAACCGCTCCCTCGGACGCATCGAGCTGGTCGGCATTCCGCCCGCGCCCAAGGGCCTGCCGCAGATCGAGGTCACGTTCGCGATCGACTCCAACAACATCCACACCGTCTCTGCGCGCGACCTGGCAACCAACCAGCAGCAGACCATCGAGATCAACCCGGCAAGCGGGCTCTCGAAGGAGGAAGTCGAGCGGCTGGTCAAGGAGGCCAGCGAGTACGCGCAGCAGGACCAGGAGAAGCGAGAGGTACGCCGGCTGCGCAACCGGCTCGAAGGGATGATCTCCACCAACGAGCGGGTGCTCGACCAGCTCAAGGAGACGATCGCCGACGACGAGCGCCGACGACTGCACGACATGCTCTCCGAGGCACGCTCCGCGCTCGCCAGCAACGACCGCGTGGAGATGGAGGCGGCGATGTACGACCTCAACTCTGTTTCCCGCGCGCTCTCGGACCTCATGCTCGGCCAGGTGGGCGACTCGCGCTGAGGCGCGTCAGCGGCCCGCCTCTTGGCCGGCACGCGACCCGATGTCACCATGACCGGCAAACGGGACTACTACGAGGTGCTGGGCGTCGCGCGGGACGCTGCGCTGCAGGAAATCAAGTCGTCCTACCGCAAGCTCGCGGTGCGCTTCCATCCGGACCGAAACCCGGGGGACGCCGCGGCCGAGGAGAGCTTCAAGGAGGCGGCCGAGGCCTACGCGGTCCTGTCGGATGCCGAGAAGCGCGCCCGGTACGATCGGTACGGTCATCGCGCTACCGGAGCGCCTGCCGCGGGCGGCTTCGACCCCACGGTGTTCGCAGACTTCTCGGACATCCTGGGCGACCTGTTCGGGTTCGGCGACGCGTTCGGCGGTGGTCGGCGCCGTGGACGGTCGAGCGCGCAGTCCGGCGCCGACCTGCGCTACGACCTGCGAATCGAATTCGAAGACGCGGTGTTCGGGAAAGAGGTCACGCTGCGCATTCCGCGCCTCGAGTCGTGCGACACCTGCGACGGCTCGGGCAGCGCCTCGGGTAAGCCGCCGGTCCCGTGCGCGACGTGCGGAGGCCGAGGGCAGGTCCGGTTCAGCCAGGGCTTCTTCACCGTCGCCCGCACCTGCCCGCAGTGCAGGGGCGAGGGCGCGATCGTGGTGGAGCCGTGTCCGAACTGTCGCGGGGCGGGTCGCGTCGAGCAGGAGCGCACGCTTCAGTTGCGCATCCCGCCAGGCGTCGACACGGGCGCGCGGCTTCGGCTCACGGGCGAGGGCGAGCACGGTCGCGCGGGCGGTCCCTCGGGAGACCTCTACGTCGTGATCGAGGTCGAGGATCACGAGCGGTACCTGCGGCGAGGCGCCGACGTGCTCACCGTGGAGACCATCTCTTTCTCCGAGGCGGTGCTCGGCGCCACGCTCGAGGTCCAGACGCTGCACGGCCCGGACAAGGTCCGGCTGCCGCCCGGAACCCAGTACGGCCATCAGGTCGCGCTCCGTGGCAAGGGCATTCCCCACCTCGGCCGCGGCTCGCACGGCGACCACGTGGTCGAGATCGCTATCGACGTGCCGGAGCCTTCCGAGCTGAGCGAGACCGAGCTCGATTTGATCCGTCAGCTCGCGGAGCTGCGCGTGGATGGCCGGGACCGCGGGCGCCGCGAGCGCAACGTCTTCGCCCGGGTGAAGGAACGGTTGTTCGGGTGATACGCCGTTGATCGAGCGCCCCGGCGGCTACCGCGCCTGCCGGCTGCGGGTGCCGGCCGAGCTCGAGGACCTGCTGGTTGCCGAGGCTTGCGCCTTGGGTGCGCTGGGCGCGTGGGTGGTCGAATCCGAGCCCGTCCAGTCGTTGGTGGAGGTCTACTTTCACGCGCGGTCGACTGGCAACGGCGACGGTCTCGCGGGCTTCTTGGAGCGGCTGGAGCTCCTGGGCGGAGTGCTGGTCGAGGAGAACGGGGGGCTGCGCACCGTCGAGGATCGAGACTGGCTGGAGCCTTATCGCCGCAGCGCGCGGCCGTTCCGTATCGGGCCACTGGTGCTGGACCCGCGCGAGCCCGCGGATGCCCTCGAACCGGCTGGCGGAAAGGCCGGAGGCGAGATCCTGCTCCGGTTGCCGGCGCGGCGGGCGTTCGGCACCGGGTCCCACGCCACGACCCGACTCGTCCTGGAGGAGTTGCTCGAGCTGCGCGAGGCGGTGCGGGGCGCCGCCGTGCTCGACGTTGGTTGCGGCACCGGCGTGCTGTCGTTGGCCGCGCTGCGGCTCGGAGCCTCACGGGCGGTCGCGCTCGACTGTGACGTCGCGGCGATAGGCCAGGCAGCGGCGAACCGACGGCTCAACCAGCTCGATCCGGGGTTGCTCGCCGGCTCCCCCGAGGCGCTGGGGGGATCCGAGCGCTTCCAGCTCGCGTTGGTCAACGTGATTCCGGAGCAGCTCGGCGGCGAGGAACCACGCATCCGGAATCTTCTCCGCGCCGGAGGCCTTGCCGTGGCATCGGGAATCCTCACCGAGCACGCGGATGCCGCGGCGGAACGGTGGCGTCGCGCCGGGCTGCGCGAGGTGCGCCGCCGTCGGCTCGACGAGTGGACGGCGCTGCGGCTCGAGCGCCCCGCCTCTTAGTTGGTGGTTGGCTGTGCGCGACGTCGAGATCCACCTCCTGGTGACCCCGCTCGAGCTGTCCGGGGCGTCGCTCGAAGTCGTCGGGGACGCCTTCCGCCACCTGTTTCGAGCGCGGCGGCTCGCCAGCGGCCAGCGGCTGCGGGTGGTCGACGGAGCGGGGGCGGCGCGCTGGGCCGTGGTCGAAGAAGTTGCGCGCTCTACGGCGCGCCTGCGGTTGCTCGAGCCTGCCCCGTCGCGTGATCCGGCTGTGGGCTTGGAGCTGGCGGTGGCGGTGATCCGGCCCGAACGCGCCGCGTGGGTGGTCGAGAAAGCGACCGAGTTGGGAGTGCGCGCGGTGCGCTTCTTCCCATGCGCCCGCTCACAGCCGTTCCGCGACACCGCCGGCCACCGGCTGGCGCGTGTCGCCTCTGCGGCGCTCGAGCAGTGTGGTGGTGCAACGCTACCGAACCTGGCCCCGCTCGGCTCCTTCGAGGAGCTCGTGGCGCTGGCCTCCGAGCGCCGCTGCGTGCTGCTCGATGCCTCAGGGCCGCCGCAGGTGCCTGCCTTCGCCGACCGGCCCGCTTCGGCGCTCCTATTGGTGGTGGGCCCGGAGGGCGGCCTGGTGGAGGGGGAGGTCGGTCGGCTGCACGATGCGGGCGCCCAGCGCCTGTCGCTCGGGCCGCGCACTCTCCGTAGCGAGACGGCCGCGCTGGTGGGGGCCGCGTTGTTGCTCCAGCAGGAGCTGGCGTTGCGGGAGGGGTCTAGCAGCCCGTGGTGAAACCCGCGTGGGGCTGCGCGCGGGGATCTGCGGTCGCTGGCAAGGCGGAGGCGCACGCGGAGGCGTGCGCGGGGCCGACGAACGCGATGCGGTGCCATCGTGCAGGAGGCCCAACGCAGCCAGCGGCCGCAAACCCCCGCGCCCAAAGCGGTTGGGGCGGCGTGGGGCCGTCTGCGGTGTTGCGCTCGCTCAGCGATGGACCCAGCATCGCCA
>DATLFI010000205.1:0-2408 GCA_035524895.1 Thermoanaerobaculia bacterium | reverse complement strand
CGAGCACCGCCATGTGCGCCCCGCCGTGGGCGTAACCGGGAGGCCCGCCCGCCTCGGGCCCGAAGAACGCCTTGCCGGCGAGCCCGCCACCCTCGCCACGCCGGTAGCAGCGCAGCGCAATCCCGGCGTTCGCCCAGGTCGGTACGAACCGGCCCGGCTCCTTGCCCGGCGGGAAGTCCTCCATCCGCGCATGACGCTCGAGCGGAACCCAGCCCGGGTCGGGCCCGAGCTGCTCGTCGACCCAATCGAGATCGACGCGGCGGTCGGCTGAGGCTTGACGCGATTCGACGGAAGAGAAGGGAGATTCAGGCGTCTGTCGAGCTCCTGGCATCGTCAGTTGGATCGTAGTTCCTGCGGGGCACCGAACGACCGCGGGATCTTTCGCGCAGTGAAAGCTCCGAACCCCGATGGCGCCGATGTGAACCAGCGCGTCCTCACCGATTGCAGCGAGGAGCGAGAAATCACGCGCCAGTCACGCGATGGCGGCGCTGGTGTCGAGTATGTGCCGACCACTCACCTGGGTCGATCTTCTCGAGCTCCTCCTCGATCGCTTCGCGCATCTCGCGGGCGGATTCGGGATCGAGGACGCCGAGATCGGGGAGGATCTCCTTCAGAGCAGCCCACCTCTATGGCCCTCGGGTCGTTCGCGCATCGAGCGCACCGATTCGGCGATCTGCCTCTGCTCCTCTGGCGTGAGCTGTTCGAGGTCGTCGAGGATCTGTTCCTTGATCGCGCGATCTACCATGAGCGAATCCTACTCTTCAGTGGCAAACTCCACCACGAGACGCCTCGAGGCGCCTGAAGCTCCGTGTCATCAACTCGACCCCCATGCTTCGCCTCACCCTCGCCTTCGCCGCTCTCGCCCTGATCTCGGGCATCGCCGGCTTCTCCCCAATCCCCACAGCCCTCGCCGGCGTCGCCAAGCTGTCTCTCTTCGTCTTCGTCGTCCTCGCCCTCGTCTCACTCGCAGCCCACCTGACGATCGAGCGAGAGGAAGAGGCCGCGGCAGAGGAGAGACCAGAGGAGCAGCACACCCTCTGGGAGGGAGACCGCTTCCCCTGAGGTCTCACGGCCCAGCGCGTCAGCGGTGCCGCTGCCGCGAATAACCCGGTGGCGGCTGCTTTATCAACCTTGCGGGACGCACTTGGACAAGGCTGGCTAGAATCCGGGTTCATGAGACGCGGCGGGGATTCTCGGGGTGCCTGAAATCAGCCGGTTCTTCGGCATCGTCATTACCATGCACTTCGCCGACCATCCGCCACCCCACTTTCACGTGCGCTACGGCTCCTTCAAGGCGCTTGTTGCGGTAGAGCGGCCGAGCCTACTCGAGGGGAGACTTCCGCCTCGCGCACTGGGCCTCGTCGTGGAGTGGGCAACTCTCCATCGAGAGGAGCTGATGGAGAATTGGACGCGCGCACGGGAGCAGAAAGTGCTGAAGCCCATTGCGCCACTGGAGTAGCCGGAATGCTCAAAGACATCGTGGAGGTGAGGCATCTGGGCGGCTATCGCCTTCACCTTCGCTTCGAGGATGGGGCGGAAGGCGAGCTCGACCTTTCAGGGAGGCTGCAGTTCCACGGGGTCTTCGCACGGCTCGAGGATGTGTCGGAGTTCGGCAAGGTCCGGGTCAACCCAGAGTCAGGCACCATCGAATGGCCCGGCGGCATTGATCTCGATCCCGACGTTCTCTATGCGGCGGTGACGGGGAAGCCGATCGAGCTCGCGGCACAGCCTGCGTAGGCTCGTGTGGCGAGCGTGGCGTACGCCCACCCCAACAGAGGTCGGCCGCTACGCTCTCTTGCTCGCTGGGTCGCCCGACCCGAAGAGCCGGGCGCGACGACGTCTCGCGGCTCTGCTCCGGTGAGCTGTGCCGAGGCGGACACTCCTCGGGGACCCAAATCAAGGCCCCGCAAAGACCTCCGGCCGGCGACCGAAATCGGTCGTTGCGACCCCGTCCGAATGGTGGCAACCTCGACGCCGTGTTGCCGACAAGGTCGCTTCGCCTCGAGGATCTCGGGCTCGATCGCCGAGACGCCGGACCGACCGTCGCCGCAGCAACGATGATCGCCACACGGTACCGCGCCGCCGTGCCGCCCCTCCTTCGCCGTGGTCGCAGCGCGCGACCGCTCCGAGACCGCTCCGAGACCGCTCCGAGACCGTCTAGCCGCGGTCGATCCGGGTGCATCCGCCGAACCGTAGCCCGAAACCGTAAGCCCGAAACCGCTGCCAGCAACCGTCGCCGCACACTCCACGATGACCCAAGCCCACGAGCCGACCAGCCCGGCCCCGCGTCCCGGCTTCATTCACCTCCACCTCCACTCCGAATACTCGCTGCTCGACGGCGGCAACCGGATCAAGGATCTGGTCGCCAGGATCAAGGAGCTGGGGATGGACGCCGTGGCGCTCACCGA
>DATLFI010000204.1:0-2366 GCA_035524895.1 Thermoanaerobaculia bacterium | reverse complement strand
TTCCTCGACGAGGTGCTCGCGCGCGAGCCGGTCCCGGAGGCCACCCGGCTACCATAGGCACCGGCTCCGGCGCCGTGGCCGAGTGGTTAGGCAAGGGCCTGCAAAGCCCTGTACACCAGTTCGATTCTGGTCGGCGCCTCTCCGCGTGGTTGAGCGGAATCCCGCATGGCCACGGCTTTGCGGTAGTTCCGCCGCCCGTGCGGTTCTCCGCTCAAGTCCGGTGGAAACCGCCTGAAACTGGCGCGCACTGCGCGCAACTGGCGCGCAATGCGCCGGCACCGACGAGAGAATCAGGGTTCTACGTGCTCGAGCAGTTCCGCAGCGACGTTGCAGGTGGCGCCAAGGGTGAGGCACCGCTGCCGAAGCGTGACGAGCGCATTGTCGAACGTCTGCGCCGCTTGACGCGGGCTCTCTTCGCCGAGTAGGCGCGTGCCGTCGTTGAGCCGCCTTCGCGCTTCCTCGACGGCGCTTCGGAGGCCGGGGCGCTCGTCGAGCTCCATCTCGGCGTCCGCAATCGCCGCGCGCAGACGAGCCTCCGCCGAATCGACGCGGGAGTGGTCCCGACTCTCGCTCGCAATTCGGTTCGCCTCCGCCGCAATCGTGTTCGCGGACTCGGCAGTCTGTTTGGCCTCGCGGGCGATGTTGTTCGCTGTTCCCGCGCGCGAGCACGAGGCGAGCGCGGCGAGGGTGGCCACGACAGCCGCGATCGCCGAGACTGCCGTGAAGGCGCCTGTGACCCATGGGGTTGAGAGCCAGGCGCGCGTGTCACGGCGACTGCTCATTGAGCGAAGCCTACGCCCCTTGCAGCGGTCCGCCCGACGTGTCGCGATGCGGGGCGTGCTCGACTGGACCGAGCATCCTTCCGTGTTACGTTCCGCGCGGCCCCTGGGCTCGCGGGGGCCGTCGAGTAGGCGGTCGCCGCCCTCGACGAGATCGAGAAGGCAGCGGAAACGATCGAGGTCGCGCTCGAGGACGAGGAGGCTGTGAGGACGATCCCGGGCACGTTCGCGATCGCTGTCAAGGAGAACCTCGACAGCTTCCGCGGCACGCACATCGGCTCGGCCGAGTCCTGCTACTTCGACTCCGCCTACTTCGTCAAGATGGCGCGCGAGCTGAGCGAGCCCTCGTCGACTTCGCCGTCTCGAAGGCGGAGAAGGGAAGCAGCGATGCTCACCCCGACGACTGACGAGCGGCTCGCCGAGCTCGAGGAGCCGGCTCGCCGGACCTCGAGCGCCAGGACGGCCGGAAGATCCGCCGCGCGTCTCGACGCGTACCTCGAAGCTGCGGCAAGGAGATGAGGAAGGATAAGGGAGAAAGCCAGATACCGGAAAGCTGAAGAGTTCACGTTCGAAATTCTTCGCCGATTCGAGGAGCAGCATGGTGTGCCCGCCGTGCTGCTCGAGCCGTACGCAGCCGCCATTGAACGCCACGACCTCCGCGATTGGCGGGGACGAGACGTCGACCTCACGTCGGGGGAGGCGATCGCCCAAGCGCGCGGCTTCTACCGCCAGCTGCTCGAGGAGATCGCAGGGTTCGCGACCAAAGGTGGGCGTGAACGCTGGCGCGCCTTCCGACAAGCACTTGCCGACTACGTTCCTGCTGCCGGGCTAGCGGTGACAATCGCGCACAGTGCCCTCGTCGACGCGGGACACGACGTTCGCGTCGAACTCGATCTCTTCGAGCCCGCTTGACTGGCGCGCCTACTGGCGCGCAGCTGGCGCACATCGCCCGGAAACCCCGCAGCCAAGGGGTTTACGGGCCTTGTGTCGTCGGCCTGCAAAGCCCTGTACACCAGTTCGACTCTGGTCGGCGCCTTTCGCCGCTGCGTTTCCGCCCGCGCGGACCCGGCAACACCGCCGCCATGCCTTACGAATCCGTCTCCGACCTGCCGCAGGAGCAGGTCGACCAGTACAGCGAGCACGGGAAGCGCGCCTTCCTGGAGGCCTTCAACAGCGCGCTCGAGACCTACGACGGCGACGAGAGCCGGGCTTTCGCCGTCGCGCACTCGGCCGCCAAGCGGGCCGACGGCAAGGACGACTAGCGACGCTCGAGCGCGACCCGCAGGCCGAGGGCGATCAGCACCGCGCCGGTCGCGCTCTCGAGCCAGCGCTTGACGTCGGAGCGCGTGAGCACGCGGTGTGCGCGGTGGACGAGGTGGGCGTACGCCGTCAGCCAGATCAGGCCCACCACGACGTGGATCCCGACGAGGAAGGCGATCTGAGGCAGCATCGCGTTGCCCGGGTCGACGAACTGGGGCACGAGGGTCAGGAAGAAGAGCGCCGGCTTCGGGTTCAGCACCGTGCTCGTCAGGCCGAGCGCGAACGCCGTCGTCGTCCCGCCGCGGGCCGGGACATGCGCCGTCGGCG
>DATLFI010000203.1:0-6462 GCA_035524895.1 Thermoanaerobaculia bacterium | reverse complement strand
CTGCCCACCTTGAGGTCGCAGACCACGTCGCGCGTCATGTCGAGCAACCCGGCGCGCACCAACGGCAGGAGCGCAAGGATGGCGCAGGCAGCGTTGCAGCCGACGCCGCTTGCGCGTCGAGCGTCGCGGAGTGCCTCTCGGTGGAGCTCCGGCAGGCCGTAGACGAAGCGCGCGAGCCACTCCGGCCGCTCGTGCTCCCGGCCATGCCAGACCGCGAAGCGTCGCGGATCCCGCAACCGGAAGTCGGCCGAGAGATCGACGAGCACCGGGGCGAGGCCGTCGAGCTCGTCGATGCGACGTTCCGCCTCGCCGTGTCGGAAGGCGAGGAACAGCGCGTCGCAAGGCTGCAGCTCCCCGAGCGCGACGAAGCGGTGCTCGGTGCGCCCGCGCAGGTTGGGATGCCTCGAGCTCACTCGATCTCCGGTGAAGCGCTCGCTCTGCGCCTGCGCGATCTCGACCTCCGGGTGGTCGAGCAGCAGACGCAGCAGCTCGCCGCCTGCGTAGCCCGACGCCCCCGCGATCGACGCTCGGATCACGCCGCCCCCCGCAGCCCGTTGGCCTCGTGCCAGCCTTCCTCGGCCACGCGCAGGACGAAGTCGACGATGCGCGCCGGGATGTCGACGCCGGTGGGTCGTATCGAGTTGCGGAACTCCATGGTGTGGTTGACCTCGATCACCAGCAGCCCACGGCCGGGGTCCTCGACGATGTCGATCGCGAGCACGCCGCCGCCGATGGCGTCGGAGGTGCGCCGACACAGCTCGTCGAGCTCAGAGGTGATCGGACAGCCCGTGGCCAGCCCGCCGCGGGCGGTGTTGGTGATCCAGTGCGCCGAATCGCGGTAGATCGCCGCGATCGTGCGGCCGCCGACCACGAAGGCGCGGATGTCACGCGCGGGCTTCTGCACGTACTCCTGCACGTAGAAGACTCCGTGCTGGAAGCCGCCGAGCACCTCCTTGTGCTCGACCAGGGCCTCGGCCGCGTCGCGATCGTTGACACGTGCGAGCAGCCGCCCCCACGAGCCGAGCACTGGCTTGAGCACCGCCGGGTAGCCGAGCTGCTCGATGGCGGCGAGGGCGCCCTCGGCAGTGAACGCGGCGAGCGTGCGCGGCGCCGGGACGCCGTGCGCGGCGAGCCGACTCGAGGTCGAGAGCTTGTCGCCGCACAGCTCGACCACCGCCGCGGTGTTGACGGTCGCGACACCGCCATCCGCCAGGAGGCGCAGGACGTGCGCTGCCCGGCAGTGTTGCAGGCAGCGGTCGAGCACCACGTCGACATCGCGCCACGGAGCGCTCGCGGCGGTCTCGGCCGCGAGATCGAACACCAGCCCGCGGTCCTCGATCACCTCGACCGCGAGCCCTCTCCGCTCGAGCTCCTCGAGCAGCAACCGCTCCTCGACACGGACACGACTCAACAGGACTCCGATACGCACCGCTACTCCCCCCAGTCCTCTTCCTCCTCGGGAGCGAGCTGCAGCTCGACCGGGTCGAGCCCGCGCACCTCGAGGTCGGCGTCGCAGTCGACGCAGCGCACGATCTCGCCCTGCATCACCTCGCGCAGGGCGACTTCCGCGTAACACTCCGGGCATTCGGCATTGGCCGTCACTGTCTCGAGCGACACGAGAGATCCTCCTTGGCGGTCGTTTCGGTTCTGGGGCGTGAGGGACTCCAGGGAACGGAGCGCGCGTTCAGCCTCCGCAAGACGTCGCGCGCGACCTCCTCGGTCGTGGCCGAGCCACCGGCGTCAGGGGTGCGCACCGAGCCGGCGAGGGAAGCCTCGACCGCGGCCGACAACCTCGCGGCTGCCGCTGGCTCGCCGATGCGGTCGAGCAGCAGCGCCGCGGCGCGAAGCGTCGCGACAGGATTCGCGAGCCCGCGGCCGGCGAGATCAGGTGCGCTGCCGTGGACCGGCTCGGCGACCGCGAACCGGTCGCCGTCGTTGACGCTGGGAGCGAGCCCGAGCCCGCCGGTGACCGCGGCCGCGATGTCGCTGAGGATGTCTCCGTACAGGTTCGCCGTCACCAGCACATCGAAGCGCTGGGGCGAGCGAGCCAGATCGTACGCCGCTGCATCGACCAGGAGCTCGTCCACCGCGACGTCGGGGTAACCACCCGCCACGGCGAGAACGCACTCGCGGAACAGCCCGTCGCTCAGGCGGAGCACGTTGGCCTTGTGGGCCACGGTCACCAACGCCCGACGCCCTCGCCGGCTCGCGCGCGCTCGCGCCGCCTCGAAGGCCGCGCGGGCGATGCGCTCGCTGGCGCTCCGGCTGATCCGGCGCTCGGTGATCACCGCCTCGTCCACACCTCCGCGCTCGCCCACGGATCGTTCGGGCGCGCCATAGAGTCCCTCGGTGTTCTCGCGCACCACGAGCAGGTCGACCCCGCTCCGCGCTCCTGGAACCGGCGCCGACACCGCCGGCCGCAGGTTGGCGTAGAGCCCGAAGCGCTGGCGCAGCTCGACCACCGGGCTGCTATAGCCATCGACGCGGTGGCTCGGTGAGGCCACGGCGCCCAGCAGCGCGCCATCGCAGCGCTCGAGCTCCCGGACCGTCTCCTCCGGCAGCGCGGAGCCGACGCGCTCGAAGGCGCTCCAGCCGATCTCGAGCTCGACCAGCTCGGCGTCGCGCGGCAACAGTTGCTCGAGCGCGCGTCGCGCCACGTCAACCACCTCGCGGCCGATGCCGTCGCCCGGGAGCAGCGCGATGCGCGGCGCGCGTCGCGGAATCTCGCTCACGCCACCGACCCTCGCAGCCGTTCCCGCACATAAGGCACCAGACCGCCACAGCGCAGCAGCGTTCGAACGTTCGGGGCGAGCGGTGGAAAGCCGAATCGCCCGTGCGGCGTGTCGATCCAGGCCTCGTCGAGGTCGATGGCAACGCGGTCGCCGGCCGCCAGCGCGTCGACCGCTGCCGGACAGGCGATCGCGGGCAAGCCGGCGTTCACCGCGTTGCGGAAGTAGATCCGGGCGATGCTCCTCGCGATCACCGCGCCGACTCCGAGCGCCACCAGGCACGTCACCGCCTGCTCGCGGCTCGACCCGCAGCCGAAGCCGTGGCCGCCCACCAGCACGTCACCGGGCCGCACGGTGCGCGCGAAGTCGGCATCGAGGTCCTCGAGGGCGTGAGGCGCGATCTCCGCGAATGTGGTGTGCGTGTAGGTGTACCGGCCGGGGAACAGAGCGTCCGTGCTCACGGCGTCGCCATACCGGAATACGCGTCCTGCGATCACGCGGTGAGCGCGAGCCGCCTCGACGGTCATGGTGTGTCTCCTGCGCAAACCTCGGCGGGGTGCGCGATGCGGCCTGCGATCGCGGAGGCTGCGACCACCGCCGGCGAGGCCAGGTAGATCTCTGCCTCCTTGGTGCCCATGCGTCCGCGGTAGTTTCGGTTGCCGCTCGACACGCAGACCTCGCCGGGCGCGAGGACGCCCTGGTGGTTGCCCATGCAGGGGCCGCACCCCGGAGTGCCGAGCACCGCGCCGGCAGCGAGCAGGTCCGCGACCGCCCCGCTCGCGACTCCCGCCTCGAGCACCTCGCTCGACGCCGGGATCACCACGAACCGCGTCCCCTTGGCCACCCGCCGGCCGCGCACAACCCGGCGCGCGGCCTCGAGGTCCTCCAACCGACCGTTGGTGCAGGTGCCCAGGAATGCCTGGTCGACGCGCACGTCGTGGAGCGTCGTGACCGAAACGGTGCGGTCGACGGCGTGCGGACAGGCGACCTGCGGCTCGAGCGCGGAGACGTCGAGCGCGTGCCGTTCGGCGTAGCTGGCGTCCGGATCCGGAAAGACCGCACCGGCACGCGCCATGGCAGCAGCCTCGTCATGACCGCACCCGGTGCGCCGGGCCAGCCGCTCCGCCAGATACTCGAAGACCGCGTCGTCAGGTTCGACGAAGGCGCACTTCGCCCCGAGCTCGGCCATCATGTTCGCGAGCGTGGCGCGCTCGGCCAGGGACAACCGCGCTACCGCTGTACCGCGCAGCTCCACCGAGCGGTAACTGCCGCCTTCGGCACCCAACAACCCGAGCACCCACAAGGCCAAGTCCTTCGCATCGACCCAGGGCGAGGGCTCACCGTCGAAACGGATTTCGATCGACTCCGGCACGCGCAGCCAGATCGAGCCAAGCGCCCACACCGCCGCCATCTCGGTGCGACCGATCCCGACACCCATCGCGCCCATCCAGCCGAAGTGCGGCGTGTGGCTGTCGGCACCGAGCACGAGCTGGCCGGGCAGCACCAACGCCTCCTCGCCGAGCACCTGGTGACAGATGCCGCGCCCGACCTCGAACAGGTGCCGAATGCCCTGCTCCTGCGCGAAGCGCCGAGCTTCGGCATGGTTCAGGGCGTGGCGCGGCGTCGGCGCCGGCACCGCATGGTCGAACGTCACCGCGAGCCGCTCCGCGATCGCCACCCGCTCCTGCCCCAACTCCCGCCAGATCGCCGCGATCGCGGCTGTGTTGTCGTGGCTGAACGCAAAGTCCGGCATGACCTCGACGATCTCGCCCGGCAACGGCGCATCCGCGTTACCGCGCCCGCTGGTGCGGGCGAGCACCGCCTCGACACAGGTGAGCCCTCGAGCTCGTGGCGTCGCGCCGCTCGGCTCGCCGTCGCTCATCGCACCGCCTCGGGTACCGCGCCCGACGCCGTGGCGTCCCGCAGCAACGCGTCGACGTCGTCCTCGGAGATCGCCCGCACGTCGGCGAGTGCCTTGATGCGAAGCGTCAGCTCGCGCGCCCCCTGCTCGTCGAGCGCGATGGCGAGCTGCCCCGCGCGGTGACGGACGGCATTCCAGCCCGTCAGGCGGTGGGCCACGTCGATGGATCGCTCGAGCCCGAAGTGGCCGGGATCGAGCACCTCGTAGGTCGACGGCTCCGCCAGCATCGCCTTGGCGTGGATCCCCGCCCGATGCGTGAACGCGCAGGGGCCGGTGACCGGGTTGTTGAAGGGGACCTCCACGCCGGCAAGGCGCGCGACGTAGCGCTCCAGCTCGCGCAGGGATGCGAGGTCGTAGCGCCCCCGCACCGCCTCCGAGTCCACCACGTAGAGGCGCGCCACGAAAGCCCCCAACGAGGTGATGCCGTTGCGCTCGCCGATGCCGAGCACCGAAGTGTCGACGTGCGTGGCGCCCGCCTGGAACGCGGCAAATGCGTTGGCCACGGCACATCCGGTGTCGTTGTGCCCGTGGAACTCGATGTCGCAGCGCACGGTCCCGCGTACCGTGCGCACGACGTCGAAGACGGTCAGCGGGTCGGCGACACCCACGGTGTCGGCCACGCCGACGCGGTGCGCTCCGGCGACCTCTGCCGCGCGGTAGAGCCACAGCAGGTCCGCCAGCTCGCTGCGGAAGCTGTCCTCGCCCGAGAAGCGCACCTCGAGGCCGTGGGAGGCGACCAGTTGGATCACCTCGACCGCCTCGGCCAGGATCTGCTCGATGTCTTTGCCGTGCGAGAAGCGGCGCAGCAGGCTCGACGTGCCGATCACCAGATCCACGCCCTGCGCTCCGGACTCGATCGCGGCCCGAGCGTCGTCCGCTCGGCAGCGCACGTGGGTCAGCACCTTCGCCCGCAAGCCGAGCGCAGCGATCCGCTCGAGGTCGCGCCGGCTCTGCGAGCTGGACACGGGCGAGGTGAGCTCGATGTAGTCGACACCGAAGGCGTCGAGGTGGCGAGCGATCTCGACCTTGTCCTCGAACGCGAAGCAGGCGCCGGCGAACTGCTCTCCCTCGCGCAGCGTCGTATCGATCAGGCGTAGCGAGTCCACGCGAGCACGTACCAGGGGATTCGGGATCACGGCGGCTGCTCCGATCGTCGGTTGGAAGTTCGCTCCGGTCGTTCACTGGGGCCTAGAAACACGAAAGCCGGCGCCCATCTGGGTCGCCGGCTTTCTGATCTATCTCTTTGGAAGTAGAGGGGTGGCTACCCAGATGGTGGATCTGGCAGATGCTTCTTCACGGACTTCTTTGCTACCTTCTTTTCTGCGGCCTTCGACGCCACGGGCTGCGCCACAGCCGTCGCGACGGGCTGTGCGAAAACCGCGAACAGGACCGGGAAGGCGTCCGTGGAGATCGAGCGGGCTCGAGTCGTCATGGTCGGTAGCATCGTCGGAGATCGAACAGGGCCGGAGATCGAAACCTCTTCGTGATGGCGCGAGAAGCTACGAGAGGCTCGCCGTGCCTGTCAAGACATTTCGCGCAGATGGAAGAAAAAACTTCGGTTCCCGGACTCAGCGTCCGCTCGACTCCCCCGCCTCACCACTCGTGGTCGCCGCCGAGGAGCCCGCACCCTCCCGGCTCTCGAGCCTGCGCCGCATCTGCTCCCGAACGTGTTCGGGCACCGCGAAGGTCGGCATCTCTGCCTTGTTCGTGTACTCGTACTCCATGAAGCCGATCATCATCTCGTCGGTCGTGGCCTCGCCCCAGGTGACCTCGACCGTCGGGTCCGGGTTCGAGGGATTCCCTGGCGAGTTG
>DATLFI010000202.1:0-5722 GCA_035524895.1 Thermoanaerobaculia bacterium | reverse complement strand
GGTCCAGATCGCGAGGTTGGGTGCGGTGATGACACCGCCGTCGAGGAGCACCGGGAAGCCGAGCACGCCAACCAGGCCGCCCCAGGTGCGCTTGCCGACGAGCGTCCCGAGATCGAGCTTGCGGAACATCCATGGCAAGAGGTCGCCGCCGGAGCCGGCGGTCTCGTCGATGATCATCACTTTGGGACCGAAGATCGCCGCGCCCGGCGTGACGATGTCTTTGCCGTATCGCGTGGCCCAGTGGCTGATGAACGGGCGCCGGAGGTGGTCGATGTAGTAGTCGGCGACCTGACCGCCGCCGTTGAAGCGCTCGTCGACGATGATCGCCTGCTTGTTCGCCTGGGGATAGAAGTAGCGCTTGAAGTACTGGTGCCCCTGCCCGGCGGTGTTGGGCACGTAGACATATGCGACTCGCCCGCCGGTGGCCTGGTCGACCTTGCGCAGGTTGGCTTCGACCCAGGCGCGGTTGCGCAAGGCCCCTTCGTTTGCGATCGGCACCACTTCGACCACGCGCGAGCCCTTCCCCGTGGGATCCCCGCCAACGGTGAGACGCACGATCTTGCCCGCGGTGTTCTCGAAGCGCGCGTACACGTTCTCACTCGCGTCGAGGTCGACCCCGTCGACCGCCAGCAGGAACTCGCCCTCGCGCACGTCGACCCCGGGCTCGGTCAGCGGGGCGCGCAGGTCGGGGTTCCAGTTGAGACCGCCGTACATGCGCGCGAAGCGGTAGCGACCCTGGTCGATCTCGAGATCGGCACCGAGCAAACCGCCGGGGACCTCCTTTGCCTCGTTGCGCCGATCGCCCCCGGCATTGCGGTGGTGACCGACCGCTAGCTCGCTCGACATCCACTGCAGCAGGCGGTTGAGGTCGGAGCGGGTCGCGAGGTGGTCGAGTAACTGCTCGTAGCGCTCCCCCATCGCCGGCCAGTCGGCGCCGTGCATGCCCGGGTCGTAGAAGTAGTCGCGGTTGATGCGCCAGGCCTCGTCGTAGATCTGCCGCCACTCGGCTGGCGGATCCACGCGCACCTGGATCTTCTCGACGGCGATCTTCGTCTCGCCGCGGTCGACCTTGCCGCCGGCATCAGCGATGCCCCAGGTCTCGCCATCGGCCCACAGCAGCTTCTTGCCGTCGCCGCTGAGAGTGAACGCGTCGAGCCCGGCGAGCAGCTCGGTCTCTTCGCGCTCGTCGAGCGAGAAGGTGTGTAGCGCGAAGCGCGGGCGCGGACCGGCATTGCTGCGCCGCAGGTAGTAGACCTTTCCGGCCTCGCCGGCGCGCAAGCCGACGTGGAAGGCGGCCGGAACCGGCAGCGCCAGGATGCGCTGGCCGAGACCGTCGAGGTCGATGCGCACCGGCTCGACGGCCTTCGGTGCGGCAGCCGCGTCAGCCGCCGCATCGGTCGCCGACGCCGTCTGGTCTTTGCCGCGCTTCGCCGGAGGGGTGTCTCCGATGGCCTCGTCGTCGGGAGATTCACCGTCGTCCTTCTTCTCCGTGTCCTTCTCTGCGTCCTTGCCGGCGGCGCCCTCCTCGTCGCTCTCCGGCGCGAGCGGCGATAGGTCGCCGGCGCGCAGCACCGCGAGGTACACGGTGTTGTTGAGCTCGACGTCGGCGTTCGACATCGCGAACCAGTCCTTGACCGGACCGGCGTCGGTGGAGGCGAAGAAGTAGAGGTACTTGCCGCTGCGATCGAACACCGGCTCGGCGACGTCGCTCAGACCGTCGGTCACGGCGTGCGACTCGCCGCTGCGTGTGTCGTACACGAACACCTGGCCGATCGCCGCCTCGGTATGGACGCGATAGGCCAGCCAGCGTGAGTCGGGTGACCAGGAATGGTCGGGGCCGGCGAGCCCGGGCCGGTAGTAGGGCTCGCTGGCGACCAGCTTCGACGCGCCGCTGGCGAGGTCGACCCAGTAGAGTGACTGCGAATTGTCGGTGTAAGAGATCTTCTTGCCGTCGGGCGACCACTCGGGATCGAAGAAGAAGCCGTTACCCTCGACCTTCAGCTTGCGCGTCTTCTCGCCCGGGATGACCGTGCCGCCCTGGGGCGCGAGATGGAGCTGGTACTCGCCGCTCTCGTCGGAGAAGAAGGCCAGCAGCTTGCCGTCGGGTGACCAGACGGGCGAGCGCTCGTGCGCCGCGGTGGTCTGCGTGACGTTGCGCGCGTCGCCCTTCTTCGCCGGCAGTGTGACGATCTCGCCGCGGTACTCGAACACGGCGCGCGCGCCGCTCGGCGACAGGTCGGCGCCGCGAATCCACTCGCTGCCGTCGACCCAGCGGGGACGCGTCTCCACCAGGTCCGCCGCCACGCCGATGCGCAGGCGTTCGGCCTCGCCCTTCGCGGGATCGAGCAGGTGCAGGTACCCCGACTGTTCGAGGACGAGGGTCGACGAGCCGTCGCCTCCGAGCGCGAGCACCGGGAAGTCCTCGAACCGGGTGTGGCGCGTCACGCCGCCGCCGCCGCCGGTCGAGGGATCGAACGAGTACACGTTGATCTCGCCGTCGCGATCGGAGCGGAAGTAGACACGTTTCCCAATCCAGGTCGGGTCGGTGTCGTTGCATCGGCCCTCGGGCTGCGGCACCTCCACCACCGAGTGGTCGCGGGTGTCGTAGATCCAGATGCGCGACGTAGTGCCGCCCCGGTAGCCCTTCCACTGCGTGTGCCGCTCGGCGACCGGGATGTAGGCGATGTGCCTGCCGTCGGGCGACCAGTCGCCGCGCAGGCCATGGGGGATCGGCAGCTGGCTCGGAAAGCCGCCTTCGACCGGCACGGTGAAGAGCTGGGCGTGACGATTCGTGAACACGTGGCGAGGCGACGAGAACAACACGGCCTTGCCGTCGGGCGTGAAGCCCTCGACCCGATCCGGGGCCGGGTGCCAGGTCAACCGGCGTGGTATGCCTCCCGCCACCGGCACCACGTACACGTCGGTGTTGCCGTCGTACTCGGCGCTGAACGCCACCAGCTCGCCGTCGGGTGAGAACGCCGGGTTGTTCTCCTCGCCGACGTCGCTGGTCAGCCTTCGCGCCGCGCCGCCGTCCCGGGAGGCGACCCACAGGTCACCGGCATAAGCGAACGCGACGTGGCGCGCGGAGATCGCCGGCTGCGCCAGCAGGCGGGTGTCGGCGACGTCGACGGCGGCGGCGAGGTCCGAGAGACACAGGCTGCCGGCGGCCAGGACGGCCACGGCGAGGGTCGGGTGCTGGCTTCGAGACATTAGACGGTCCTCTAGGGGTGGCTGGTGTCGTGATGCGCTAGCATATGATGCGTGCGCACCACCCTGAACATCGACGACGATCTGCTGCTCGCCCTCCGCGATCGGGCGCGCCGGCAGCGGCGCAGCCTCGGCGAGGTCGTTTCGGAGCTCGTGAGGCAGGCACTGCAGGAACGCACCCACGCCGGCGAGGTTGCGGAGTCGGGCGCCTTCTACGGATTCGAGCCGCTGCCGCGGCGAGGCCCTACCGTATCGAACGAGCTGATCGACCGGCTGCGCGACGACGACGGCGAGTGATCCGATGCGCGCGCTGTTCGACGTCAACGTGCTGGTCGCGCTGCTCGACGCCGACCACGTCGACCACCGCGCTGCCCGCGCCTTCCTGGAGGCCGAGATCCACCACGGCTGGGCGTCGTGCGCCATCACGCAGAACGGCTTCGTCCGCATCCTCAGCCAGCCGCGCTACCCCAGCCCGGTCAGCATCGCCGAGGCGACGGACCGCCTGGCCCGCGCCACCGCGACCGAGCACCACGCGTTCTGGTCCTGCGATCTCAGCCTGCTAGACGAGAGCGTGATCGATCGCGGGTCGCTGCTCGGTTCGCGGCAGGTCACCGACGTCTACCTGCTCGCGCTCGCGACCGCGAGCGGCGGCCGCTTCGTCACGTTCGACCGCTCGGTGCCGCTTCAGGCATCGCGCGGTGCGACGGAGGCGAACCTGGTAGTGCTGTGAGCAGCACGCCGGCCGTCGTTACTGCAAACACGCACCGCCACCGCTCACGGAACTGCCCGCTGCGACGGCCGGCGCGGGGGCCGTCCGCTTCAACCGGAGGCGTTTCGTCACGGACTCCTCTGCTCTACCCCGCCTTCACCTCCAACCCCCGCTGGACCTTCTTCAGCCGCTCGAAGATCCCCTCGATCACGTTCTCCCGACCGCCGAACAGCTCGTCCGGCCCCGCCGCGTGCAGGTCGGTGAACGGCGGCTCGTAGAGCGCCGACGCCGCCATCACGCCGCGGGAGGTGAGCTGCTCGATGACCATCTCGACGAAGCGGATCTGCGGCGTGGTGAGGCTGCGATCGGCCAGGAACGCGGAAAACTCCGCGTGCGCGGCGGCGCGGTCCATGCCCACCAGGCTGCGCACGAAGTGCGCGAGCGACGGCGACTCGCTCCGCGCCAGCAGACCGTGCAGCAGCGTCTCGCCGTCGCCCTCGCCGATCTCGACCAGCGCATTCTCCAACCCGTCGAGGTCGGTGGCGGTGAGCGGCTGATTGGTGCGCAGCTTGTGGATCACGAGATGGTCGCGGTGTTGGTCGAGGTACCCCCGCACCTTCTGCTCGTACTGCGCGCTGGTCATCCGCGGCATCACGATCACGTCGCCATCGCGCACCGAGACGACCCGATCCTGGAAGTCGGTGTAGACGATGGTGCGCTTCTTCCGGTCGAGGAAGGGCACGAGGCCGCGTAGCCGCAGCCGCAGGTCCTCGAGCTGCGCCAGCCCTGTTCCCTCCCAGAACGCGGTCTCCTGGAGGGCGGCGAGGTAGCCGAGCTGGGCCTTCACCGCCGGGATCGCGGTCTTCTCCTCCAGCAGCGTCGCGATCTCGACGACCTTCCGCCGCCGCGTCTCGAACGCGGCATGGTCTGACTCCACCAGTGCGAGCTGCATCTGGAGCGCGAGCAAATCGAAGCGGCGCGAGTCGATGTCGTCGGTCTCGAGCTGGCTCGGCAGGCCTGCGACCTCGCGCTCGAGGACCTCCACGTCGTCGTCGCCGAGCTTCGTCCACGCCTCGGGCTCCCGGAAACGATCAACCGCCTCGAGGTGCATCCGCACCATGAAGTTGTCGCGATGCATCGCGGCCACCTCGCCTTGGAGCGCCGACGCGAGCGAGTGCGCCAACGCGCCCTCAGCTTCCCCCTTACCGTCGAGCTCCGGCGACCTCTGCACCTTGGTCAGGAGCTGCACCCGGGAGCGGAAGAGGCGCGCGCCGAGCGGGGCGCCGGCGCTCGGCTCGATGCCGTCCGGGTTCTGCTGGAAGAAGTCGAAGTTGAAGCAGAAGTCGAAGACCCGGAAGTCCGGCTTGTGCTGGCCGGGGCCGAACAGGTCGGGGCACAGCCGTGTACCGCGCCCGATCATCTGCCAGAACTTGATCTTCGAGTACACCGGCTTGAAGAACACCAGGTTCGCCACCTCGGGTACGTCGATGCCGGTGTCGAGCATGTCGACCGAGATCGCGACGTGCGGCGCCTTGTCCTTCTGCGAGAAATCGTCGATCAGGCTCTGCGGGTACTTCGCGTAGTGGTCGATCACCCGCGCGAAGTGGCCCTTGTGCTCGGGGTAGTGGTGGTCGAAGCGCTCCTCGACGAACCGGGCGTGCTCGTGGTTGCGCGCGAACAGGATGGTCTTCGCCAGCCTGTCGCCACTCTCGACCTTGTGCCCGTGCTCCATCAGGTGCTGGAGCACCTTGTCGACGGTGTCGCGGTTGAACAGCCAAGAGTTGATCGCCGCCGCGTCGACCCGGT
>DATLFI010000201.1:0-9596 GCA_035524895.1 Thermoanaerobaculia bacterium | reverse complement strand
CGCCGAAGGCAGCGCCGTCGAGCTCGTGCGGCCGCTCTCGCGCCACCTCCAGCCGCAGGACCCGGGTCAGATAGAAGCGGTAAGGACACGCCAGGTAGTCGTCGAACGCGGTGACGGGCAGCGCTCGGAGCACCTCCGCCGGCTGCGGTCGGGGCACCTGGAAACCGGACGTCGCGACGCGCGGCCACAGATCGTGAGGAGCGGCCGCGGGCGGCGACCGCAGCAGCAGGTCGATCCGCTCGCCAAGGGCCGCCCCGTGGCGGCGCAGCAGCAGCCTGCTCGGGCGCGACGGTTGACCGTCGGCCTCGCGCCGGCGGGTTGCCAAAACGACCTGCTCGCGCGACGCGAGCGCGACCTCGAGTAGGTGGAGGTCGCGGGAGAGCCGGCGGCGGTCGTCTATCAGTCCCAGCCGCGCGCGCAGGGAATTCGGCAGGAAGGTGTCCTCGATCCCGCTCGCCGGCAGCAGCCCCTCCACCAGGTCGACCACGACCAGGCGCGGCGCGTCGTCGAGGGGAAGCTCGAGCCAACCCACGATCTCGACACCGCCGTGGCCGGCCGTCTCTTCCAGTCTTACGTCCTCGAGCGTCGCCAGCAGGAACCGGAGGATGGTCGACAGTTCGGCCCCAGGGTCCAGCTCGGGCAAAGCGTCGAGCTGGTGCAGGCGTTCCGCCAGGAGCTCGAGAGCCGCCGCGGTCTCGGCGTCGCCCGCGACGCGAAGGTCGAGCGGGTGTCGCCCGAACGCGCGCTCCAGGATCGCAGCCACCCGACGTCCCGATGGCACCCGCTGCGGCTCCCCGCCCACGGCGCCGGCGATTTCGCGCACGGCGCGGTCCGCGGCTCGTACCAGTGCCGCGCCGACCGGATCTCCCGGCAGCGCGTCTCCCACAACCGGCGCCAAGCAGGTCTCGACGAAGCAGTCGAAGGCAGCGAGGAACCGTCGTTCGGCGACCGCGGACCGCAGCCGCCGTGGAGTGCCCGCCGATGGCGCCTCGGCGAGGAGCGCCGGCAGCGCGGCCTCGGCCAGGATCGTGAAGGCCTCGTCGACCACCGGTAGCCGCAGCAGGTCTCCGAGCGCCTCGATCGAGCTGCCGCCGTCCAGGTAGTCCGCGAGGCGTCGCAGCAGGACCGCTGGCTGGCTGTCGCGCAGGCGCCGCCCTGTCGGCACGTGGTACGACAGCCCCGCGCGCTCGAGCGAGTCGGCCAGCAGAGCGACCGACTCCACGCTCGCCGCGGCCATGGTGACGTCCTCCGGCGAGCAGCCCTGATCGCCGTCCGCGGTCCATCGCGCCACGCACTCGGCGGCGACCGCCGCCTGGGCGAGCGGTCGGTCGGCCACCAGGATCGAGGCCGCCGTATCGCGGAGCTCGCGTCGCAGGAACACCTCGGGTCGAGGACAACCGAAATCGTCGAAGTCGCCGGCCCGCTCTGCCGGCGCCGGCACCAGCACCACCAGGTCGAGACCCGAAGCCAGCAGCAGCCGGCGAAACAGATCAGGCAAGTCGGCCACACCCACCAGCACGACACGCCGGAGCGAGCCCCGGAGTTGGGCTTCCTCGGTGCCCGAGGTCTGCCGAGCCCGCCGCTCGGCCGCTGCCAGTACCTGCAGCCGCGCCCGCGATCGAGCGCTCCGTGTTCGGCCCGAGAGCTGCTCTTCGAAACTGCGCCGCAGATCCGACAGGGACCGCCAGCGGCGGAGCTCGCCCTCGGGGGCGCCGTCACGCTCGAGCACGCGCGACACACCCTCGGTGTCATTGCATTCCGCGGCGAGCTCGTCGTCGAGTTGCTCGAGCTCGCGCGCGATGTCCAACCAGGCGAGCAGGTCGCCGTGCTCCGGCGGGACCGGCAACAGGGTCTCTAGAAGCGCAGGCGAGGACTGGCGGAGCGTCTCGATCCGCACCCACAGAGCCTCCAGCTCGGTCGCGAGGGGGAGCTGGGGGAGCGGTCCGATCAGCTCGGGCAGGACCCCCGGCGTGACCACCGTGGGCGGCACCAGGGCCGCCGCGCCTCCCGGTGCCGAGACCACCAGGCGCTCCAGCAGCCTCCTCCCGGCACGCCGCCCCGGCACCACGATCAGCAGCGGCTCCAGGTCGAGCAGGGCCAACCGAGCCCGCGGTGGCGGCGGCGAGCCTTCCTCGACCAGCCAGCGTGCCGCCGTTGCGAGCAAGGGCTCGCGGTCGCCGAGAAAAACCCTCAGCACGCGCTCTCGTCGAATGGGGTCGTAGCAGCCTCGCTCACACCAGGCCCGCATCGGGATGGCCCGCGACGAGAGCGCCGACGTCCTCGGCGGTCTCGTCTCCGGCCACTCGGATCACCCGCGCACCGAGGTTGCGGAAGGGCGCCTCGTCGCAGGTGGCGATCAGGACCTGACAGGAGCTCGCGACCTCGGCCAGCACCTCGCACAGTCGTTCCAGCCGACTCGCGTCGGCGTTGACCAGGCGGTCGTCGAGGATCACCAGATGTCGCTCCTCGCGCGACAGCAGCGCCGCCAGCGCGAGACGCAGCAGCACCACAACCTGTTCGTAGGTGCCGTAGCTGAGGCTCTCCAACGGCAGGGGCCCCTGGTAGCGAGCCGGCCGCACTTCCAGCGGCACCAGCTTGTCGTCGAGCGAAAGCCCCTGATACCGCCGGCCGGTGACGTGGCCGAGCCAGCGGTCGACCAGCTCCGCCACCGGCTTGACCAGCTCGCGCGCGCGCCGGTCCTGGTGGTGGTCGACCAGGCGCTGCAGCAGCCGCGCCGCCGAGGCGCGTCGCTCGACGACTTCCAACCGGCGTTCCACGACGCCGAGCCGACCGGCCAGGTCGTCGACACGTCCGTCGAGATCCAGCGCGGCCGCTTCCTCGATGCGGGCGAGCCGATCGGCACGCGCTGCCTCGACCGTGCGCAGCTCGCCGTCGAGCACTCGCAGCTCCGCCTCCGTCGACGCTCGCGCCCGACGCACTTGCGCAACTTCCTGCTCGAGCTCGTCGGCACGGACCCGCAGCTCACCCCGAAGTCGCCCCAGCTCTCGCTCGACCTCGGCATGGGCCGCTTCGAGACCGGGCAGGTCCCCGTACGGCTCCAGTTCCTCCGCCAGCGCGGCACCCAGCGTGGCGGCCTCCGCGCTAGCTCCCGCCGCGCGCTGTCCCGAGCGCAGCAGGTCGTCGTGACGCTGGCGGTAGCTGCGATCGGCGGCCTGCTCGGCTTCGCGCGCCTCGCGCAGCGACCGCTCGAGCGCGCGGGTCCGCTCCTCGAGCGCGCGGATCTGCTCTTGCGTGCGGTGCTCTGCCCAACCTTCGATGCCGGGCAGCACCGCCTGCGGAGCGCGCGCTCTCAGCTCGCGCAGCTCCGCATGCAAGTCGGCGAGCAACCGGGCCTCGCGCTCGTCGGCATCGAGCTGATCCGCGGACGGGCTCGAGCCCGCGACGACCGACCCTCCTGCCTCGAGCCATCGCGACCGGATCGCTGCCAGCCGGGCCTCGAGAAGGCGCGCCTCGCGTCTGCGTTCCGCGAGGGCGGCGAGGTCCTCCACGTCGTG
The DNA here is from genome assembly GCA_035524895.1 of Thermoanaerobaculia bacterium. GTDB lineage: Bacteria > Acidobacteriota > Thermoanaerobaculia > Multivoradales > Multivoraceae > DATLFI01. Next base: position 6,081 of record DATLFI010000201.1, on the reverse strand, counting down.
GCGTTCGAGCGCCAGCCGGATCTCGGCCTCGGCGGCGCTCGCCTCCCGATGCCAGGCCTCGAGCGACTCGTCGGCCGCGCGCACCGCGATCTCGACGACTCCGGGAACGCGGAAGCGAGACGGACCAGCGACCAGGTACTCGCCGCTCTCCGGGTCGCGCTGCAGCTCGGGAGAGATCTCGATGTCCGTCGCCGGCTCGAGCTCAACCTTCACTCTCACCGCGGCCGCACGCACGCGCTGCGTCAACGCGCGCGCGCGCTCGGCCAGCGCGTCCAGGCGCTCCGACTCGTCCGCGTCCGGCGCCGCCAGCTCGCGCATTTGCTCCTCCACGGCGGCGGCTTCGGCCTGCAGCTGCGACCGTCGCTCGCGCTTTGCCAGCAGCGAGCTCTCCTCTCGCTCCAGTTGCTCGACGCGCAGGCGGGCGCGCAGGTCCTCGATCTGCGAGCGTGCAGCCTGCACCTTCGGCGCGAGCTCCTCCTCCCAGCGCCGTGCGTGCGTCTCGGCGGCGCGCCTGAGGTCGCGGGCCGCGGTGCGTAGCCGCTGCTCCTCCTCGACCGCGGAAACCCGTGCGACCTCCGCCTCCGCGATGCGGTGCTCCAACCGCCGCAGCCGCTCGCGCAGGGTCCGCACTCCGGAGGCACGACGCTCGGCTTCGCCCAGCACCTCGAGCGCTCCCCGATGACGTGCTTCGACCTCCGGGGCGCGCTCGAGCTGGCGGTCGAGTCGCTCCAACCGCTCCAGCGCTTCGCCTCGACCCAGCGCCGTGTCCTCGGCCCGGGCCGCGAGCCCTCCGAGCTCTTCGCGATGAGCGCGCGTGCGCTCCAGCTCCTCCTGGCGCGCACTCAGCTCCAGGGCGAGCCGCTCGCGGTCCGCGCGCAGGACACCGAGCTCGCTCCCCTTCCGGAGCCTGCCGGTGCGGGTGAAGGTCTCGGCGTGCTCCTCGGCGATCGCCTGCAGCACCGACTCCTGCTCGGGAGTCTGTAGCGACAGCTTCATCAGCCCGGCGAGCCCTTCGTGGAGTGCCTGGCTCCAGGCTCGAGCCGGCAGGCTGTCGTCGCGCTGGAGGTACCACAACGCCTGGGCCAAGCCCCTCTGGTCCGGACGGGCCGCCCCTCGTGCGGCCTCGCCTCCGAGCAACCGGCGCAGCTCGGCGTCGGCGCGATCCCCCTCGTGGTCGAGCTCGAAGGACCCCGCGCGCTCGACGAAGAGCTGGGACGACGGGCTCTCCAGAAAGCGCTTGACCACCCGGTAGCGACAATCCCCAGCGCGTAGCACGAGCTGGACCTCCGGACCGAGGCTCGAGCCCAGGGGGCGCACGCGCTCGAGCTCCGCGGCGCGCGAGGTGTGACGGTCGAACAGCGCGCGGGAAAGCGCTTCGAAAATGGTCGACTTCCCTGCCTCGTTGGGACCCACCACGAGGTTGAGCCCGGGCGCGAAGCGGAACGTGCGCTGGTCGCGGTAGCCGCGCCAGTGGCGCAGCCTCAGCTCTTCGACGATCATCCCGCAGGCACCTCGCGACGCGCCGCCAAACGCCGCAACGACAGGCGCGCCTCGCGCAGCAGCTCGACGTCGGCGTCTCCCAGCAGCGCCTCGAGCTCCGGCGACGGCTTCTCGCCGGCGACCAGCGAGGCCAGCGTGCGGTCGACGTCCGCCAGCACACCGAGCCCGCCGTCCTCGGGGCTCCAGGCCTGGAGCCCCAACTGATCCACGCGCCATTCGAGGAACAGCACGCTCCGCTCGAGCTCCTCCTCGAGCCGATCGAGGGCGCGTCGCGCCGTCTCGTCGAGTCCTTCGGCACGCAGCCAGACCCGCAGCAGCAGATCAGCGGGCGAGCCGAGGGTCGAGATCTCGGCGCGCAGTCGCTCCACGTCGGTGAGGTCACGAACTTCCACCTCGAGCTGTTGCCAGCGGAGCCTCCCCACACGATGCTGCTCCACGCGAGGGGGCTGCCGACGTTTCGGGTCGCTCTCCTGGTCGAGCTCCACCAGCAGCACGTAGCCAGGAAGCCGCTCGTCGAACGCGCTCTGCTCGAACGTTCCTGGATAGCACGAGCGATCCTGGATCAAGACGCCGTGCCAGTCGCCGAGAGCGAGGTAGTCGAGCCCGCAGAGCTCCGCGCGGTCGCGCGCGATCGGAAAGTTGCTCTCGACCTGCAGCGAATCGAGCGCACCGTGGGCGACCCCGAGGCGCAATCGCCGGTCGTCCTTGCGCCGCACCGGGATCCAGGCCGTGGGGTCCTGGACGCTGCGCTTCTGTCGCAACGGGCACGGATAGAGCGCGACGCCGGGCAGGATCTCGATCTCCTCCGCGCGGTCGAGCACAGCGATGTGGGATCCCACGTCGCGCCACGCACGTCGACTCCAAACGCCGCCCTCGACCAACGGGTCGTGGTTGCCCGGCAGGAGCGCGACGCGGATCGGTGCGAGCCGCTCGAGCAGGCCGAGCGCCTCACGCAGCAGCGACTCGCTGACCTCGTGGTGGTCGAACAGGTCTCCCGCCGCGAGGACGAGGTCGACCTCGAGGCGATGTGCCAGCGCGACCGTTCGTTCGAGCGCCCGCAGGCGCTCGGCGCGTCCCTCCGCGGCGCGCTCCCCGACTTGCGCGGCACGCAGCCCGAGCTGCCAGTCAGCGGTGTGCAGCAGCCTCATCGCCCGCTATGGTCTCCTGGATCATCCCCGATCGAGCTGAGCTTGGGTTTCTTGGGCCTCGGTCTCCTTGATTTCCTGGGCCTCCTGGGCCTCCCGACTCACCGACCCCACGAGGCGGCCGCGGAGGGCTGAGAGCCTGCGTTCGAGGCCGATCGGTGGACCGTGCGCCTCGTCGAGGCGGCGCGCGGACTCCGGCAGCGACGCGACCTGCTGCGCCACCCGGTACTGCAGCACCGAGATCGACTCGGCATCTCCGATCACCCGGCCGTCGCGCACCGCGGGGCGCAGCAGGTCCTCGAATCGGTCGCAGGTGCGGATCGTCTTCGGTCGATCGGTGAGCGGGTCGAACACCTCGATCTCGGCGCTGGGCTCGGGCGGCCCGAGACCGAGCTCCCAGATCGCATCTCCCGCGATCTGGGAGCCGCAGTAGAAACGACGCACTTGCCGTCTGCCGGGATCGCTGCTCTTGGCCAGCTCCTCGGAGATCTTCGCCACCGGGCGCCAGCCTCCGCGCTCGTCGCCGATCGCCGCCAGCTTGTACACGCCGCCGAGCGCGCCGTCTGGCTGGGCGGTGGCCAGTCGCGTGCCGACACCCCAGGCGTCGATGCGCGCTCCCGCTGCCCTCAGCGCCGCGATGCGCCACTCGTCGAGGTCGCCGCTGGCGATCACCTTCGCATCGGTCAGACCCGCGGCGTCGAGCGCGACCCGCGCCGCCTGGCTCAGGACAGCCAGGTCGCCCGAGTCGAGCCGCACTCCCGCGAGCCGATGGCCGCGCCGCGCCAGCTCCAGGCCGACCTCGACGGCGCGCTGCACCCCGCGCTCGGTATCGAAGGTGTCCACCAGCAGCACGCAATCGTCGGGGAACGCCTCCGCGTAGGCGGCGAAGGCATCCATCTCGTTCTCGTAGGACAGCACCCAGCTGTGCGCGTGCGTGCCGACCACACGCAAGCCGTAGCGCTGGCCTGCGAGCAGGTTCGACGTGGCAACGCAACCGCCGACCACCGCGGCGCGCGCGGCGGTCAGGCCACCGTCGATGCCCTGGGCTCGCCGCAGCCCGAACTCGAACACCGGCGTGCCGCCCGCCGCGATGTGGCAGATGCGCGCCGCCTTGGTTGCTACCAGGGTCGAGAAGTTGAGGATGTTCAGGAGCGCCGTCTCGAGGATCTGGCAGTGCCAGAGCGGCCCTTCGACGCGCACCAGCGGCTCGCGCGCAAAGCAAATCGTGCCTTCCACCATGGCGTCGACGTGGCAGCGCAGCCGGAGCCGCGAGAGATCGTCGAGGAAGCGCGACGGGAACAGCGGGCCGCCGACAGAGGAGCGTAGCCCTGCCAAGTAGGAGAGATCTGTGGTCTCGAAGGCAAGACTGTCCATCCACTGCAGCCCTGCCTCGAGACCGCAGAAGACGGCAAAGGCGCCCTCGAACGGCTCCTTGCGGAAGCCGAGCTGAAACGTCGCCGGCAGCTCGTGGCGTCCCGCCTGCCAGTGAGCGCAGGCCATCGTGAGCTGGTAGAGGTCGGTCAGGAGCGCCAACCGCGGCGAGTCTGCCACCGCCGCGGGAGCGTAAGCCAAAGCGTCGGATGCGGCGTGGTCGCTCGACGACATCGCGCGCAGTCTACTCCCAGAGGCTGGTGTGCCTGGCGGAAAAACTTCCCCCCTTTGCCGAGGGGAGGAAGGTTGGGGCAGGATTCGAGACATGCTCTACACGAGCAGCGGACTAAAGTGCCCGGCAACGGCTCGACCCAGATGGCCTTAGGAGGCTTCCTTGATCTCGACCGCTTGGACGGACACAGGTCAGCACCAGCGACGTCGCCACTTCTTCGCGCCTGCCACGATCTCGACCGCACTCTGCGCCAGCCTCGCCCTTGCGAGCCTCGCCTCTCCCACCTCCCTCCCCGGCCAGGTCGACGAGCTGGTGCGAGGCGAGATGGAGCGCCAGCAGATACCAGGCGTAGCGGTGGCGGCGGTCACGCGCCAAGGCATACCGGTGCTCAAGGGCTATGGGCTCGCCAACGTCGAACACGGCGTCCCGGTCGGCACCGAGACGATCTTCCAGTCAGGCTCGGTCGGCAAGCAGCTCACCGCAGCACTGGTCATGACGCTGGTCGAGGAGGGGAAGGTCGCGCTCGACCAGTCGATCCGCGAGCACTTCCCGAACGCGCCCGCGAGCTGGCAGCCGATCACGGTGCGCCACCTGCTCTCGCACACTTCGGGCATCCCCGACTACACCACCGACGACTTCGACTACCGGCGCGACTACGACGAGGACGAGCTCGCTCGCATGGCCTTCGCGCTCGAGCTCGAGTTCCCGGCCGGCTCGCGCTGGAACTACAGCAACACTGCCTACGCGCTGCTCGGCTTCCTCGCGCGCAAGGTCACCGGCCGGTTCTATGGCGACCTGCTCGAGGAGCGCATCTTCGCCCCGCTCGGCATGCAGACCGCGCGAGTGATCAGCGAGCGGGACATCGTCCCCCACCGCGCGGCGGGTTATCGCCTCGCCGATGCCGAGCTGAAGAACCAGGAGTGGGTCGCACCAGCGCTCAACACCACGGCCGACGGCTCGCTCTACCTCACCATCCTGGACCTCGTGCGGTGGGATGCGGGTCTGCGTGCCGGGTCGATCCTGAAGCCCCAGAGTTGGGCGGAGGTCTACACGCCAATCCGCCTCGCGAGCGGCAACAGCTACCCATACGGGTTCGGCTGGGCCATCGACGAAGTCGCCGGCCGCGCGCGGCTCCACCACGGCGGCGCCTGGCAGGGATTCCAGTCGTACATCTCTCGCTTCCCGGACCAGGAGATCACCATCATCGTGCAGGCCAACCTCGCCGGTGCCGATCTCGGCCCGATCGTCGACGGCGTCACGCGTCTGATCGACCCGGCGTTGGTGCCGAGCGAGCCGCCGGCCCCGCCGGAACCCGACCCGAAAGTCACCGCCCGGCTCGAAGAGCTCCTGCACGCCGCCGCCGAAGGCCGCCTGCGCCGCGAGGACCTCGCGTACGTGCGGGCCGGCTTCTTCCCCGGAGCGGCCCACCGCTACCGGGAGCTCCTGCAGGATGCCGGGGACCCGCTCGAAGCGCGCCTGGTCGAGCGCCGCGAGCTGGGGGACGACGTCCTCTACGGCTACGAGGTGCGCTACCCGGACACCAGCTTCCGCGTCCTGCTGGGGCTCGCGCCGGATGGGAAGGTGTCGGCGTTCGCCGTGAGACCCGAGGACTAGCAGCCCGTGGTGAAACCCGCGTGAGGCTGCGCGCGGGGATCTGCGGCCGTTGGCAAGGCGTGGCCGACGAACGCGATGCGGTGACATCGTGCAGGAGGCCCAACGCAGTCGGGGTCTCGAAACCCCCGCGCCCCAAGGGTGGGTGCAAGCAAGCTGCCCCGGGCAGCTTGCCTGCACCGACGTCGCCGCTGCGCGGCTCTGGTAGGGGGCGGCGTGGGG
>DATLFI010000200.1:0-32303 GCA_035524895.1 Thermoanaerobaculia bacterium | reverse complement strand
CTCGACTCCCGCGGCGGTCGCGGCGCGGTGCGCGAGATGATCGAGCACCTGCTGCGGCAGCGTGGGGAGTGGTCGGGGCTGGTGGCGCGTCTGTTCGGCGCGTGATCCGGCCGGTTGCGACCGGCGCGAGACAGAGCGCGCCTCCAGAGCATGGCCCTCACGCGCTCGCGGCAGCAGCCTCTCGGCGCTGGCGCCGACGTTTGAACGCCTGTGCCATCGCCGCGGCGGCGACTCCCAGCAGGTAGAGGCCGATCGTCGGCAGGGCCACTACACACATGTTGAACACATCGGGCGTCGGCGTGATGAGTGCGGCCAGGAAGAAGATCAGCAACACCGCCCAACGGAAGTGCCGCATCAGGAAACGCGGCGTGACCACACCGAGCGTCGCGAGCATGAAGATCACGATCGGCAGCTCGAACATCACTCCCAGTCCGAGCAGCACGACGATCAGGAAGTTGAGGTACGCGTCGACCGTTATCACCGGCTGGAAGTCGCCGCCCAACTCGATCAGGAACCGAACGGCGAGGGGAAACGCGATGAAGTAGCCAAAAAGTCCGCCGCCGAGGAAGAACATGGACCCAAAGAAGATGAATGGCGCCGCCATCCGCTTCTCGCGCCGGTACAGCCCCGGCGCCACGAAGCGCCAGAGCTGGTAGAGCAGGATCGGCGAGGTCACGAAGACGGCGGCGAGCAGAGCCACCTTCATGTAAACCAGGAAAGGGTCCGTAACACGGAGGAAGGAAAGCCCATCCGGCAGGTACGGCTCGATCGGCCGCGCCAGCAAGCGGTAGATCGGCTTCGCAAACGCGACGCACGCCGCGAACCCTACGAACAGGGTTATCACCACGAAGAGCAGCCGTTTGCGAAGCTCCTCGAGGTGCTCGAGCAGCGACATGCGCGCGAGCTCCTCGGCGCCCTGGTCCGACGCGGGCGGCAGGGCCCGATGGTCGGCGGGGTCCTTGTGGGGGTCCTTGTGCGGATCTGGCAGGCTCATCGGTCTACGCGCTCGGCGCAAGTGGCTGCGAACACGCCCTCGTCTGGCTCGCCATCCGCCTTGCGCCCCTTACGGGTCGGCTGCCGGTCAGGGCTCCCGGGGCGCGCCGGCGCCGTCGAGCGAAGGACTGGCCGGCGGCAGCTTCGCGCGCCGCTCCTCGGCGTCGACCTCCTCCTCGACGGAGCGCTTGAGGTCGGTCGTCGCACGTCGTAGCTCGGACATCCCTCGGCCGAGGGTGCGGCCGATCTCTGGCAGCTTCTTCGGTCCGAAGATGAGAAGCGCCAACACCAGGATGAAGGCAAGCTCGTAGAAGCCGAGAGGACCAAATCCCATGACCTCTCTATTGTAGGCTAGGTTTCACGCGCGCGCTGCCCAGAGGGCGTCCGGTCAGGCGGAGGACGAGGACTCCGGCGACTGGACGTACCGGCAGCGGAGGAAGCCCGGAGCGTTGGCCCGCGGGGGATGGGAGCTGTTAGACTCCGTTGCGCTCGCGAAACCGCCTTTGGCGCCTGGAATCCCTGGCTCCATCCGCGCGTTGCCGTAGCTCGACGTCTCGCGTGCTCTGATGATCGCCCACCTAGGAGTGACCCAAAGCCCATGAGAAAGCCCTGGCGCACCTTGGCGATCTGCCTCTTCACGGCCGCGATCCTGGTCGGCGGGTCGTTCGGCGACGACCTGCTCGCGCTCTCGGACGACGTGAAGAACAACGTACGCGTCTACACCGAGCTGATCGAGGTCGCATACCAGCGCTACGGCGAGGAGCTGACCTACAAGGACCTGGTGTACTCGTCGATCCACGGCATGCTCCGCTCGCTCGACCCGCACACCTCGTTCCTCACCCGCGAGTCCTACGACGCCATGCGGGAGAAGCAGCAGAGCAGCTTCTACGGTCTCGGCATCTATGTGGGCCTGCGCAACGGCCGGTTGACGGTGATCACCCCGATCGCGGGCACGCCGGGCCACCGCATGGGACTGCGGGCCGGCGACATCATCCACGCCATCGACGGAGCCTTCACAGAGGGCATGAGCAGCGACGAGGCGATCTCGAAGCTCAAGGGCCCCAAGGACACGCAGGTGCAGGTGACGATCCTGCGCGCCGGGCTCGACGAGCCGCTCGAGCTGACGATCACTCGCGCAGAGATCCCGCAGACCACGGTGCAGCACGCCTACCTGATGACGCCAGACACCGGATACCTGTCCGTGCGCGACTTCTCGCGCTCGACCGGCGCCGAGGTCGCGCGCGCGCTCGCCAGGCTGCGCGAGCAAGGGATGAAGAAGCTGATCTTCGACCTCCGCGGCAACGGCGGTGGCCTGCTGGATCAGGCAATCGAGGTCGCCGCCCAGTTCGTGCCCCCGGAAGGCAAGATCGTCGAGACCCGCGGGCGCATCCGCAGCTCGTTCCAGCCCTACTTCGCCAGCGACACTTACGATTCGCTCGGCTTGCCGCTGGTCGTGCTGGTCAACAGCGGCTCGGCTTCCGCGTCCGAGATCGTGGCCGGTGCGATCCAGGACCACGACGTCGGCATCGTCGTGGGCGAGCCGACGTGGGGCAAGGGCCTGGTGCAAACCGTCTACACCCTGCGCAGCGGCGGCGCCGGGCTCGCCATCACCACCGCCCGCTACTACACGCCCTCGGGGCGTCTGATCCAGCGCGACTACAGCTCGTACTGGGACTACTACACCGACTACGACGCCACGGCCAGTGCCGAGCGACTCGAGGAGATCAAGGGCGACGCGGAGGTATTCCGCACCGATCTGGGCCGCAAGGTCTACGGCGGCGGCGGCATCACCCCAGACTACCTGGTGTCGCCGGAGGACCTCCACCAGGGGCTCCAGAAGATGCTCGCGCGCAGCGCTCTCTTCACCTTCGCCGTCGGCGCCGCGGAGCGTTACGGCGTGAAGGACGCGAACTGGCGCGTCGACGACCGTGTCGTCGCCGACCTGCGCGAGCTCGTGCTGCGCGAGAAGATGCTCGACGAGAAAGAGCTCGACGAGGCCTTCGCCGACGAAGCGGCCCTCGCCTACGTTCGAGCACGGCTCCGGTTCGAGATCTTCAACGGCGAGTTCGGTCTCGACGATGGTCACCGCGCGTTGGCCGAGGTCGACAGTCAGATCCAGGCCGCGTTCGAGTACTTCGACGAGGCCGACGAGCTGCTGGTTCGGCGAGCGGCGCTCGACCGCCCGGAGAGCGGCGGCGAGCAGAAGATCGCCGCGGGCGGCTAGTCCGCGCGGTGTTCGCCCGCCGCTCCCGCAGCCCGGACCACGTCCCGTGGTCGTACCGACGGTGCCTTCCGGCGGCGGTGAAGGTGCTCGACGGGCGCGTCATCAACGACCGCTGACGCAGCGCCGGGGCGCGGCGACGAGTGCCGCGACGCGACGCCAGCGGGGCTAGGCGCGCGCTACCGGTGGAACACCTGGAAGGAGATCTCGCCGATGAGGTCTTCGAAGCCCCGGTCGTCGACGGTGATCGCCTGGAGCGAGTGGAACCCGAGCGAGAGCGGACGGGTGTCGAGGCTGAAGATCCAGCCCGGTGCGAAGCTGTCGGGGAAGCCCGGGTAGTTGGTGGTGACCTCGGGACGCGGGAAGCCGTAGACCGCGTTGCCCACGAACGTGCCGTCGACGTGGATCTTGATCCGCATGATCCCATCGGGGTCGAGCGCCCAGCCGGTGATCTCGAGGAAACCGCTCGCCAAGGGCTGCTCCGGCGCCTCGTCGACGGCGCCGATCGCGCCCTGGTCGATGCCGCCCGCGAGTGGATCGCAGAAGAAGTTGACGTTGATCGAGGCGATGTTGGCGACCTGGGAGTCGATGTCGGCGACGCGAATCGTGAAGGTGTGGTGCCCCTCGGCCCAGCCGAGATTCTTCAGCACGCCCACGTCGACCACGAAGCGGAAGCCGGCATTCGGCGCGTCCTTCAGCCCCGGATAGCGCTGCTCGACGTCGAGCCGGCGCTGGCCATAGCAGTTGGTGTACGCGCCGGTCAGCGGAGAATGGTGACAATGGAGGCGGCTGTTGGCGATGATGCCCCCGTCGAGCAGCAGCTCGACGTAGCCGACGCCGTGGTCGTTGACCTCGACACCAGCGTCGAGGGCCCAGCCGCTGATCACGGTGTAGCGACGCACCGGATCGGACAGGTTGCACTTGCCGAAGACATCGGAGTTCGGGTTCGGGAACTCGATCTTACCGAACGGTCTCAAGTTGTGGGTGTTGTTGTCGAACTGGTAGAGCCGGGCATTGAGCGGGCGCGCCCCGCCGTCCTTGGACACCACGGCCGCCGAGACGATGTGCTCGCCGTTCAGGAAGTTCGTCGTGTCGAGCTGGAAGAACCAGCCCACGAGCGCTCCGTCGGGGAATCCCGGGAAGAACGCCGCCACGTCGGGACGCGAGTCGCCGTAGCGAGCGCGACCGACGACGGCGCCGTCGACCGTGATGTCGACCGCGGCGATGCCGTTGTCGTCGAGCGCCCAGCCCATCAGCGGCGCGAGGTTGCTCAGCACGTTCTGCTCGAGGTTGGTGCTGACACCGTCGAAGAAGCCGAAGGGATCGCCCAGGGCCGAAGCGACCGGGCTCTCAGAGGTGCACGGGTCGCCGCCGGCCCGCACCGCTCCCTTCACGCTGCTCGCCTGCGCCGAAGCTGCGGCGAGGCCGAGCACGGCGAGGATACCGGCGGCAAGCGCGGTGCGACCGTACCTTCCAGGGGTGTCCCCGTACGTACCAGCTCGAGCCCTCATGGTCCCGTCCTCCGAAAGCGTCCAGGCAAAGAAAAAACCTTCACGCGCTCCTTCTGCCTCCGCGCCGTACGCCCAGCGTCCCTAGGGACGTTTAGGGCCCCAACGCATCAAAGAGAATAGAGCTTGTATAGCAGTCTAGCGATCCAAGGAGCGAAAAGTCAATGCAGAGCGTGACTTACGTGATTCAGGCCTGCGGGACCGCCAGCCTGCGGGGAGCCGTTAGCCGCCCCGAGGCCGGCCGCCCAGCCGACGCCACCTTTCGATCGATCCTCCTGCGCAGCCTTGCGAGGACCGACCTGACGCCGCTCTGGCGCATGCCCAGCCGCTGCGCGACTTCGTCGATCGATCTCCCCTCGAACACCACGCTTTCGACGATGAAGAGGTTGCGTGATGCGAGCCGGGGGCACCGTGCAAGGGCGCGGCACGTCTGGAGGATGTGCTCGCGGGCGCGGGCGCGCCGCAGACGCCCCTCGGGACACCACCGCGGATCGCCTGGTGGGGTCGTCCCCTCCGCAACGTCCACTGCCTCGATCAGAGCCGCTTCGTCTCGGCGTTTGCGTGCGTTGCGCGACCGCAGGCGATCCACAGCGAGGCTGACGCTGACCCGCTCCAGGTAGCGCCAGAGCTCCCCAGGGCTGCCGGCTCGACACTCCCGCAGCGCCCGGCAGCCGTTGCGCAGCAGCCGGAAGTACACCTCCTGCACCAGCTCCTCGACGTCCTCGCGCTGCGGGGCGACCCCCCCCGCGAGGCGCCGAAGGTGGCTGCGCGCCAACCGGCGCAACCGCGCATCGAGATGCGCGAAGAGCGCTTCCCAATCGCGCTCCCGTGGGAACTCGGCGCACCTGCGCCACACCACCAGAATCTCAGAACCCAGGACGTCAGAACCAAGGACGTCTGCGCCGGCGAAATCGTCGTGACCCATCTTCCGCTCCTTCGGGAGCGGGGAGCGTTGGGTGCTGGAAGGATGTTCGCGGCGAAACGACGTCGAGCAGGCCAACTGTAGCACGGAGGGCACTGTCAGCCACTACAATCGACCGCGATAGCCGGGGTCGATTCCACGCCACGCGCGGAGCACGGCCGGGAATCGATCGCCCTTCCCCATCACACCATCCCACCCCCGATGCGCCCTACGACGCCAGGTCTCGTACTGGCCTGCACGCTGCTCGCGTGCGCACCCGAGTCGCCGCCAGAGCCCGAGCCCACTCCCCTTTCGGGCGGCGCACGCGGCTGGAACGTCGTGCTGATCAGCGTCGACACGCTGCGTGCCGATCGGCTGGGCGCATGGGGCTACCAGGACCGCCCGAACAGCCCTGCGATCGACGAGCTGGCGAGCGGTGGCGTCCTCTTCGGTGACGCTGTCGCACCGCGTTCCCTGACCTGGCCCTCGCTCGCGACGGTGCTCACGGGCCTCTACCCGAGCGGCCACGGAGTGATCGACAACGGGCGGAGTCTCGCGGACGGCCAGCCGGCGCTGCCGCTGCTGCTGCGTGAGGCCGGGTACAGCACGGCGGCCTTCCTGTCGAACATGTGTCGCGCAAACCACCAAGGCTGGGACCACTTCGCGTGTGCCGGTGGTGTCGACCGCAGGCTCAACCGCGAGGCGCTGGCGTACCTGGCACCGCGGCGCGAGGCCGGGGAGGCCGGCGAGGCCGGCGAGGCCGGCGAAAAAGACCCCGCTGCCGACCGCGAGCCGCCGTTCCTGATGTGGGTGCACTACTTCGGTCCCCACCCGCCGTACTACAACGGCGGTGACCGGGCACGCGCGCTCGATCCCGACTACGCCGGACTCCTCGCTCCCCGTAAGGGAGTGCTGGACCGGGTCATGACCGAGCCGATCGAGCTAGACGACGCCGACCTGCGGCATCTCGACGCTCTCTACGACGCCGCGGTGATGGGCACCGACGGACTGATCGGCGAGCTGCTGCGCGGCCTCTCGGAACTGGGCGAGAACGATCGCACCCTGGTGGTGTTCCTGGCCGACCACGGAGAAGACCTCTACCAGCACCACCAGTACCTCTACCACGCCTGCTCGGTCTACCAGAGCTCGCTCCACGTGCCGCTCGCGTTCGTGGCGCCCGGACTGCTGCCGGCAGGTGCTGCGATCGCTGGTCCGGTAGAGCTTTCGGACGTCCTGCCCACGGTGCTCGACCTGCTGGGTCTGCCACCGCCCGCCTGCATCCACGGTCGCTCGCTGGTGCCCGCCCTCGAGCGCGCGGTAGCAGGCAGCGTCGACGAGCTCGGCGTCGACGACCACTTCGCTGGACACGCGATGAGCGAATACGGCGACTCTCTCGTCTCGACCTTCCAGGAGGGCTCGTGGAAGGTCGTCTCGAATCCGGATCGGGAAGCTGTGCCCTGCATGCAGGGAGTGCCGGCGGGGTTCTACCCGATCGGCGAGACCGAGCTCTACGACCTGGCCTCGGATCCCGGAGAGCAGGCCGACCTGTCGAGCCGCCACCCGGAGGAAGCGGCTCGGCTGCGCGAACGCCAAGCGCTACTCCGCGCGTCGCTGTGCCCTACGCCTGCTGCGGCTCGCGAGCCGGAGGCGCTTCCGGACGACGTGCGCCGACAGCTCGAAGAGCTCGGCTACGTGGTGCGGGACGGATGACCGCGAAGGCTGCAGCGCCTGCTGCGCTGCGGCCTCGGCTACCGCATCTTCTCTTCTACGAACTCGACGTGCTTGCGCACTTTGGGGTCGTACTTCTTGAGCTTCAGCTTCTCGGTGCTGAGCTTCTTGTTCTTGTCGGTCGTGTAGAAGTAACCGGTGCCCGCCGAGGACACGAGCTTGATCTTGTCGCGCATGAGAGCTTCCTCAGATCTATCGGAGCGGGTCTATCGGAGCGGGTCTATCGGAGCGAGTCTATCGGAGCGAGTCTATCGGAGCGGGTCCATTCGGAGAGGACCTCGAGGTGATGGACGGGGCGAAAAGTCGAACGAGCCGGCGATGCCGGCTCGCGGTAGAGAATCCAAGATGGCGGGGCCGACGGGACTCGAACCCGCGACCTCCGACGTGACAGGCCGGCGTTCTAACCAACTGAACTACGACCCCGCTGTGATCTCGACTCTCTGGATCTGCTCTTCCGCAGCGTCTCCGGCTCGACTGCGTGACCTCGATTCTACCTGGCCTTCGGTCGGCCCACTACTGGCGCGCCACTTGGCTCGCCTCGAGCGCCTGACTCGCCCTTGGAGGTCGGCACTGGTGGGAGGTGGGGGATTCGAACCCACGACCCCCTGCGTGTAAAGCAGGTGCTCTACCGCTGAGCTAACCTCCCCGGCGAGGGGGCCCGCGGTGGCAAACCGACCATGCGGTCACGAGCCGCACCGCGACAGTGCCGCGGAATCTTAGAGCGCGCTCCAGGCGGCGTCAACGTGGCGCACGGTCCGGTTCGTGCATGTTCGATATCCTGCACCAGTCGTGGCGGTCCGGCTCAGGGCGTTCTGATCCATCCGAGCCCGCCGCGAGCCCCGCAGTCGTAGCGCTCGCCGCGCCCCTGGCGCGGTCGCGGTACCCACCCCGAGCCCGGCGTCATTCGGCGCCGCCGAGAACCTCGACAATTCGCCCCTCGGGCCCCCCCAGAAGAGAAAGGAACGACACGCATGCACGAGCTGCCCAAGCTGCCCTACGCCCTCGATGCGCTCGAGCCACATATCGACGCGCGCACCATGGAGATCCACCACGGCAAGCACCATCAAGCCTACGTCACCAACCTGAACAAGGCCCTGGAGGCCCATCCCGACCTGCAGGCACTCTCGATCGAGGAGTTGCTGCGGCGGATCGACACGGTTCCAGAGTCCATTCGTGGCCCGGTCCGCAACAACGGCGGCGGTCACGCGAACCACACGCTGTTCTGGACCGTGATGTCGCCCAAGGGCGGCGGCAAGCCGTCTGGAGCGCTCGCCGCGGCGATCCAGAGCACCTTCGGCAGCTTCGAGGACTTCCAGGCGAAGCTCAAGGCGGCCGCCGTCGGCCAGTTCGGTTCGGGGTGGAGCTGGTTGGTGAAAGGCAAGAGCGGGCTCGAGGTCCTCGGACGACCGAATCAAGACAGTCCGTGGATGGAAGGCAAGACACCGCTGCTCGGCGTCGATGTCTGGGAGCACGCCTACTACCTGAAGTACCAGAATCGCCGGCCCGACTACGTCGACGCCTGGTGGAACGTCGTCGACTGGAGCGCAGTAGCCAAGCGGTTCGAAAGCTGAGGGCCGGGCCCAGTCGCCGGTCGCGCGCCGGGAAACCCTGAAGACCCTGAAGACAGGGATCCTGCGGGGGCCTTGCTTTCATCTCCCGTAGGGGTAAGGCCGAGCACGACGGTCTCCTGTTCGGCAACGCGCGGCCGGGGCGGGGCCGGCCGCCTGACGCAGTCGTCCATGGGCGGCCCATGGACGTCTGCTGGGGCGGGCCTGTCCACAGGGCGAAGCCGAAGGAATGCCCGGGCTCGTAAAGTGTGGATATTCAAAAACTTCCACGCATAAGCGCACGAACTGAGCAGGCGGCGGCAAGGTGGAGCGCTCAGTTCAAGATTTCTTCAAGCCATTCGGCCTATACTTCGCCGCGAAGGTTGGGCCCACAAATGCGAACCACGACAGCTCGTTCCACCACCACCCGCCACGAGGGTGCTGTGACCACGCTCCACCCAGTTCGGCAGGAGCCGGATGCCCCCAGGCTGGCAACCGCTGCCGCGTCGGCCCAGGTCGGGAATGCCCCCGAGGGCTCCTGGCAAGGCGCGAGGGATGCCCACGCCTCTCGATCCGTCGCGCCCCAAGCACGTCGGCGCGGGGCCGACGACCGCCAAATGACCAAGATCTTCAAGGCGCTGTCGGACCCCACGCGCCAGCAGATCTTGGAGTTGCTCGAGCAGCGGGAGCGCAACGTCGGAGAGATCGTCTGCAACTTCAACCTCTCGCAACCCACCATCTCGCGACACCTCTCGGTGCTCAAGGAGGCGGACCTGGTGGTGGACCAGAGACAGGGCCAGAACGTCATCTACCGCCTCAACGAAGAGACGCTCTCGAACTCCATGCTGGAGTTCTTCGCCCGGTTCGCGAGCTGCCAGGCAGTGTTGCGGTAGGACCCGGCACACCAAGCCGGGCGGAGTACCGCACCGCGCCTGCGCCCCCGCGACCCAACTCCTCGGCGAGGCTCTTGCTGCGCGCGAGGAGCCGCGCGATGGACCAGCCGAGGATCAGTCTATACTCCTGCGCCCGTCGAGCCACGGGCGTGTCGAATGCCTTCATGGCGGTGTAGCTCAGTTGGTTAGAGCAAGCGGCTCATATCCGCTGTGTCAGGGGTTCGAGTCCCTTCACCGCCACCACGACTCCGCGCTGACTGGCCCCCAGCAAGCCGTCCTCCGCGAGCTGCAGAGGTTCTTCGACGAGAGCTCGCCGCTTCACCAGGGCGACCGGCTCGTGGCGGCGTTCTCGGGAGGCCCGGACTCCTGCGCGCTGCTGCTGGGCCTGCGCGAGCTGGGCCGGATCCGAGGCATCGAGGTGGTCGCCGCGCACCTCGACCACGGGCTCGATCCCGACTCGGCCGCGCGACGGCGGCGCGCCGCCTATCTGGCGGAGCAGCTCGCTGTGCCGTTCCTGTGGGCTCGGCGCGACGTGGCGGCGGCGCGAGAGCGGCGCGCCACCTTGGAGGAAACGGCACGCCGGGTCCGCTACGAGTATCTGGAAGAGGTGCGCAACGAGGTCGGCGGCCGCTGGATCGCGACAGCCCATCACCGCGATGACCAGCTCGAGACCCTGCTGCTCCGCTTGTTGCAGGGCACCGGCCCCCTGGGGCTCGCGGGAATCCGACCACGCGCCGGCTCGGTGGTGCGGCCGCTCCTCGAGCTCTCGCGAGCCGAGCTGCGCAACGCGGCCGCAAGCGGCGGCCTCGAGCCGATCGAGGACCCCACGAACTTCCGGCTCGACGCGGCCCGCAACCGGCTCCGTCTGCTCGTCTTGCCCCGGCTGCTCGAGGAGGAGCCCAACCTCGCCGAGCGCGCCGGCGATCTCGCGGCGGCAGCGCGCGGTGCAGGCGAGGCGATCGACCGCGCGCTCCGCGGGCGCCTCGCGATCGAGCCTCACTCCGCAGCCAGCTCTCGGCTCACTGTGCCGCTGTCGGCCTTGAGGGAGCTCCCGGAGCCGCTCCTGCCATTGGCCCTCGCCTTGCTCCACCGTCGGTCCGGAGCCCAGCATCCCCCGACCGGCGCAGCCTGCCGAGAGCTGGGCCGCCAGCTCGCCGCGGGCGGGCGCGTCGGCGGCGATTGTGGCGGCGGCTGGCGCTGGCGATCCTGCCGCGGCTCACTGCATCTGGTGCCACCGGAAGATCACCGTGCAGCATCCCGTATACTTTGCGATTCCGGGGCCGGGTCGCCGACATGTCGGCCCAGCGACACCTAGCGCACGGACCACCGGACGGAACTGGAGTCGTGTGGTGGTGACGAGAGTGCGAACAGGCAAGAACCAGAGCGAGGCGAAGCACCGAGAGGCGCGGAATCTGCGGCCCGCGGCGATGGTTCTATCGATAGCCTCTCGCTGCGCCCTCCGGCATGAGCTCGCTGGCGCTGTCGCGCTGTCCGCCATACTCCCTCCCGAGGTACAACGTTGAGCTCGACCCTCAAGACGCTGCTGTTGTGGGCCGTCGTCTTCGTGATGGTCATCCTGCTGATAAACCTCTTCCAGCAGGGGACTCGATCCAAAACCGAGCTCACCTTCAGTGAGTTCGTGCGCAAGCTCGACGGCGGCCAGATCGGGGAGGTCACGATTCGCGGCGACCGCCTCACCGGCAAGCTGCGAGCGCAGCAAGACAGCGCAGGCGAGTTCTTCGTCCACCTGCCGCCCGACTACGACGGGCTGGTGGATCGCCTACAGCGCGAGAAGGTCGAGATCAACGCGGAGCCGCAGCGCGAAAACCCGCTGCTGACGATCCTGTTCACCTGGGGTCCGATCCTGCTCATCATCGGCCTCTGGATCTTCTTCATGCGCCAGATGCAGACCGGGGGTAACCGCGCGCTCTCGTTCGGCAAGAGCAAGGCCCGGCTGTTGTCTACCACGGGCAAGAAGGTGACCTTCAAGGACGTCGCCGGGGTCGAGGAAGCCAAGGAAGAGCTGAACGAGATCGTCGAATACCTGAAGGACCCGCAGAAGTTCCAGAAGCTGGGCGGCAAGATTCCCAAGGGCCTGCTCCTGATGGGCCCCCCCGGCACCGGCAAGACCCTCCTCGCCCGCGCCATCGCCGGCGAGGCGAACGTGCCCTTCTTCTCGATCTCGGGCTCCGATTTCGTCGAGATGTTCGTCGGCGTCGGCGCGAGCCGCGTGCGAGACCTGTTCGAGCAGGGCAAGAAGAACGCCCCCTGCATCATCTTCATCGACGAGATCGACGCCGTTGGCCGCCACCGCGGCGCCGGACTGGGCGGCGGTCACGACGAGCGCGAGCAAACCCTCAACCAGCTCCTGGTCGAGATGGACGGCTTCGAGACCAACGAGGGCGTGATCCTGATCGCGGCGACCAACCGGCCCGACGTCCTCGACCCGGCCCTGCTCCGTCCCGGGCGCTTCGACCGCCGCGTGGTGGTCGACCGTCCCGATATCAACGGCAGGCTGGGCATCCTGCAGGTACACAGCCGCACCGTGCCGCTCTCCGACGACGTCGACCTGGAGGTGATCGCCCGAGGCACCCCAGGCTTCGCAGGCGCCGATCTCGCCAACCTGGTCAACGAGGCAGCTCTCATCGCCGCGCGACGCAACCAGAAGGAAGTCGACATGGCGTCGTTCGAGTACGCCAAGGACAAAGTCCTGATGGGCGCCGAGCGCAAGACCATGGTGATGAGCGAGGAGGAGAAGGAGGTCACCGCGTACCACGAAGCGGGCCACGCGCTGGTGGCGGCATTCCTGCCCGAAGCCGATCCCGTACACAAGATCACCATCATTCCTCGCGGGCGTGCGCTCGGCCTGACCATGCAGCTTCCCACCGAGGACAAGCACACCTACAAGAAGCGCTACGTCGAGGCTCAGATCGCCATCCTCATGGGCGGCCGGGTCGCCGAGGAGCTCACCCAGCGTGACGTCACGACCGGCGCCGGCAACGACATCGAGCGTGCCACCGAGCTCGCGCGCCAGATGGTCTGCGAGTGGGGCATGTCCGAGCTCGGTCCGCTCTCTTTCGGCGACAACAAGGAGCCGGTGTTCCTCGGCCGCGACTTCTCGCAGCGTCCCGACTACAGCGATCACACCGCGGTCAAGATCGACGAAGAGGTCACGCGCATCGTGCGCGAGGGCCATCAGCGCGCCACGGCGATCCTCACCGAGCACCGCGACCTGCTCGAGCGCCTCGCCCGTGGCCTGCTCGAGCGCGAGTCGGTCGACGGCGCCTACGTGTACGACCTGATCGAGCAGAAGACCGGTGAGGACCTGCGTCCGAAGCGCAAGCCGACCCTGGTGCCGCGACCGGCCGCCGCGGCGGGCCGAGAGAAGCCACGCGAGGACCAGCGCGCTCCGGCCAGCGGCGGCATCGCGCCCGAACCGGTCACCGCCCGCACCCGGGAAACCGAACCCGACCTCGAACGCTCGAAGCGCACCGCCGGCCTCTCGCGTTCGGCTACGGCCGATGACGCCGACGGTAATGCCGAGCGCTCCGAGCCCGGGGAGCTCCACGGCAGCAAGAGCTCCAGGTAGCGGGTGAGCTACCGGGAGATCCTCCAGACCCTGTCCTTGAGCGACGTCGTCGACGTCGCTGCCGTTACCCTCATCGTCTACTACCTGCTGCTGCTGATTCGCGGCACGCGGGCAGTGCAGGTGCTGGTCGGCCTCCTGGTGCTGTTCGGCGTCGCCGCCGCCGCCCGCTATCTGGGCCTGCGCACGTTGCAGAACGTGCTGAACGGCTTCTTCGTCCTGCTCCCGTTCGGCGTCATCGTGCTGTTCCAGAACGAGATACGTCGCGCTCTCACCGCCTTCGGTAAGAACCCGCTGGTGCGTGTCAGTCACCAAGAGCGAATCGAGGCGTCCTTGCAGGAGATCGTGCTCGCCGCCACCACGCTGGCGTCACGCCGCATCGGCGGCCTGATCGTGCTCGAGCGACTCCAGGGACTGCGCGAGTACGTCGAGAACGGCATCCGGCTCGACGCGGTCGTCTCCTACGATCTCCTGCTCACGATCTTCGATCCCACCACGCCGCTCCACGACGGCGCTGTGATCGTCGAAGACGATCGCATCGCGGCCGCCGCGTGCTTCCTGCCGCTGTCGTCCAATCCGTCGTTGTCGACGCGCTCTGGCACCCGACACCGTGCCGCCTTGGGCATCTCGGAGGAGACCGACGCCCTGGCTGTGGTGGTCTCCGAGGAGACCGGCCGCATCTCGGTGGCGGTCGACGGCGAGCTGCACGAGCGGCTGGACGCTCGCGGCCTGCGCGGCATGCTCTACCGCCACCTCGTGACCCCGGGGGAGGAGACGAGGCGTGCGCGTCGCGAGGGCGACTCGCCGGCGGAGACAGCCGCGTGACCAACGCGGGGAAGACCTGGCTGCTCCGTCTCTTCGCTCTGACCATCGCGGTCGTGCTGTGGCTCGTGGTCTCGTACGTGCCGCGCCTGGAGGAGCGCCGCGAGCCGATGATCGAGCGCGAGATCATCGCAACCCTCGGCTACCAGGTTCCGCAGCGCTACCTGATCCTCAAGCGCGACCACGAGGTGCGGGTGCGTGTCCGGGGGCGCGCCGAGGCCGTGCGCCGGCTCGGCCCTCAGGACGTCGACCTACAGATCCCCTTTCCGAGTGAGCCCTCACTCCAGAGCCCCAACGAAGTGATCCTGCGCCCCGAGCACGTCAACGTGCCGGAAGGGGTCGAGGTCACGACGCTCTCGCCCAACACGCTGAGCCTTCTGATCGACGAACGCGAGACACGGCTCCTCGAGGTGGTGCCGGACCTCCAGGGGGAGCCCTCGGCGGGAGCGCGGGTCGAGGGCTACGAGGTCACACCGACACAGGTACTGGTCGAAGGCCCGAAGCAGCGGCTCGAAACGATCAGCCGCGTCTACACCGAGCCGATTCGACTCGAGACCCATGCGTTCACGTTCACCGAGCAGGTCGAGGTGCGCTCCGACGACCCCTACGTGCGCGTGCTCCAGCCCACTCTGGTCGCGGTACGCATCGACATGATGACCCCGACGCCCGCGGGGCCGTCGGGCGGAGCACGCTGAATGAAGTCTCCCGGCGATCCGCGGCTCACAGGCACGAGCGTGGTCGCACCGGTCCAGGTGCAAGACCAGGATGTGCCGCAACGGCTCTTCGGCACGGACGGCATCCGCGGCTGCTTCGGCTACTACCCCCTCGAGCGGGCCCTGATCGAGCAGGTCGCCTACGAGCTCACTCGCAGCCTCTCGGCACCTGACGGTCGCAAGCCCCTGGTGGTCGCCGGCGGCGACACCCGCGAGAGCACCGAGGAGATCGCACGCTGGATCGCGGCCGGGGTGAGCGCTGGCGGCGGCGTGGTGCGGTGGGCAGGCGTCATACCGACCCCCGGTGTCGCCTGGCTGGTGCGCCACCTCTCGGCCGACGCCGGAGTGGTGATCTCGGCGAGCCACAACCCGCATCCGGACAACGGCGTCAAGATCCTCTCGACCGACGGCTTCAAGCTCGGGGACGAAGCGGAACTGCAGATCGAGGCTGGTGTCCACGGCTCACGCCACATGCCCGCGCGCGACGCGAACGCATTCGAGGCGCTGGCGGTCGAGGAGGAGCTGCGCGAAGCCTACGCGGCGGAGCTGCTGTCGCGGAGCCGCGAAAACGGCAGCTCGACCGATCCCAACCTCCAGCTCGGCGGTCTTCGGGTGGGCCTCGACGCGGGCAACGGCGCCGCGACGCCGCTCGCCGCCCGCCTGTTCGAGCAGCTCGGTGCCACGGTCCAGATCGTTGGCGACCGACCCGACGGCCGCAACGTCAACGCCGGCTGCGGCTCGACCTCGCCCGAGAATCTCGCGCGCCTCGTGCGCGAGCACGGCCTGGACATCGGTTTCGCGTTCGATGGTGACGCCGACCGGGTGATCGCCTGCGACGACCAGGGCACGGTGCGCGACGGTGACGATCTGCTGTACCTCTGGGCGCGCCACCTCGCGCGGGCAGGCCTGCTCGCCCCGGCGGCCGTCGTCGTCACCTCGATGAGCAACCTCGGACTCGAGCACGCCCTGCGTCGAGACGGCATCGAGGTGGTTCGCTGCGACGTCGGCGACCGGCAAGTAGTCGAGACGCTGCGCGCTCGAGGGTTGATCCTCGGGGGCGAGCCCTCGGGGCACCTGGTGCACCTCGGGCTCGCGACCACCGGCGACGGGCTCTTGACCGCCCTCCAGGTAGCCGGCATCGTCCGTCGCGCCGCGGTTCCGGCCTCCAGGCTGTTCGATGGCTTCGAACGCTTCCCGCAAGTGCTCCGCAACGTGCGCGTGACCGCAAAGCCAGCGTTTGCCAGTGTCGACGGGCTGAGCGAGCTGGTCGCGAGGGTCGAGCACCGGCTCGGCGACGACGGCCGGCTCGTGCTGCGCTACAGCGGCACGGAGCCCCTCGTGCGGGTCATGATCGAGGGCCAGGACGCCGCCACGATCGACCAGCTCGCCGCCGAGCTGACGGCGTTCTTCGAGCAGCGCCTGGGGATCGAGACCACGCATGTCTGACCCATCGGCCGCCGCGAACGCCGCCGGCAGCGTGTCCGGAACGGCCCGCGCCGTCACGCTCCAGGTCAACATCGACCATGTGGCGACGGTGCGTCAGGCCCGGCGCGCCGTCCATCCCCGTCCGGTCGAGGCCGCGCGTCTCGCCGAGGAGGCTGGAGCTGCGGGCATCACCGCGCACCTGCGCGCCGACCGTCGTCACGTGCAAGACGCCGACCTGCGAGAGCTGCGCGACACGGTGCGCGGCAAGCTCAACCTCGAGCTGGCCGCCACCGACGAGATGCTGGGCGTCGCGTTCGTGGTTCGGCCGCACCAGGTCACGCTGGTGCCGGAGCGGCCCGAGGAGGTGACGACCGAGGGCGGCCTGGATCTCGTGGCGCACGCTTCGCGCCTCCAGGTAGCAGCGAGCGACCTGGCTCGAGCGGGTATCGCCGTCTCCCTGTTCGTGGATCCCGTCCCATCGCAGATCGAGGTCCTGGCCAGTCTCCGCGACGTCGAGGGTTTCGAGATCAACACCGACGCCTACACCCGGCCGGGAGCCGACGTCCAACGCGAGCTGGCGGCGATCTCGCGTGCCGCGCGCGCCGGCGCCACGGCTGGGCTACGGGTGTACGCGGGCCACGGCCTGACGACGGAAAACGTCGGTCCGGTCGCAGGCGTCGTCGAGATGGAGGAGCTCAACATCGGGCACTCCATCGTGTCGCGCGCCGTGCTGGTCGGGATGGGCGAAGCAGTGCGCGAAATGTTGGCCGCTATCGCGGCGGGACGGCGTCAGATTCGCGGCTGAACGGCCATCCCCTAGAGCGTCAGCGCTCTATCTCCATCTCCGACTCGACGCGCTCCTCGGGGTCCTTCTGGATGATGGCAGTCGTCGCCACCGGCAGCATCACGCGATGCTGGCGCTCGCCGAACTGCAGGTTGAGCT
This sequence comes from Thermoanaerobaculia bacterium, assembly GCA_035524895.1. GTDB lineage: Bacteria > Acidobacteriota > Thermoanaerobaculia > Multivoradales > Multivoraceae > DATLFI01. Next base: position 15,023 of record DATLFI010000200.1, on the reverse strand, counting down.
CGTAGTAGCCGTCTGACGAGATCCGCAGCAGGCTGCCGCGGGCTCCTTTGAGCCCGAGGATCTGGTCGTGGACGAGGGCTTCGGCGGGAATCTCCATGACACGCTAGAAGGGACGGAAGTTGTGGGATCGATGCGTCCTGCCGTGAGATCATAAGGGAATCGGCTCGGCGCGGTGTGCCCGCTACTCGTTGTAGAAGCCCTGGTCGCGATACTCCTTGAGCTTGCGCTGCAGCGTACGCAGTCCGATGCCGAGCAGGCGCGCGGCGTCGGAGCGCCGGCCCTCGGTACGCTCGAGCGTCTCTAGGATCGCCTGCCTCTCGATCTCGGCCATGGTCTTGGGAGGACCGGCCGAGGCCTGCACCGGGCTGGGCACCGACGAGGGCGCGGCCGAGCGCCGGAAGTCCGTGGGCAGGTCCTCCGGGCGGATCTCGCCCCCCGGGTGGAACACCGCCGCGGACTCGATGACGTTGCGCAGCTCGCGCACGTTGCCCGGCCAGGAGTAGCTGGAGAGGATCCCGAGCGCGTCCTTCGAGAGATGCATCGGGTCCTTGCGCTCGCGCTCGGCGAAGGCGCGCAGGAAGTGCTCGGCGAGCACCGGCAGATCGGCCAGCCGCTCGCGCAGCGGCGGAATGCGCAGGGAGACGACCTTGAGCCGGTAGTAGAGGTCCTCGCGGAAGCGCGCCTCGTCGACCTCGCGTTCGAGGTCGCGGTTGGTCGCTGCGATCAGGCGGAAGTCGACGTCGATCAGCTCGTTGCCGCCGACGCGCATGACCTGACGCTCCTCCAGCACGCGCAGCAGCTTGACCTGGAGCTCCGGATAGAGCTCCGAGATCTCGTCCAAGAACAACGTTCCCTGGTGCGCGAGCTCGAACTTGCCGATCTTGCGGGTGACCGCGCCGGTAAAGGCTCCGCGCTCGTGTCCGAAGAGCTCGCTCTCGAGGATGTCGCTCGGGATGGCGCCGCAATTGATCGCCAGGAACCGTTCGTTGCGGCGAGGCGACGCGTGGTGGAGCGCCTTCGCCACCAGCTCCTTGCCGGTGCCGCTCTCACCGATGATCAGGACGGTACTCTTGGTGGGTGCCACCTGTCGCATCTGCTCGAACAGCTTCTCCATCGGCGCTGCGTGGCCGATGATGCTGTCGAAGCCGAACCGCAGGTCGAGCATCTGCCGCAGGTTGGTGACTTCCTCCTTTAGCCTGCGGTTCTCGAGCAGGTTGGTGACGCGCTTGCGCAGCTCGTAGAGGTCGACCGGCTTGGTCAGATAGTCGTCGGCACCGACCTGCATCGCTTGCACCGCCGACTCGATCGAGCCGAAACCGGTGACCAGGATCACGCTGAGATCGTGGCCGCGCTCCCGCACGGCTTGCAGGAATCCCAGCCCATCCGTGCCAGGCATGCGCAGGTCGCAGATGGCAAGGCGCACGCTGGGCTCGCGCGCCAAGTACCCGAGCGCATCCTCGGCGTCGTCGAACGTCCTCACCGGCAGCCCAGCGCGCTCGATGGCGAGCGCCATGGACTCGCGAGAGCCTGTCTCGTCGTCGATCACGATTACCGTCGGCGGTTCACTCATGGGGGCGTCATTTTGGCACAGGAGGTCGCCCGACCTTGCTCGAGGCGCCGGAGACCGCTGCGAGGAGCCTGCGACGGTGGTACGTTCTTCCAACCGCCACGCCGGTATCCCTGATCTCGACTCGCGCTCGCAGCCCGAGCATTCCCAAGACAGGAGCCTCATGCGCTACTCCCTGCTGCCGCCGCTCGCAGCCCTTTCCCTGCTGCTGCTCGCTCCCGCCTGCTCGAAGCCGCCCGAGCCGCCGCCGTTCAAGCCTGTCGCCGGCGTTCGTCTGCTCATGCTCTCGATGCTCGATCCGGCCGCCGACACACTCTGGGACGCCGTGCGCATCGAGATGACACTCGAAGGCACCCAGGAGTTCCAGCCGCAGACCGACGAGGAGTGGACAGTCGTGCGCAACGCAGCGGTGATACTCGCCGAGTCGGGCAACCTGATGATGATGGAGCGCCGCGCGATGGATCAGGGAGACTGGATGGCGTGGTCGAGAGCGCTGATCGATGCCAGCGAGGAGGCGTTGCAGGCAGCCGATGCCCGCGATCCCGACGCGATCTTCGACATCGGCGAGAAGGTCTACGACACCTGCGCCGGCTGCCACGCGCAGTACTGGAGAGCGGACTTCGCGTACTGACACCCTGGCGGCATCCGCCGAACCACCGAGGCAGTCGTAACGTCGGATCGTGGGTCACGTGACGAAGACGCTCGCGTTCGCGCACCGCTGGCTGGGAATCGCCGGCGGCGCACTCTTCGTGCTCTGGTTCTTCTCGGGGCTGGTGATGCTCTACGTGCGGATGCCCGCGCTCGACCCGGTCGAGCGCCTGGCGCGGATCCCCCCGCTCGACCTCGATGCGGTGCGCGTCCACCCGGCTGACGCGGCCCATGCTGCCGGCCTGCGACCCGATCGCGTTCGCATCGGGATGCTGGACGAAAGGCCGGTGTACCGCTTCGCCGAGAGCGGGTCGTGGAGCGCCGTGCTCGCCGACGACGGGCAGGTGGTCCTGGGACTACGCGACCACCAGGCGCTGCAGGTTGCTTCGAGCTTCGCACCCTCGTGCGCGGCGACGATGCGCCACGACCGGTTCCTGTCCGCGCCGGATCAATGGACACTGCAGCTGCGCGCCCTGCTTCCGCTCCATCGGATCGCCTGCGGCGATCGCGAGCGCACGATGTTCTATGTCTCGGATCGCACCGCGGAGGTGGTGCTGCGCACGACTCGCGGCCATCGCTTCTGGGCCTACCTCGGCCCGGTGACGCACTGGATCTACTTCACGCCTCTACGACGGCACGGCGAGCTCTGGCTCGACTGCCTGATCGCGGCGTCGTTCGCCGGTTGCCTGCTGGCTCTCTCCGGTCTCACGGTCGGAATTTCGCGGCTCTTGCTCCGCGGGCAGCAGGACACCGCGCTCTGCGATCGGAGCTCCGGATCGAACGCCGCGGTGGCGTTCCCCGAACGCTCGGCGACCCGGATCTCGAGCGCGTTCCGGCGCGGCCAGCCGGTCCGGTCGCCCTACACGGGCTCGTTGCGCTGGCATCACTACGCCGGGCTCGTGTTCGGATTGGTCACCTTCGGATGGGTCCTCAGCGGCGGCCTCTCGCTCGATCCGCTCGACTGGCACACCAGCACCGCGCCCAGCAGAGCGCAGCGCGAGGCGGTGGCCGGGGGGCCACTGCGGCTCGAAGCGCTCGATCCGGATCGCCTGCGCGCGGCGGTCGGGCACCTGGCGAGCTCGTTCCACCCGCGGGAGGTCGAGGCCGTTCAGTTCCAGGGGCAGCCGTTCCTCCTCGCGTACCGGCCTTCGCCCCCGGGCGAGCCGCGCGCCCGCAGGATCGATCGCGAGCCATCGGAGTTCCTGTCCACCGTGCTGCCGCTCGAGCATGCGCTGGTTTCTGTCCTCGAACCGTCGCGCGTTCCACCAGGTCTCGACGAGCCGACGCTGCTCGCGGCGGCAGCCCTGGCCATGCCCGACGCGCGAGCGGAGGACGCGACCCTGCTCACGAGCTACGACGCCTACTACTACGACCGCGCCGGCGAGCTGCCGCTACCCGTGCTGCGTGTCCGCTTCGACGACGCGCGACGCACCTGGCTCTACCTCGACCCTGGCCGCGGTCTGCTCCTGCGTCGCGAAGACCGCAGCAGCCGGCTCGACCGCTGGCTCTACCGCGCACTCCACCGTTGGGACTTCCCGGGACTCTACGCGCGCCGCCCGCTGTGGGACGTGGTCGTGATCCTGTTGCTGCTCGGCGGGCTCGCCCTCAGCACCACCAGCATCGCGCCGGCGCTTCGCCGGTTGAGACGTCACGCCACGAGGGGACTTGGCCGAGCGTGGCGAGGGACCCGCGAAGAGGGCCAGGATCAGGATCCGACGTCGTAGTCACCCACCAGCGGGTCGACGTTCGCGTCGACGTTCGCAAGGGCGCTACCACTCGGGCTGCGGGCCGTTAGAATGCCCCCCCACGCCTCGGACACTGACTGACTCTCCGAACCTGCGAAAGAGCGCATCGATGTCCCTTCTCCCCTTCGTCGAGTGGCTGTCCGAGACTCGCGGCAGTGTCGCGCTGCGCGAGTCGTTCCACATGTATCCGCTCACCGAGTCCTTCCACGTCTGGACCCTGACCCTGTTCGTGGGTTTTGCAGCGTTGCTCGACCTGCGTCTGGCGGGTCTCGCCCTGACGAAGATCCCGGTCACCGAGATGATGCGGCGCTCGATGCCGTGGATGATCGCCGGCTTCGTGGTGATGACGGTCACCGGGGCGATGCTGTTCTACGCCATCCCGATCCGCAGCTACCAGAACGTCTTCTTCCGCCTCAAGGTGATCCTGCTGCTGCTCGCCGGCCTCAACGTCTTCCTGTTTCACTACGGCATCTGGCGGCGCGTCACCGATTGGGACCTCCAGGGCAAACCGCCGCGCCGCGCACGGCTCGCTGGATTCGCCTCGCTGGCGCTCTGGGCCCTGATCATCTTCGCGGGCCGCATGATCGCATACAACTGGTTCGACTGCGATCGCCAGCCGCAGCCAGGCTGGGTCAACTGGGCTGCCGGCTGCGTGGAGGCCGAATGAGCTTGCTGCCTTTCTTCGAGTGGTGCGAGACGACGTACCTCGGCGAAACCGTGCGCGCTTCGCTGTGGCAGTTTCCCGTCATCGAGGCGTTCCACCTCGTCGCCTTCGCGCTGCTGGGAGGGACGATCCTTGCGGTGGACCTGAGGCTGCTCGGCTTCGCCTTTCGGTCGCAACCGGTCGCCATGCTCATGCGCAGCCTGCGACCCTGGTTCATCGCCGCCCTCGCCGTGATGGTGGTCTCGGGCGTGCTGCTGTTCCTGTCCGAGGCGGTGAAGTGCTACTACAGCTATCCGTTCCGCATCAAGATCATCTGCCTGGCTCTCGCGATCCCGTTCACCTTCGCGGTGCGCAACAGGGTCGCGAACGCAGATCCGGCACGCGTGGGCCCGTTCTGGGGCCGCTTGGTCGCGGTCGTGTCGCTACTGCTCTGGGGCGCCGTCGGCTGGGGAGGCCGCTGGATCGGCTTCTCAGGTTGAGGAGCGCCGGCAAGGCGACCGCGCAGCGACGGGACGCGGGGCCGGGACGCACCGACGCGGGGCGGCTCCAGCCGAAGGAGACCACGGTGCGAGCCGGGGAGGCCCGTCAGGAGCACGGGGAGGCCCGTCAGGAGCACGGGGAGGCCGCGTCAAGAGCAGACGGCCGGGGCGGGGCCCGGCCGTCCGTGGCTAGCGAGGCTCTTAGCGGCGGCGGCCCGGGGGACGCGGCGGCTCGGTAGTGTCGCGCCCGTCGCGGGGGGCGCCGGTGCCGGACGAGCCCATGAAGAACTTGCTGCCGTCGGAGAGCGTCACGTCCCTCCCGTTCGCCCGGTTGGAGCGATCCTTGGACTGGTAGCCGTCCACGATGATGAAGGTGCCGGGCTTGATCGTGTCGCGGTTCAGCCCACGGCGGAGCAGGGTGTTCGGAGTGCCGCCCTCGACCATCCACACTTCCTTGGCGCCTTCCTCCGTGGTCACCTCCATATGGATCCAGGTGTGGGGGTTGACCCACTCCACCTTGACCACCGGTCCCTTGAGGAGAAGCGGTCGATTCGGGTCGAACTCGGCGCCGAAGGCGTGGTGCGCGAGCACCGGCACTGCAGCGACGAGGGACAGGACACAGCCGGCGAGAAGCACTTTCGTTCTGGTGCGCATGGAACCTAGACCTCTGTGACTGGTTACTGGGATCGCTTACGTCGTGTAATGGATCGCGAATGGGGCTGCCAGGCCTTGGGCTCTTACGAGCATGCCGCCGTGAGGGTCGTTCACGGCTGCGGACCACCCGTGGTTCCGCCCGTCTTGGCTGCCAAAACCTCTTCTTCTACAAGTCGCGCGCCGAGCAGAATGTTCCCGAGCGCGTAGTCTGCCTTCGTGACGAGCGTACTCGTACATCTGATTCTGCCGGCCAGCCGATCAGCGGCTGAGCGGATTCCGTCGCCACTCGCCGTACATGAGCTCCTCCACGAACTCGACGCACTTGAAGTCCATCAGGCGCGCGTTGGGCTCCACCCGGCGGTAGAGCGGCATGCTGATCTTCCAGGGCTGGGTGAACACGACCGGGTCCTCGATCGTGGCCTCGTACTGGATGTGATCCGGAGTCAGGTAGCGGTAGTGCTCGGTGACTTTGAGCTGGTCGCTGTGCCAGTTCCCCGAGCGGTCGAACCACGTCGAGTCGAGATGCCCGGTCACCTCGATCACCAGGGTGTCGCCATCCCAGCGGCCCGCTGACTGCCCCATCCAGGAGTCCACCGGTGCTGGCCCAGGGTCCTTCATGTAGACCTCGCGCACCGCGCCGGCGTACTCGTAGGCCATGACCATCGAGTGCTCGTTCTGGAATATCTGGAACGGGAAAGGCATGTAGGTCGCCCGCGGTATTCCCGGCAGGAAGCATTTGATTTCCGGGTCGCGCTCGAGCCAGTGCTTCTGGTTCTCGAGCTTCTTCTCGAGCGCCTCGGGCTTGTAGGGGATCTTGCCGCCCTCGACCACCCCCATGCCGCCCGGAACAGAGCCGACCGCACCAAGAGCGAGCACTTCTGGCGCCGGCAACGGCCCGTGTGGACCCTCGCGCAGGGCCATGGCGTGACGCGCCATGTGGGGCTCGAGGTCGTAGTGGGCCGTGTTCAGAGCCTGCCAGATTCCGTTGAAATCTGGCTTCCTGTCAGACAGCCTGGGGATGTCGCCGCTCGACTTCGGCTGGGCGCCCGCCGCCGAGGCGACCAGCGCGAGGACGATCACAGCGGCGAGACGCGGGGAGAGTGGGTTCTTTCCTGCTGGCACTCGTTGCCCTTTCGATTTTCGTTGGGGCGGGAGGCGTTCCCGCTCGGTCCGCGAGAGTGAGACTGAGAACCGGCCTCGCCTGTTTCGGCCGGCTCGCGCCCCTTCTTGCAGCAGCGCGCCGGAGGCTCCGTACCTCGGCGCGAGCCGGGGCGACCGGGCCACCGAGCGCCCGCGCGCGAGCCCCCGGAATCGTGTCCGTGGAAACGCGCACTCTTGGGCAATAGGAGCCCGGATGACCCCGGAACTGTGACATCGGCGGAAGGGAACGGTCAAGGACAGCGGGGCGCCAAGCGGTCCAGCGCTCGCCATCCGCCTTCCCTACCGCGCCCTGGTAGGCTGAACATCTGTCCCACCGACCATCCTGAGGAGAGGCGTCCCATGAGCAGGCTTCGCACCATCCCCGCCCACGTCCCCGCGTTCCTTCTCACGGGAGCGCTGTTGTTCTCCTGGTCCTGCGCCCCCAAGGAAGAGGCGCCCACCCCCGACGCCGCTTCCCCGGAGGCAGCGGCGACCGACCACGGCACCCATGACGCCGGAGCGCCTCGCGTCTACTTCGTGGGCCTGGAAGACGGTGCCACCGTGCCGCTGACCGTGCAGCTCCAGTTCGCGGCCGAGAACTTCACCATCGAGCCGGTGGCCGACGGTGCCATCCACCACGGCGCCGGCCACTACCACATCGGCCTCGACACCGATTGCCTGCCGGCGGGCGTGGTCATCCCGACCGCCGATCCGTGGATCCACTTCGGAGATGGCTCGTCGACGATCGAAGTCACGTTGACGCCTGGCGAGCATCGCTTGGCGCTCCAGATCGGCGACGGCGAGCATCGCACGCTCGCCGATCCCGGGCTGTGCCAGGTGATTCGCGTCGTCGCTGTCGAGTGAGACTCGAGGCCGACGGGCCCGATCCTGGTCGGGGCGGCGGAGCCAGGACTCACGAGAGCGAGTGTTGATCGACCTCGCGGGCTCGCTACGCCGGGTCGGTGATGGGCGCGTGGTCCTCGTGTGGCTGCTCTTTGCGTGGGCGATCCTGCAGGAGCACCTGCTGCTCTACGGCGCTGGTCGCCTGTCGAGCTATCTCGACCGTGCGTCGCCCCTGCACCTCGCGCTGGGCGTGTGCGCGCTGTTGCTGGTCGTCTTCGGGCCTCGACCCATCCTGTTTCTGGCGACCAGCTTGGTGACGTCGTCGCTGCTGTGGCGTACCGCCGCGGGCACCGACTCGCGGCTCTCCTTCCCTGCCGCCGAGCTCCCGATCTTCGTGGCCCTTCCCCTCGGATCGCTCGTGCTCTGCCTGGTGGTGGGAGGCCGCGATCGCGAGGAGGACCTGACGCGCGCCTTGATCTGGTGCTATCGGCTGGTGTTTCTGAGCGCAGTCGGCTTCGCCACGCTCCACAAGATCAACACCGACTTCTTCGACCCGCAGCTCTCCTGCTCCACGATCCTCTCGCAGACCCTGCCGCAATGGTGGCACACACCTGCCGCGCTCCCAGCGCTGCTCGTCGATCCGATCGACGTCGTTCTCAGCGAGGCGGCGATGGCGCTGTTGCTGCTGCTCTACTGGCCGCTCGGCATGCTCTTCACGGTCGGCTTCACCACGGGGCTCGCGATGGTGGGCCCCACGGTCTTCACCGCGGTGGTGCTGAGCGCGGCGCCGGCATTTCTTCGGGATACCGGGAGTGCCCGGTGCTTTGCCCTTCGCGGCAAGAGGCTCTACCTGCTCGCAGCCGGCACACTCGCGATCCTGCTGCTCGTCCCGGCGGCGTACCACGGTCCGGCGACGCGGCCTTGGCCGCAGTTCGCGCTCTACCTCGTAGTCGCCATGTACCTGTCGCTCGCGGCGCTCGGCGCCCTCTCCGACGACCTGCATCGATGGCTCGACACCAGGCGTCGACCTCGGCTCCGCCGGAAGAGATCAACCGGTCGCGCCGCGCCCGAGCCGACGTCAGCGGCGACGTCTTCGACGCTGGCCCAAACCGACGCACAGCACGAAGGTGCCAAGTCCGTGCCGCGCGAGCCACTGGGTGCCTCGGTCGCGGCTGGGCTCGATCTGCCGTCAGGCCGCGCCTTTCGCGTCGTGCTCGTCGGCATGGCGGTGGTCCTCGCGATCAACGGCCTCTCTCCCTACCTCGGCCTGAAGCACCACTTCAGCTTCGCCATGCTGAGCAACCTGCGAGCCGACGATCTTCGCTGGAACAGCATGGCGGTACCCTCGTGGGTGCGCGTGCACGACCGCGACCCCTTCGTGCATGTCGACGTCGCTCGGATCCTGGTGCCGCCCGACGACCGCAGCGACCGCTCGTTGTTCCTCTTCTCCGCTGGCTTCGCGCCTTATGCGTTCGTAGAGAGGGCGGAAGCGCACCTGCGGCACGGCCACGCCCTGACCCTGGTGGCGCGCTACCGCGGGCAGGAGTACCGCTTCGACGACGCGACCACCCTCGCCGAGGTCGCCCCGCTCCTGGAGCGCTTGCCGCCGAACCGGCTGTGGCCCGAGCTGCAGGCTCTCGGACCACAACCCTGCGTGCACTGAGTCGCATCCACTGAGTCGCCCGAAGGCCGCGCCACCCAGGGGCGCACTACACTCCCCTCGTGTACACCGACGCCCCAGGTGGCAGCCAGCGGCTGGGCAAGGCGGTCGAGAGCGAGGCGACGGGGCGCTCGTCGCTTCCCCCACTCGGCGACGACGAGAGGCAGAGCGCCAGCCCCGCGCGCCGCTGGACGATCGCGCTCTACGTCGCACTCGTCGTCCTCATGAGCTGGACGATGTGGCCCTGGACCTACGACGACGGTTACATCACGTACACGTTCGCTCGTAACCTGGCGGAGGGCAGAGGCCTCACGTGGAACGGCGAGCCGGTCCTCGGCACGTCGTCGCCCGGGCTCGCCGTGCTGCTGGCCGGGCTCACGCGAATGGCGCCGCTGCCCATCCCGCAGCTCGCCAGCCTCTTGACCGCGTTCTTCGCTCTCGCGCTGGCCCTCGCCTTGCGCGCTCTCGGCGAGCACGAGGGATTGCCGATCGCAGGGGCGATCGCGGGCGTTCTGTGGATCGCGCACCCACTGCTCTGGCAGTTGAAGGGAAGCGAGGTCGCGATGGGTGTAGCCTGCGTGGTCGTGAGCGCCTGGGCGTGGCAAGGCGGCAGGCACGTCCTGGCCGGCACGCTGCTCGCGCTCGCCCTGGCTTTACGCACCGAGCTCGTCCTCGTCGCACCGCTGTTGGCAACGGCCGCAGTTTCGGTGCACGGCTTTCGTACCGGAGCTCGCGGCGCCCTGAAGGTCGCCGTGATACCGGCCGCGACTCTCTCGGCGTGGCTGCTCGCGATCTGGACGGCCGCGGGCTCCGTCCTGCCGCGCACGCTCGCCGCCAAGCGCGCCCAGGCCGATAGCCCCTTCGAGTTCTGGCAAGGCGGCTGGAGCTTCGTTCGCGAGGCCATCCGGGACTACGATGCGCTGCTCGACGGCCGTGGGACCTGGTGGGCAGCGCTCGCCGTTGCCGGCGCGCTGTGGTTCGTGGCTTCGCGCCGCTTTCGACGTGCGCCGTTCCTCACGGCGCTCGCGCTGTGGGGCCCGCTCCACCTCGTTCTCGACGTCGGGCTCGAGATTCCGTACTACGGCTGGTACACCTTCCCCGGCCTGCTCACTCTGGTGCTGCTGTGCTCGCTCGCGCTCGGCGCCGGCCTTGCGCACGCCGGACGAGGACGCGCCCTCCTGCGACCGTTCACGGCCGCGGTCTCGATCCTGCTCCTCGCCGGGCTGTGGGTGGGCGCTCCGCGGGTCCTGGCGCTGCGCATGCCCGATGCGCGCAACGTCGTCCACTGTGGTGTGGCGCAGCTCGCGGACCGCCATCCGCCGGGAACGAGCCTGGCCGCCTTCGAGGTCGGCTATCTCGGCTATCACCTGCAGCGCGCCGCGGTCCTCGACATCCTCGGTCTGGTCACCCTCCAGGCTCCGCTCGATGCTGTGCGCTCCGGTCGCCTCGAGGAGACACGGCACACACTCGCGCCGGACCTGTTGATGCTCAAGACGCAGGCCGAGAGCCTCACCCGGCCGCTGGTCGGAGACGCGAGCCGCTTCCACGCCGAGTATCGGCTCGAGCGACTCCAGACCGCCGTCATACCGATGATGGTCTACCGCCGGAGCGCCCTGCAGCCCCGCGGCGAGGTGATCGAAGACCTGCTGCCCGCGCTCGTCGATCAAGGCGCCATCGTGGAGGTCGTCGGGGTCGGTGGCCACGCACTTCCCGCACTGCGGCTCCAGCAGGGCGAGCGACGCGCTGTCGAGATCGAGCCGCAACGGCAACCGGCGAGGCCGTACTTCTTCGTGGCTTTCGCGGGCGACGCGGGCGCGGCCAACGGCACGATCCACGCTGGTCCGGCCTCGGCGCTCGAGTCCGTCGCGAAGCTCGAGGCAACGGCGGGGTCGTGGAACGCCTGGCGGGAGCGCATCGACCTCTCGGTCGGAGGCCGGCTCGAGCTCCAGTGCTCCAAGCACAGCGCGTCCCCGTGCCTGTTCGGTCTGCCTCACCTCACCCGTGTCGACCCGGCCGACCCCGATCTTCTGGCGCCGGGCGCCTGCGAAGGCTTCCCCCTCCGGCTCCTGGCGACCAAGGAGCAGTGGCTGCCGCCGCTGGGCCTCCGGAGCGTCGAGACTGTTGCGCTCGCGGCCGTTCCTTAGCCCGCTGGAGCACGAGCCCCCTCACACCTCGCCCAGCAACTCCACGAACCGCACCTCGTCGAGCACCTCGACCCCGAGCTCGCGCGCCTTGTCGAGCTTGCTGCCGGCCTCCTCGCCTGCGACGACGTAGTCGGTCTTCTTCGACACCGATCCCACGACGCGCGCGCCGAGGCGTTCTAGATGCTTCTTGGCCTCGTCGCGGGTGAAGCGCTCGAGGGTTCCGGTCAGGACCACGGTCTTGCCGGCGAACGGGTTGTCGCCGGGAGCGGGCGCCGCCTCGGGCGCCGCCTCGTCGGCGGTGGCGCGCATCGAGACGCCAGCGGCCGCCAGTCGCGCGACGCGGTCGCGGTTGCTGCGGTCGGCGAAGAACTGACGGAGGCTCGCCGCGACCTTGGGGCCGACTTCCTCCACCGCCACGAGCTCTTCCTCGGTCGCGGCAGCGAGCACATCGAGGGTCTGGAAGTGGCGCGCCAGCAACGAGGCGACGCGCTCGCCGACGAAGCGGATGCCGAGCGCGAAGATCAATGCACCCAGCGGGCGCTGCTTGCTGCGCTCGAGCTGCTCGAGCAGGTTGCGGGCGGAGAGATCGCCCCAGCCAGGTAGCTCGCGGAGCGCAGCGTCCTTGGCGGGCAGGTCGAAGAGCGAGGCGTAGTCGTGGATCAGGCCAGCCTCGAGGAGCTGGTCGATCAACTTCTCGCCGAGCCCCTCGATGTCCATGGCGTTGCGGGTCACGAAGTGGCGAATCGACTCGCGCACCACCGCCGGGCAGCCGGCGTTGACGCAGCGCAGCGCCACCTCGTCTCCTAGGCGGGCCACCGCGTGGCCGCACACCGGGCACTTCTCGGGCGGCACGAATGGCGGCGGTGGGTGCTTCTTGCTGCGCCGCTCGGCGCGTACCGCCACCACCTTGGGGATGATCTCGCCGCCCTTCTCGATCACGACGAAGTCGCCCACGCGCACGTCCTTGCGCTCGAGGTCCTCGTAGTTGTGGAGCGTCGCGCGTTTGACCGTGGTGCCGGCCACGAACACCGGCTCGAGCTCTGCCACCGGGGTCAGCGCTCCGGTGCGGCCGACTTGCGCGTGGATCGCGAGCACGCGCGTCTCGACCTGCTCGGTCTCGAACTTGTACGCCACCGCCCAGCGTGGCGCCTTCGAGGTGGAGCCGAAGCGGCGCCGCAGGTCGAGCGAGTCGACCTTGACCACCACACCGTCGGTGTCGAAGTCGAGAGTGCGCCGCTTCTCGCGCCACCTCTCGAGGTAGGCGCGCACCTCGTCGATGCCACGCGCTCGTTGCCAGGCCGGACCCACCGGCAGCCCCCACGCAGCGAGCCGCTCGAGGTGCTCGGCGTGGGTGTCGGCGGCGCGCGGCTCGACCAGGTCGTACACGATCGCGAGGAGCCTCCGGCGCGCCACTTCGGCGCTGTCGAGCAGCCGGATGGTGCCGGCGACGGTGTTGCGGGGGTTGACGTAGAGCGGCTCGCCCGCGCGTTTGCGCTCCTCGTTGAGCTTCACGAAGGTCGGCCGCGGCAGGTAGGCCTCGCCGCGCACGAGGAGCTTCGACGGCACCTCGTACTCCTCGTCGGAGAGCCGCAGCGGCACGTTGCGGATGGTGCGCACGTTCTCGGTGACGTCATCGCCCACGCGCCCGTTGCCGCGCGTCGCCGCCTGTACCAGCACGCCCGCCTCGTACCACAGCGAGATCGACACGCCGTCGACCTTGAGCTCGGTTACGACGTCGAGCGGCGCGCGCGCCGCGGCGCCGCTGCGCAGCCGGTCGAGGCGCCCGAACCACTCGGCGAGCTCGTCGTCGCTGTAAGTGTTGTCGAGCGAGAGCATCGGCGGGTCGTGGGCGACCTGCCGGAAGCCCTCGAGCGGCTCGCCGCCGACGCGCTGGGTCGGGCTGTCGGCGGCGCGCAGCTCGGAATGCTGCTCCTCGAGCCGGCGAAGCTCCTCGAGCAGCGCGTCGAACTCGAAGTCCGGGACCTCGGGCTGGCCGAGCTGGTAGTAGAGGTGCTCGTGGCGGCGGATCTCGCGCCGCAGCTCCTCGGCGCGCTGGCGCAGGCGGCGGGGGGCGCTCATGACTCACCTGTAGCGATAGATCTGCACCAACGGCGCCCCATCGAGCGACCACTCGGCGATCGGCGACAGGCGCGCGCGACAGTCCTCGATCAGCTCGTTGGTCCAGTCCTCGCGGATGGTGAACATGACATAGACCACGCGCTCGCGACCGAGTCGGCGGACGCGATCGACCACGTCGGGCGGGATCTCGGGCGTCACCGGCACCGAGGTGTGGAGCAGACCGATGTCGGAGCGCAGGCGGGTCTGCGCCACCGCGAGCACCGCGTGCTCGACCACCGGCACGGCGAGAAAGGAGTTGGGCTCGGCGTGCTCTGCCAGCCACGCCAGCCCCTGCCGGTAGCCGAGCGCCCAGTAGTCGCCGGCTTGCGGGAGACCGCGCGCGAAGGCGCCCGAAGTGCCGCCGACAAGGGCGTTCCAATAGGCGATCTGGTGCGGGTGCGAGCGCACCGTCGCCCACGCCTGAGGAACGATCGCGACCAGCAACACGGTCACGGCGAGCAGCCGCTGGGCGCGTCGCTCGGGCGCTCGGATCGCGGGCCAGCGCGACCGCACGCGGTCCAGCAGGCGCACCGCATAGGCGCCGCCCATCGCGCCGAGGATCGCGAGCGCCGGAAACAGCTCGAGAAAGTGCCGCACGCCGTCGAAGTTGACCGCGCCGGGCAGGTACATCCGGCCGAGCGTCACCGCGACCCACGCGAGCACGAGCAGCGGCAGGGCTTCGCGACGCAGCGCGCCGCGCACCGCCGGCACCAGGCCGAGCGCTGCGAGCACGAGCCACGGGATCGGTGTGGTGTAGAGCACCGCCAGCAGCGGCGAGAGCAGGCTCTCGGGTCGCACCTGACCGACCTGTCCGGCGATGTACTCGAAGTGCCGCGTCAGGCGCTCGACCGGCGCCGCCCAAAGGTACGGCCAGGACGCCAGGAACACCGCCGCTCCCGCGACCGCGGCCGCGACCAGCGCGCGCGCGAGGCGCAGGCGATCGCGCCGCTGCGTGAACGGGTCAGGTGGCCGCGCCGCGAGCACGACGAGGAGCAGGATCGGCGGCAGGAAGAGCGCATTGGCCTTGGTTGCCAGTGCGGCGCCGCCGAGCACTCCGGCACCGACCATCCCGGCGAGCGAACCGCGCTGCCACGCGTCGAAGAACAGCACGGCGCTGAGCGCGAACAACACCATCAGCGGAAAGTCCTTGGTGTTCGCGAGCAGCTCGACCACGATGCGCGGCGCGGTGAACGGCAGGAGCACCCCCAGCAGTGCCTCGGTCTCGCCGAGATGGCGCAGCAGGAATCGGAACCACACCGGGACGAACAGCGCGCCGAGCAGCAGGTTGAAGGCGTGGAAACCGTCGAACCAGTCGTCGACCAGCCCCAGCCGCCGCGAGAGCAGCTCCGCAGTCGCCGCTG